>JAIBJO010000039.1 GCA_020029615.1 Actinomycetota bacterium
GGGGTGTCGACGAGGATCGAGCCGTCCCGCAGGACGAGGAGCTGGCGATGGCGCGTCGTGTGCCGGCCGCGGCCGTCCTTGCGGAGATCTCCCGTCGGCATGAGGGTGCGGCCAGCGAGCCGGTTGACGAGCGTCGACTTGCCCGTGCCGGAGGACCCCAGGAGGACGAACGTTCGCGCTGGTCGGAGAAGGGCACGAACCTCCTCGATCCCCTCTCCCGTGACGTTGCTGACCGCGAGGACCGGGACTCCGACTGCGACGTCCTCGGCTTCCGTGAGCTTCTCGAAGTCGTCGCAGACGTCGAGCTTCGTGAGAACGATGACCGGATCGGCACCGCTGTCCCAGGCCGCCGTCAGGTATCGCTCCAGGCGTCGAGGGTTGAAGTCGTTGTCGAGGCCCGCGACGAGGAAGACCATGTCGACGTTCGCCACGAGGATGTGCTCCTCCGCTTTCAGCCAGGGCGTCTTGCGGGACACCTTGGTCCGCCGCGGCAGCAGCGCTTCGATCGCGACGTGGTCGCCGGGTGCGTCGACGACGGCGACCCAGTCGCCGACCGCAGGCATCCCGCCCCAGATCTCGTCGTCGCGCAGCCGTCCGCGCGCATGCGCGAGGCGATCGCCACGCTCGCCGCGGACGTAGTAGCCGCCCCGGTGCTCCGCGACGACACGAGCGGGCTCGAAGCCCCGCTCGGAATAGGTTGTGAAGGCCGCCTCGAGCTCGTCGGTCCAGCCGAGGGCGGCCAGGGTTGCATCGGACAACGCAAAGCTCCTTCACTTCGATGGTGAACCGGGCCGCGGCTCGCGGCCGTCCGCGAAGGTGCTTGCTAGAGGACGGCGTCGAGCCGGAGGAGGATGAAGTGCGTGGCTTTCATGGTCATCTCCTTCCGCTCGACGACGAGAGACCGGAAGCCTAGGGTGCCGAAGCGGCTACGTCAACGCATCGTGTCGGGCAGGGCTATGCCCCGAGCTTCGCGGTGAAGGTCGAGACCGCATTACGGCACGTGTAGAGAGTGCCGTCTCGCACGATCGTCACCGCCGAGAGGCCGCCCTTCCCTGTGACGCGTCGCTCGGCGTCGTCGAACTTGCCCGACATCGTGAACTTGAGCGAGCCGCCCCCGGCGAGCGGGATGTTGGAGAGGCCCCCCGAGAACGTGAGATCCGGGCGAATCGCGATCGCCCCGCCGTAGATGTACTCGAACTTGAACGTCACGACCTCCGGCTCGACGCAGCGAAGGTTGACCTCGAAGCGAGCCCTCGTCACCCACGCATCCCTCGTCGCGTCGAGGCAGACGCCCGACCCGGTGAGCGTGAACCCGCAGTAGCGGCCGGCAGCGACGATCGGCAGAGGCTCCGCCGGTGACGTGGCCTTCCAGTTCATGGAGTCGACCTTGCAGCCGCGGGCCTCGTACTTGATCGACCCTCGGGCGCTCGCCCCGGAGACCTTTCCGGCGAACGTGTACCCGCTCCCGACGATCGAGAAGCGGCCACGGTCGGACAGCGGGTAGCGCCCGGAGAGCTGGAGCTCGAGAAACTCGACGTTCGGAGGCTGACAGCGGGCGACGAGTTGGCGCACGGCGACGTTGGTGAGCGTGCGCCCGTCGGCGAGGACGTCGAACGAAACTCGGAGGTTGGGGCTGAACCCGACGCCACGGTAGGAGCCCGGCTGGGCGACGGCCGTTGGCGGAGGCGTCCTGACGGTTCCCGCGTAGACGCCTCGATGCGGTGCTCTCGTGCTGCACGTGAGCCGGCCGCTCCCCTTTCCTCCGCCTGAAAGCCCCTTGTAGGAACCGGATCCCGAAACGACATTCCATGTGCTCTTCGTCTTCCCGCACGGCTGGGACACGAGAAGCTTGATCCTCCCGGCCTTTCCGTCGAGTGTCAGGGCCATGCGGGCGCGGCCGCCGACGACGGTCTGGCGGCCTCGCGCGAGACCCGAGTCGGCGATCGCTCCGCGTACCGTGAAAGCGCCCTGTTGCGACAGCTTGAGCGACACCTTGACGGTCACCTTGCCCGCGATCTCGGCGGCGGACGAGCGCATCGGTGCAACGCCCCGAAGCGGAGCGTCGCTGCCCGACGACGTGCTCACCACGACCACGGCGCCGAGGGCGACCGTCCCAACGGCGGCGAGTTGGCGAGAGCGTCGAAGCAGTGAGGTCCCCATCCCCTAGACAGCATCAAAGATACCCGGGCGCCTCACGTCAACCGCTTGACTTGCGCGGAGGAGTCTCGTTTGATCTCGCGTGGAGAATGAGCATTGCAGCATCAGCTGTCGCAGCGGAGGCCATGGTCCGTCTCGAGGGGGTGCGCAAGAGCTTCGGGGACAACCTCGTGCTCGACGGTGTCGACCTGAGCGTCGCTCCCGGCGAGGTGCTGGTCGTCATCGGGCCGAGCGGTAGCGGCAAGAGCACGCTCCTGCGCTGTGTCAACCTGCTCGAGCCGATCCAGGCGGGGCGCATCTTTCTCGAAGGCGAGGAGATCACGCGCAAGGGCGTGAACGTGTCCGCCATACGGCAGCGCATCGGGATCGTCTTCCAGCAGTTCAACCTGTTCCCGCAGCTGACGGCACTCGACAACCTCACGCTCGCCGCCCGACGGATCCGGAAGGTGCCTCGTCGAGAGGCCGAGGCCCGCGCTCGCGAGCTCCTAGCGAGCGTCGGGCTCGAGGAGAAGGCGCACCAGCACCCTCACCAGCTCTCGGGCGGCCAGCAGCAACGCGTCGCCATCGCCCGCGCGCTCATGATGCAGCCGCACGTCATGCTGTTCGACGAGGTCACGTCCGCTCTCGACCCGGAGCTCGTCGGCGAGGTGCTCGTCGTCATGAGGAACCTCGCGCGCGAGGGGATGACCATGTTGATCGTCACGCACGAGATGCAATTCGCGAAGGAGGTCGGCGACCGCGTGGTGTTCATGGACGGCGGGAAGATCGTCGAAGAAGGTGCGCCCCGCGCCGTGCTCGACAATCCGAAGGAGGAGCGTACGCAGCAGTTTCTCCGCAGGACCCAGCTCGCTCACACACTGGAAGAGCTCACCGTCGAGGAAGAAGGAGGATCGGAATGAGACGACTCATGCTCGTCATCGCTTCCACGGCCCTCGCGGGCGTCGCCCTCGCCACCTGGGGCGGGATAGCGTCCGCCCGTGAGGCGGGCCCGACCGTGGCCCTTGCAGCAGCGCAGGCGAAGCTGCCACCCCTGCCGGCCGAGGTGCAGGAACGCAAGCGCTGGAACATCGCGGTCAAGTGCGACACGCCGCCCTTCGGGTACATCGGCGCCCGGAGCCAGCATGCCGGCTTCGACGTCGAGATCGCCCGCTGGTTCTCGCGGTTCGCGTTCGGCAAGTCGAACCGTGTCACGTTCACGTGCGTGACGACTCCTGCCCGCGAGCCCGCCTTGACGACGGGCCGCGTGGACCTGGTCATCGCGACGTTCACGTACAACGTCGACCGGGACACGCGCATCGACTTCTCGCGCGGGTACTACAAGGGCACGGGCCGCCTGCTCGTGCCGAACAACTCGTCCATCCGCTCGATCGCGGATCTCGGCGGCAAGACCGTCGCCACGACGAGCGGCTCGATCTACGACCGCTGGGTGAAGAACTGCTTCAAGGACACGAAGCTGATCGTGACCGACAGCTTCACGAATGCGGTGATCGCACTGCGTGACGGCCGGGCGGACACGCTCATGTGGGACGACACTGCGGTCCTCGGCATCGCCGTGACCGACCGGAACTACAAGCTCACGAGCGATCTGTTCCTCCCCGGTCCGTACGGCATCGGGATCAAGCAGGGGAACACCCCCATGAAGGCGTGGGTCGACTCCCGGCTCAACCTGATGAAGAAGCGCGACATGTTCTTCCCGATCCTGAAGAACACCGTCCCGCCTGCCCAGGTCGGCCCATTCTCGAAGAACATCCTCAGGCCCAATCAGACGTTCGCCTACAACCAGGTCGATCCCACGACGGTGTGCCCGTAGGGGCACCGTCGGTACGGAACGAAGGAGCGACCGCGCACGGCGCGGTCGCTCCTTGACATCGCCTCGTGGACATCCTGGCCGTCACGTTCGACTGGTCGTTCATCACGGAGAACGGCGACGAGCTCCTCGCCGGGCTCCGCCGGACGCTCGAGGTCTCGGCGATCGCGATCGCCGGCGCATTCGTCATCGGCCTCGTTCTGGGCGCTGCGCGCGCGCACCGTGTCCCTGTGGTCAGCCAGCTCGCGGCGGTCTACGTCGAGATCATCCGCAACACCCCGATCCTGGTCCAGATCTTCTTCCTCTTCTTCGGGCTCCCCCAGATCGGGATCATCCTCGAGCCGTTCACCGTCGCCTGGCTCGCGGTGACGATCTGGGGCGGTGCTTTCAACACCGAGAACTTCCGCGCAGGCTTCGAGGCGGTCCCTCACCGCTTTCGTGAAGCCGGGTTCGCGCTGGGCTTCGGACGGCTCACCACCTTCCTCAACGTCACGCTGCCGATCGGCGGCCGGATAGCGCTTCCGTCCTCGATCAACACCTACATCAGCGTCGTCAAGAACACGTCGCTGATGTACGTCATCAGCTACCCGGAGCTGACCACGACGGCGCTGAATATCAACGCGCTGACGCTCCAGACGGTCGAGACGTTCACGACGCTGGCCGTCAGCTACCTCGTGATCGTGTGGACCATGTCGGCCTCCATCCGCGTCGTCGAGCGCCGTCTCGCCCTGCCCGAGGACGCACGATGAGCTTCCTCCCGGACTGGGCCGAGCCAGTCCTCCGCTACATGCTCGAGGTGGGGCTCCGAGGCACGCTCCAGATCGCCGCGATCTCGCTCGCCGGAAGCCTGCTGATCGGAGTCCCACTCGGCACCCTGCTCACGATCAAGTTCATGCCGTCGCGCGCGCTGATTCGCCTCTACATCGAGGTCTGGCGTGGGCTGCCGGTCCTCGTGACGCTCTTCCTGGTCTTCTTCCTGCTCCCCTCGCTCAACCCGCGTCTGGAGTTCGATGCGCTCATCTCCGCCTCGATCGCGCTAACGCTCTGGGGCAGCGCGCAGGTTGCCGAGGCGACCCGCGGCGCCGTGCAGTCGATCCCGAAGGAGCAGCACGAGGCAGCTTCGGCGCTCGGCTTCGGCTGGATCGGCAGACACGTCTTCGTCATCCTCCCGCAAGCGCTGCGACGCCTCTTGCCGCCGCTCGTCAGCCTCCTGGTCAACATCATCCAGACCTCGACGATCGCCCAGGTGATCGGCGCGCCGGAGCTCCTGGAATCTGCCGAGCGCCAGGTGGAGCGGCTCGCCGCTCCCCCGCCGATCGGAATCGGGGAGATCAAGGCATTTCCGATCTACGCGACCGTGATGGTCATCTTCTTCTGCATCTCGTTCCCGCTGACCCGGCTCGCCGCCTATCTGGAGAGGCGGCTCGCGTAACCGCGCGTACAGTCCCTGTCATGCTCGAGGACGGACGCGAGATCACCGACGTCGTCAACGCGCAGATGCCGCTCGGCGCCACGCTTGGAATCAGGACATTCGGTGGGCCAGAGGAGGTCGAGGCGACCCTCGCCTGGGCTCCCGAGCTCTGCACCGCCGGAGGCGTGCTGCACGGTGGAGTCCTGATGACGCTCGCCGACTCCGCGGGAGCGGTCTGCGCGTTCCTCAATCTCCCCGAGGGCGCCCGGACGGTGACCATCGAGTCGAAGACGAACTTCTTCGGCGCGGTGCGCCAGGGCGAAGTGCGAGCGCTGTCGAGGCCGCTGCACCGAGGGAAGACGACGATCGTGGTCGAGACCGATCTCCACGACGCGACCGGGCGTCACGTCGCCCGCACGACCCAGACCCAGGCCGTGCTCGGCGCGAACTGAGTCGCGAACGCCCGCGCTATCCTCTCTCGGCGCGGTGGCGGTAGCTCAGTTGGTAGAGCCCCGGGTTGTGGTCCCGGTGGTCGCGGGTTCGAGTCCCGTCCGCCACCCCTGACGCGACCGCTTCCCGAAACGAGCACGAAGTAGCATCGACGCGTGCGACACACGCGGACCGGATGGTGGCTCGAGGAAGCCGGCGAAGTGGCTCCCGAGCCGCCGCTCTCCGAAGACACGAGCGCCGACGTCGTGATCGTCGGGGGTGGCTATCTCGGTCTCTGGACCGCGTGGCAGCTGCTCCAGCTCGAGCCGGAGCTCGACGTCCTCCTGCTCGAGACCGCGATGTGCGGGCACGGACCGAGCGGGCGGAACGGCGGGTTCTGCGAGACGCTCTGGCCCGGCGCGCAAATCCTTCGCGAGCGGGCCGGCGATGCAGCGGCGCTGGCCGTGTGCAGGGCGTCGGAGAGCGCCGTGCGCGGGATCGGTGCGTGGTGCGAGACGAACGAGGTGGACGCGTGGTTTCGAGAAGCGCCGATGCTGCGCGTCGCGACCACCGAGTCGCAGGTCGGCTCCTGGGAAGGGATCGTCGTCGCCGCTGCAGATCTCGGAGCCGCCGACGAGGTGGTAGCCGTGTCGGCCGCCGAGGTGCGCACACGCTGCGCGTCGCCGCTCTTCCTCGGCGGAGCGTTGTATCGGCTGAACGCGACGGTGCATCCTGCCCGGCTCGCGCTCGGGCTCCGCGCGAAGCTGCTGGAGCGCGGAGCTCGGATCCACGAGCGAACCGAGGTCACACGCTTCGAACGCGACGGAAGCGTCGAGACCCGTTTCGGGCGTGTCCGCGCAGGCTCGGCGGTGCTCGCGGTGAACTCGGCCGCAGCCGGCTTCCGCGGATACCGCCTCTCACTCGCCGTTGCCTCGAGCCACATCGTCCTCACCGAGCCTGTTCCGGAGGTACTCGACGAGATCGGCTGGACGGGCGGCGAGGCGATCGTGGACAGCCGCACGCTCGTCCACTACATGCGAACGACGCGCGACGGGCGGATCGTCTTCGGCTGGGGCGGCGGGGCGATGGGGATAGGCGGACGGCTTGCGGATCGACTCGAGCTCGACCCGAAAGTGATCGAACGAACCCAGGAGGCACTCGTCCGCTTCTTTCCGCAACTCGAAGGACGCCAGATCACACATGCCTGGGGTGGCCCGATCGACGTCTCCCCCACCCACCTGCCGATCTTCGGGAGCCGGGGCCGCATCCACCACGGCTTCGGCTTCACCGGCAACGGCGTCGGGCCCTCGTACCTCGGCGGCGAGATCCTCGCGCGGCTCGCGCTTGACCGCCGCGACGAGCGAACCGGGCTCGCGATCGTCGAGCCGTCGCGCAAGCTCTTCCCGCCGGAGCCGTTCCGCTATGCCGGAGGCTCGCTGATCCGGCGTGCGCTGCTGGCGAAGGACGCCGCCGAGGACGCCGGTCGGGAGCCAGGCGTAGCCACGCGCTTCGTCGCCTCGCTCCCCCGCCGCCTCGGGCTGCGCCTGCCGCGCTAGCGGCTTGCCACGAGCCCGCTGCTCCGGGGCGCGGACGGTTGCTCGTGCCTTCGCTCGAGGACTCGTGTAGCGTGCCGCGGTCCTCTCAAGGGGAGGCGCCAGGGTGGGGAGCAATTGCTGGCGTTCGATACGAGCTGGAAGGAGAAACATGTTCAAGCGTGCCAACGGTCATCGCGCTCCGCGTCGCGGCCGCAGGCGTCTCGTGGGTGCGGCGGTGGCGCTGCTCTGCGTGGTGCTGATCCAGTCAGCGTCCGCTGAGACAACGGTACTCATCGACGGAGCCACCGCCAACACGCAGTGCACGGCGGCCTACCCGGGAACGGTCGGGCCAGATCAGCTGTCGCCGTGCCAGTGGGACATGAAAGTCATCAACGCCGGCGCGGCCCACTCCACGGCGACCGGTAAAGGCGTGAAGGTCGGAGTGATCGACGGCGGAATCGACTTCAGTCATCCTGATCTCGCCGGCGCGATCGACGTCGCGCGCTCGTGCTCGTTCATCTTCAGCACGACGCCGACGGCCGACCCGGCGGAGATCGCCAACGGAGACTGCTCGAACAAGGCCGCCGTCCAGGATCTCCAGGGTCACGGCACGCACGTGGCGACGACGATCGCAGGTCGTGCCAACGGTATCGGCATCGTCGGCGTGGCTCCCGAGGCCACGATCGTCGGTCTCAAGGCATGCACCATCGACGGCTTCTGCTTCGCCGACTCGGTCGCAGCTGCGCTGCGCTACGCCGGCAATCAGCGGCTGGACGTGGTCAACCTCAGCCTGTTCGCCGATCCGTACCTGTACTTCTGCGCGAACGAGGCGGGTCAACGGGCGATCCTGAGGGATCTCCAGAGCGCCGCCCGCTATGCCCAGCAGAGGGGCGTCGTGATCGTGGCAGCGGCCGGCAACGAGGCCCACGACCTCGGCCACCCGACGATCGACGAGATCAGCCCGGACTGGCCGCCGGACACCGCCATCGTGCGCGAGGTCGGCAACAACTGCCGGGTAACGCCGGCCGAGCTGCCGGGCGTCGTCACCGTGTCGGCTTCCGGTGTGAACACCCTCGCGAGCTACTCGAACGTGGGAGGGCCGGTCGACGTCACCGCTCCAGGCGGCGACGCGGGGCAGACAACCGTGTTCGGACGGGGTCGCATCCTCGCCGGCTGGTCGAGCACCGACGCCACCGGGTTGTGGGAGGCTCTGATCGGAGCCAACCGCGCTGTGACGAGCGGCGGGGGCCGGTACGTGTGGATCAGCGGCACCTCGATGGCCTCGCCGCACGCCGCCGGCGTCGCCGCGTTGATCCGCGGACAGCACCCGGGCATGCCGCAGGGGGCCGTCGCGGCGCTGATCCGCTCGTCGGCAACTCCGATGTCCTGTCCGGCCAGCTGGCCGACCGCAGATCCACGCCACTGCACCGGTGGCACCGGCCAGACCTCGTTCTTCGGAGCGGGGATGGTGAACGCACAAGGTGCAGTGTCGCGCTGACCGACGCTGATCGGTCTGGGAGCATCAGTTCCGAAGACAGGAGGGGGAGGGCACCCAGCCCTCCCCCTCCGTGAATGGGCAAGTCCGTGTCCTCGCCCTCTCGCGAATGCACCTGCCGCGCGCGTTTGGTAGAGAGAGGGGCATCGGGTGGAATGCGCTCACGTATGGGAGTGAGGTCCGGCTCTGACTCATGAAGCCCTGATCACGACGGTCGTCGGCAGCTACCCGCAGCCCGACTGGCTGATCGACCGGGCGCGACTCGAGCAGCGGCTGCCACCGCGCGTGCGCGCACGCGAGCTGTGGCGGATACCCGAGCCGCTGCTCGAGGAGGCGCAGGACGACGCAACTCGGCTCGCCGTTCACGACATGGAGCTCGCGGGCATCGACGTGATCACCGACGGTGAGATGCGCCGCGAGAGCTACTCCAACCGCTTCGCGACCGCGTTGGACGGCGTCGACCTGGACGCTCCCGGCGTCGCACTCGACCGCACCGGGAACGAGAATCCCGTCCCCAGAGTGGTCGGCCCGATCCGCCGCACCCGCGCGGTCGAGGTGCGCGACGTCGAGTTCTTGCGCTCGATCACCGACCGCCGGATCAAGATCACCGTGCCCGGGCCGTTCACGATGACGCAGCAGGCCCAGAACGACCACTACGCCGACGAGCGCAGCCTCGCGCTGGCGTACGCGGAGGCTGTGAACGAGGAGCTCCACGACCTCAAGGCCGCCGGGGCCGACGTCGTCCAGATCGACGAGCCGTACCTCCAGGCGCGGCCCGAGCCGGCGCGGCAGTACGCCGTGCAAGCGATCGACCGCGCGCTCGAAGGCATCGACGGAGAGACCGTCCTCCACACCTGCTTCGGCTATGCGCACATCGTCCACGAACGGCTCGACGGCTATCCCTTCCTGCGCGAGCTCAACGACTGCCGCGCGACGCATCTCTCGCTCGAGGCGGCACAGCCTGATCTCGACCCGGACGTGCTGCGTACCGTCGCCGACAAGGTGATCGTCCTGGGAGTCCTCGACCTGGGCTCGAGCAAGGTCGAGGCGCCGGACGTGGTCGCAGACCGGATCCGCAGTGCCCTGACCGTGGTAGCGCCGCAGAGACTCGTGGTCGCGCCGGACTGCGGGATGAAGTACCTGCCGCGGGAGCTGGCATTCCGCAAGCTCGAGGCGATGGTTGCCGGAGCCCGTCTCGTCCGCGAGGATCTCGGCCTCTGATGCAGATCGGAAAGTCGAGGTTTCCAGTCAGCCATATCAGCCAGGCGTATCCCGACCGAGTCGAGGTACGCGGCCGCGACCTCACAGGCGACCTGATGGGGAGGCTGAGCTTCACCGAGTACTTCCACCTGCTGCTCACGGGCCAGGAAGCAACTGACGAGCAGCGCTTCTTCCTCGACCTCCTGCTCGTATCGATCGCCGAGCACGGGATGATGCCGACGAACGTCGCCGCCCGGATGACGCTCGCCGCAGATCCCGGATCGCTCCAGGGAGCCGTCGCGGCAGGGATCCTCGGCGCGGGGCCTGTCGTCCTCGGCACGTCCGAGGAGTGCGCGTGGCTCCTCGCGGGCGCGCAGGAGAAGGTCGCCGCGGGTCGCGAGCCCGCGACCGTCGCCAGCGAGATGGCCCGGGCGATCCATGCCGCCGGCGGCAAGGCCCCCGGATTCGGGCACCCGGTGCACCGCCCGCTCGACCCCCGCGCCGAGCGGATCCTCGAGTTCGCCGATTCCCGCGGAGTAAGTGGGCCGCACGTCCTGCTCGCACGCTGTTTCCGCGACGGCGTGGCAGAGACCTGGGGCAAGCCGCTCGCGATGAACGTGGCGATGCCCATCGCCGCGGTGATGCTCGACGTGGGCTACTCCACCGCTCACGTCAAGGCCGTCCCGATTCTCGCCCGCACCGCCGGCCTGCTCGCGCACCTCGCCGAGGAACAGGAGAACCCGATCGGCTTCCTCCTGGCCTCCGGGGCGGAGGACGCGGTGCGCTACGAGCCGCAGGAGTGATGCTCGAGCCGGAGATCGAGAGCCTTCCCTGGGCCGAGCAGCTCGCGCTCGACGACGCGAGCTACCGCAGGCAGCTCGCCTACCTCTTCGAGCGCTCGGCCTTCTACCGCACGAAGCTGGCGGCGGCAGGAGTGACCACCCCTGACGCCGCAGGCGGGCTCGCGAACATCGCGCGACTCCCGCTGACCGAGAAGCCCGAGCTCAAGGACACGTGCACCCCCGAGAACCCGATCGGCGCCCATCTCTGCGCTGCGCCTGCCGAGATCGTCCGGATCTACTCGACGAGCGGCACCACGGGGAACCCCAGCTACATCCCGCTGACGGCGGACGATCTCGCCGATTGGGTGACCGGCTCGGCGAGAAGCTATGCGGCGTCGGGTATCTCCCCCGGCCAACGCATCGTCTCGACGTACAACGCCGGCCCCTTCGTCGCAGGTGCGGCGCTCGCGTCCTTCGACCTCATCGGCCTATGCCACATACCGCTCGGCACCGGCAACACCGAGCGCCTGATGCAGGCGATCGAGGCACTTCGCCCCGAAGCCGCTGTTCTGACGCCCTCGTACGCCGCCCACCTCGTCGAATGGTCTGCCGAGCGCAACCTCGACCTCAGGAGCTCGAGCGTCGAACGCGTCCTCGTCGCAGGTGAGCCCGGAGGCGGCGAGCGGGCGTTCCGCGAGACGCTCGAGCAGGGCTGGGGCGCACGCGTGACCGAGGCGATGGGCATCGGCGACATCGGCATCTCGCTGTGGGGAGAGTGCGAGGAACAGGCCGGGATGCACCTCGGCGCCCGTGGCTTCGTGCACGCGGAGCTGATCGATCCGGAGACGGGCACCTCGCTCGAGATGGAGGACGGCGCCTCTGGGGAGCTCGTCCTGACGCACCTCCGACACCGGGCGGCGCCACTCCTGCGCTTCCGCACGCGTGATCACGTCGTCGTGCGGACGAGCTCCTGCCCGTGCGGGCGGACAGGCCCGCGTGTGCGCTGTGTCGGGCGAACGGACGACATGCTCATCGTGCGCGGGGTCAACGTCTTCCCGACTGCGGTCCGGGAGATCGTGGGCGCGTTCGCCCCGAGGGTGAGCGGGCACATTCGCGTCAGGCCGGCCGCAGCTGGGGTGAAGCAGGAGCCGCCGCTCCCGGTCGCGGTCGAGCTCGCGCAGGGGGGCGAACCGGACTCGGAGCTCGCCGATGCGATCCGTGAGAGACTTCGGGCCGTGCTCGTCGTCTCCACACGCGTCGAGCTCGTGCCGTGGGGGAGCCTGGCGCGGAGTGAGTACAAGGGCCGGCTCGTGGAGCGTGGGCAGTGAGGAAGATCCAGACCCAGGGCGTCCACCACATAACGATCAACGGCGCGAACCGGCAGACGGCGCTCGACTTCTGGGAGGGCGTGCTCGGGATGCCGTTCGTGTTCGAGCAGCCGAACCTCGACAACGCTGGCGAGAGTCATCTCTACTTCGATCCAGGGGACGGGCGCCTGATCACGGTCTTCACGAACGACGCGCGCGAGCCGCAGCGGAAGTCGGCGCCGCGAGAGCCCGGCATCGTCCACCACCTCGCGTTCTCGCTCTCGCAGGCCACCTTCGCGCAGACGATCGAACGGCTCGACGAGCGCGGAATCGAGCACTCGGGCGTCAAGGACCGCGGCTTCATGGACTCGATCTACTTCGAGGACCCGCTCGGCCTCCTCGTCGAGCTCGCGTCGTATCGCTTCGAGCCACCGGTCGGCCACACCCACACCGACGTGCTCCTGGAGGCCCACAAGCTGCGAGTCACGCGCGGCGACCCGAACATCGACCGCGTGCACCTCGCCGACGCCATCGAGCTGCTCGTCATCCGCTCTCAGGCGTCGCTGTCCGACGACCGGTCCCCGAAGGACCCCTACCGCTAAGGAGAAAGCTCATGGCCACGAACACGCTCAGCATCCTCAAGCCCAGCGTCAACAACCTGACGACGCGCATCTTCATCCGCGCCGCCGGGCTCGACTTCGAGGAGAAGGACGTCTGGGGCAAGAAGTCCACACCGGAGTTCCTGGCAAAGGACCCTGCCGATCTCACGCCGCTGCTCGAGGAGGCGGGTCTGCCGAAGGGCTCACTCTGGGAGAGCTGCGCGATCATGCAGTACCTCTGCAACAAGCACGGCCTCGAGCAGTTCTATCCCACGGATCCTGGCGAGCGGGCGATGGTCGACAGCGCGATGTTCTACCTGATCGGCACGCTCTACCCGCTCGTCGCACGGGCGACCTATCCGAAGCTCGCGTTCCCGCAGTACGCGGGCGAGGTCGGGACCGCCGACGTGTCGGACGAGCTCAAGGAGCAGGCACGCGCGGACGCCGAGGCCGGGCTCGCCGGCCCGCTCGAGGTCTACCGCGCGTTCTTCCTCGACGGCAAGCAGTTCATCGGCGGCGACACTCCCTCAATCGCCGACATGCGCTTTGCCGCGACGCTCGAGTTCCTGCGAGCGATCGATTACGACTTTCCGGCCTGGGCCGAGGAGTACATGACTGCGATGGAGACGTCTCTCGGTGACGCCTACTCGGAGCCGGCGGCGGACGTCCGAGGCTACATCGACTACGTGAGATCGCAGGGCTGAGGCTGCCCGGGCACGAGGTCGACGACCTCGTCGGCAAGCTCGATCAGCACGGGATCGTGCGTCGCGCAGACGACCGCGATCCCTCGCTGCGAGGCGGTCCGGGCGAGGAGATGACCGACGGCACGCCCGTTCTCCTCGTCGAGTCGCCCGGTCGGCTCGTCCACCAGGAGGAGCTTGACGTCCGCTGCGATCGCGCGGGCGATCGCCACCCGTTGGCGCTCGCCCGCCGAGAGCGAGCTCGCCGGCTGGTCGCCCTTCTCTCCCAAGCCGACCTCCTCGAGAGCGGCTGTCGCCTGCGACGCCGAAGCCTCGCCGTCTCGGACGCTGAGCGTGAGGAGGACGTTCTCGTGAGCGCTGAGGTGAGGGACGAGGCCAGGCTCCTGCGCGACGAGCGCGGTCGCACGACGGCGGAAAGCAGCGAGCTCGGGCCTGCTCTTGGCCGCGAGGGACTCGCCCTTGACGACGACGTCACCCGCCGTCGGACGCTCGAGCCCCGCGAGGAGGTGGAGCATCGTCGTCTTGCCGCTCCCCGAGCGCCCCACGACCGCGGCCATCCGGCCCTCCTCGAACGTCAGGGTCAAGTCGGACAAGACCATCCGCTCTCCGCCGCCCGCGGGATACGCCTTGCTCACGCCGTCCAGCCGTGCAACGGTCGGGCCGCGCTCGACCCGCGCACCACCGTCCTTCGAGAGCGCGGCCGGGCGGGCACCATCAGCCGCACTCCGGCCGATGCCAACCGGGCTCAAGACGACGTCTTGACCGCGACGCTCGACCGAGAGCAGGTGCCCCCCGCCAGTGTCGTCACGGCCATCGGCTGGCAGCCGGACCCATCCTCCGCGCGAAACGACGAGGGCCGACAGCCCGCCCGGCTCCGCTTGCTCGGTGACACGTCCGTCTCGAATACGCACGACGCGGTCCGCGATCGAGGCCGCGTCGTCGTCATGACTCACGATTAGCGCGCTTGCGCCCACATCGCGCGCGACCTCGCCCAGAAGCGCGTAGATCGTCGCGGCGTTCATCGCATCGAGCTCGCCCACGGGCTCGTCCACGAGCAGGAGCCTCGGCCGATGCGCGACGGCGGCGCAGACGGCGATGCGCTGCTGCTCTCCGCCCGAGAGGTCCTGCGGCCGATCGCCTCTTCGGTCGAGGAGACCGACGCGGTCGAGGAGCTCGTCGGCGACTCGCGACGCCTCAGCCGACCCGTTTCCGAGAAGGCCGAGCTGAAGCGCGACGTTCTGACCGCAGGTGAGGTCCGGGGACAGCGCACGCGAGTAGTGCTGGTCGAGGAATCCGACGTTGTCCGCCCGAAACGCGGCGACGGCCTTGGGCGCGAGACGCTCGAGATCGGTTCCGAGCACGCTGACACGCCCTGCCGACAGCCGCTCGAGGCCCGCGACGACCTTCAGGAGGGTCGTCTTGCCCGAGCCGCTGGGACCGAGCGCGACGACGATCTCCCCCGGTTCCACGACGAGCGACAGGCCCTGCAGCGCAACCGATGCCCGCGCCTCGGAGTCGAAGATCCGAAACGCGTCCAAGACCTCGACTGCGGCGGTCACTCCAGCGTCCACGAGGCCCTCTCCGGCACGTCGCCGCGAAACGCGTGGCGGACGCTGAGCTCGACGGCGATGCCCGCCGTGAGCGCGAAGACAGCCAGCGTGAGCGCCACGGACGTCCAGCCTGGCTCGAAGACGAGCGGTGGGTCCGGCAGCGCGGCCGTCACCGAGATCTGAACGAGCGAAGCCACGAGACGCGCGAGCACGACGCCCAGCAGCACCCCGCCTACGACACCGAAGACGAAGAGCGCGTAGGTGCGAAGCCGAAGGTGCCAGCGCAGAGTGCCTGGCCCCACACCCTGGGCCTCGAGATCGAAGAAGTCGCCGCGCTCGTCGCGTAGCTCGCCGAGGAGCGTCACCCAGACACCGATCACGGCAAGCGCGAGTGCAAGCAGTGCAGCGATCCGGAGCGTGTAGCCGATGCCTCGTGCCAGTGGGTCGCGCGTTCGCTTCTCGAGCAGGGCGCGGCGAGATGTGAGGTCGAGGTCGGAGAACGGCGGCCGGCCGAGCTCCCGCATGACGCCGACGTCAGAGCTGTCGGGCACGGAAAGCCAGAGCTCGAGGGGCGTCGCCGTTCCCGGAGCGTCCGCATCGACCACGGACGAAAGGCCGGTCTCGTCCACCACGACGAACTGCTCGTCCTTCGCGACCGTCGGGAAGCGCTTCGCGGTCGCGACGATGCGAACGTTCACCGCCGCGTCGAAGAGGCGGAGCGTGATGTAACCGTCCGGGCCGGCCGCGTCGGCAACGCGAGGGCTCGCGATCGCACTCAGCCTGCGACCGTCGACAGGCTGGCGTGGCCGCACGACGATCGTCTGGACTTCGGGGAACGAGTAGTGGATGCGTCCCGGCGACACGACGGCGCTTGCCCGCCCATGAGTGATCCACCCCGTCCAGTCCGTCAGCGGCACACCGGTGCTCGGCGATGTGATTCTCAACGGCTCGAGCCGCACCGACCCGGCAGGGGCTCTCACGTCGCGTCTTTCGTGTGCGACATGCAGGAACCAGTTCTTCGCGCGCCCCGGGAGGTACAGCTGAAGCCCGATGAGGCGGCGAGGCGCACTGCCCGGACGCTGGCGGGGAACCTGTGCCGTGAGCTCGGTGCTGCCTTGCGTCGCCCTGCCGAGACGAATGACCTCGATCCGTCCGGCGGCATCGCGTACCACGAGGTCGACACCAAGGGGCGTGCCTCGCAGGTGAGCACGCAGCGAGACGGTCTCGGCATCTGCGGGGATCACCGGCCCGCCGAGCCGGAGGGACGCGTCCCCCTCGAGCCTTCGGGCGAGCGACGCCTTCGACGCCGACGAGTAGTCGGAGCGCCAGTGCATCGCCGCAAGCGCGCGCGACGGCACGCCGAGGACGGTGGCGCTCTGCACGGCCGATCCGAGGCCGATGAGATCCGCTCCTCGCCGAACGATCGGATACGCCTCGACACCGGGCGCGAGGCTTTCGAGGCGTTCGAGCGGCGCTGCCTCGAGCGGAGCTACGAGGCTCGAGCCCTCCGAGAGCGTCACGTCAAGCGGTACCGCGAAAGCCGACTCGTCGCGAGCTCCGCGTTCGAGCGTCGCGTGGTAGCCCGCGGTGAAGAGGACGAGCCCGACCGCAACCACGAGATAGGCGCCCGCGCCAGCAGTGCGGGACGGTGCGCGCGCGAGCGCGAGGAACGCGAGGCGCAGCGCGAGCCTCCCTCGTCGCGACACGCGTTCCGCGAACACCATGAGCGGGCCCAGCGCGCGCGCCGCAGCGACTGCCGCGGCAAAGCAGACGAGGACCGGCACCACGACCAGGAGCGCTCGGTCACCGCGCGACGCGGTAGCTTCCGAGCCGAGACTTCCCCGCGCGAGCCCGACGGCGACGGCCAGAACTGCGCCGAGAGCTGCGACGTCGAGAGGGCGGATCCGCCTTCCGCTGTCCTGACCGCCCTCCCTGGCGACCACCGCGACGACGACTGCCGCGGCAAGGACCACTGCGAGGAGAAGCACACCGAGCGCCCGCGGCTCGAGCAGCGAATGGTCGATGACCCCTCCGACCGGAACGTCGAGCCCGGTCGCGAGCGCGGCGATCGCCAGGGCGCCGACGACGATGCCGACGAACCAGCCCACGGCCGTTACCGCACCAACCTCGGCGAACAGCGCGATCCAGACCTGCGCCCTCGTCGCACCGCGCCGGAGCAGCCGGCGGCGCTCGGCTGCGAGACCGCGTCGGAGGCCGATCGCAGCCACCATGGCGAACCCGAGCAGGAGTGCGGCAGCGCTCCCCCCGACCAGGACCATGCGCTCCGCATACGTCGATCCTCGCGCCTGCGCTTCCAGCAAGGCCGCATCCGGGCCGACGAGCACGTAGCCGGCGCCGCTCTCCTGGAGGACACCTTGCGCGAGCGACTCCCGTTCGAGCGTGCGCCCGATGTCCCACGCGTGGACCGAGGAGGGCTCGAGCGGCACCACCCACGCCCGCACCCGGAAGAAGAGCTCGAGGGAAGGCAGCCGCTCGAGGGCCGACGTGCTCGGGGCGATAAGCGGGACGGACTGCACGATCGATGCCTGGGCGCGCTCCTGCCGTAGGCGCTGGAAGGCAGGCCCGAGACCCGCGACGTCGCGCAGCTCACCGATACCGACACGAACGAGCTTGATGTCCCCCTCGTGGAGCCGCGCCCGGCCCCGGTTGCCGATCTGCAGCACCTCGCACGCGGACGGGCTGCAGGCCTGCGGCAGCCGTCCCGAGACGAGGCGCACGAACCTCTCCGGCTCGTCGAGCGCGGTCAGTCGCACGAACTCGCCGTCCAGCCAGAAGTCCCGAAAAAAGGTCACCCCGAAGGAGTCCTTGGACGTCAATCCGGCCAGCGCGTCCTGCGCCACCCGATCCGACCTCGTCGTGTGTGCTTCGAAGGGAAGGCCGATCAGGTCGACACGAAAACTCCGCTCGGCGGGAGGCAGGTCACCCAGTGCCTGCCGGAGTCCGAGCTCCCTCGCGATCATGCTTCCGCCGATCACCCCCACGAGCAGGGCGGTCGACGCCGCGATCCCCACCAGCACGAGGAGCGCTCGACCGCGTTGTGACCGGAGCCGAGCGAAACCGACGAGCGCTGCCGCGCTACCCCTTCGGACGGACGATCGCTTCGGCGCATCGTAGCCTCGCTCTCCGATCGGGCCGGCGCGAGGCCGGCTGGATCAGTCACGACCACGGTTGGCACTTGCGCTGGGGTCTGGCTTGAGCCAGACCCTCAAGAGTGGCGCTCGGTTGGCACTTGCGCTGGGGGTCTGGCTTGAGCCAGACCCCCAAGAGTGGCGCTCGATCGTCTACCGAGACTGCACGAGGCTCTGGACCTCGAAGAACTGCGGGCGCGCATCGGGCACCCGCCCGGTGACGGCCTTCTCGGGGGCCTCACTCGCCTTCATCGGAAAGTGTCCGAACATCTCGGCGGTCACCTCCTCGTACTCCTTCCGCTCGAGCCCCGGCAGCTCGATCAAGACTCCGACTGCCATGCCGACCTCCTTTCTCGCTGGACAACTCCTGTCGTCCCAGGTTCGCCGCGAGCCGGGCCGACGGAAATCGGCCGATCGGAGGATCGGTCGGAGGGAATCGCGCCGCTGCCACGGAACCTCGAGCGGACTGTCGCCCGTCAGCTCGTAAGGTTCGCGCCGAACCTGGCACCGGCGGGATCGGCTGATCGGATGCTCATGCAGGCCCACGCTCGAGCGTCCTCGTCCTGTGCATCGTCCGGCTGGACGATGCCGCCACCCGCGGCCAAGGTGCACACTCGCCGGGTAATGGCCCACGCGAGACGAGAGGACGGCCTCGAGACCATTGTCTCGTCCGCGCACAGCGCCTCCGCCCAGTGCCTCGCTCGCGCCATCACGAGTGCGTTCGACGCGTGCGACGAGGCCGAGATCCACCTCTCCCAGCGTCAACGCATCGCCATCATCGAGGCGGCGCTGCTCGAGTTCGACGGCTTCGACGTCCATCTCCTCTCGCTCGCGGTCGTCGGCCGGCTCCTCGACAGTCTCGACGGCGCAGGCGAGGTCTAGACATGGGAACTCATTCCGGCAGCCGGATCTCGGCTCGCGCTCCCTCGCCCGGTTTCGACACCAGCTTCAGGCTTCCACCCGCGGCCTCGATGCGAAAGCGCTGCGAAGCCAGGCCGACGTGGCCGTCCGCCAGTCTCTCGGTGAGCCGCTCGGCCGGGAACCCCTCACCGTCGTCCTCGACGACTAGGACCAGCTCGCGGCTGTCCTCGAACAGATCGACGCGCACGCGCGTCGCCCGGGCGTGTCGGACGACGTTCGCCAGGAGCTCGCGCGCCGCCGAGAAGACGAGCTGTTCCTGAGGGTGACGCTTGCCGTACCGGAGGTCGAGGTCCAGCTCGAGCTCGGCACGTGTCGCCGCCTGAACGGCAACGGAGCGGATGGCCGATTCGAGCCCCGCTTCGTCGAGGACGTACGGATGGAGATCGAAGATCGCCTGGCGGAGCTGATGCACGGTCAACGCGAGCGCGTCGTCGGCTCGGCCGAGCGCAGGATGACCCGACGCGGCGCCCTCAGCGACCTCCTCGAGCTCGTGGCGGGCGGAGAGCAGGTTCTGGATCGCCTCGTCGTGCAGCGCCTCGGCGAGCGCTTTGCGCTCGCGCTGCTCGGCTTCGAGCGCGTCGCCGAGCAGTCGTGAGCGCGCCTCGGCAAGGTCGTTCACGAGCTGCGTGCGTCGCTCGAGAAGCATGGAAAGAAGCACGCACGCGGCGCCGACCCATGCGAGATAGCCCGCCTGGATGAGGATGAAGCGAGCCGTCTCCGGGTTGCCCCTCGCAGGATGGGCGGCGGCCTGGACGAC
Source organism: Actinomycetota bacterium (assembly GCA_020029615.1). Taxonomy (GTDB): domain Bacteria; phylum Actinomycetota; class Thermoleophilia; order Gaiellales; family Gaiellaceae; genus GMQP-bins7. The sequence goes on from JAIBJO010000039.1 coordinate 19,801, forward strand.
GTAGGCGGCGGTGGTAACGGCGGCCGCGACCGCGGTGACCGCCGGTCGGAAGCGAAAGGCGACCGCCACGGGGACGAGGAAGAACGCGAGCCTGGCGTGCGAGAACGGGCCACCCGACAGGAGTGCGAGCACGCTGATGGCGACGATGTCCACGTACGTCGCCGCGAGGGCGAGGCGGCTGTCGAGCGGTCGCAGGTAGAGCCACGCGAGGAGCCCGGCGCTCCAGGCGGAGAACAGCACGAGCGTCACGAGGAATCCGGTCTGATGCGGATTCGGATGTGCGAGACCCTGGCCCAGCGCGATGAGAGCTATTGCGGGAAGCCGCAGCCAGGCGACGACGCGTTCCGCTTCGACGGTCGCTTCCCCCGGCGCAGGGCCGGTCGAGCGCGTCACCCTCCTACTCGAGCAGTCCGCGCCTCATGGCGCTGGCGACCGCTGCGGCCCGATCGGAGACCCCGAGCTTCGCGTACAGGTGCTGGACGTGCGTCTTCACCGTCGTGAGACCGAGGTAGAGCTCCTTCGCGATCTCGGGAAGGCTCTTGCCGGCGGCGATCAGATGGAGGATCTCCTGCTCGCGCGGGGTCAGCGCCGGCGCGTCGTCCTGCCTGCGAAGCCTGATCTCCGAGACGAGACCTGCGGCGACGTCCGGCGGAACGACGTTCTCGCCACGTGCACACGCCAGAACGGCATCGACGATCTGCTCGCGGCGAGCCTCCTTCGAGACGAACCCTGCCGCGCCGGTCTCGAGCGCCTTGTAGACCACGCCGCTGTCCGAGAACGCCGAGACCAGCAGCACGCGGGTCGCGAGCCGCTCGCGTACCACGGCATTCGTGACCGCGACCCCGTCGAGCTCGGGGAGCTTGTAGTCGAGGAGCGCGACGTCCGGCGAGTGCTCGATGATCGCGTCGAGAGCGGCACGACCGTTCTCGGCCTCCGCCACGATCTCGATCTGCCCGCTGGCGAGTAGCGCTCGAACGACTCCTTCGCGATAGAGCGGGTGATCGTCCGCGACGAGAACGGTGACACGCTTCCGCCCTTGCTCGGCCATGACAGCGGTCATGGTACGCCGCTCCAGTTACCCGGACGCCCTCGGAACGTCGCCGAGTGTGAGCACGACTTTCCTCCTGGCGCCGTTGCGCACGACCTCGAGCTCGACCTTCTCACCGGGACGTCGGGCTGCGAGGAGCCCCGCGAGCTGGGCCGCATCGGCGATTCGCGTCCCGTCGAGCGCGACGATCGAGTCGCCTCCGACGAGCGCGACTACTCCGTTGACAGAGACGCGCTTGGTCGCTGCAAGGAGGCGCGCCTTCGCCGCCGGGCCGCCCTTGACGACGGAGACCACGACCACGCCTTGCTCGGGGAGCCCGCGGACGACCTTCGCGACGGTGGGATCGATCGTGTCGACGCGAACGCCGAGCCATGCATGGCTGGCATGGCCGCTCGCGATGAGCTGCGTTGCGACGGACTTGGCCGTGTCGCTCGGGACGGCGAAGCCGATACCGACGTTCCCGTCGACGGACCCTCCCTGGATCTGGGAGTTGACGCCGATCACCTCTCCACGGCCGTCGAGGAGCGGGCCTCCCGAGTTGCCATGGTTGATAGAGGCGTCGGTCTGGATCGTGTTCGGGATGGTGAAGCCGTTCGGAGCGTCGATGTCCCGCCCGGTGGCACTGACGATGCCAGCCGTCATCGTCCGGTCGAGACCGAACGGGTTGCCGATCGCATACGCGGGATCGCCCACGCTCACCTTCGCGGAGTCGGCAAACGCCAGTGGCTGGAGCGTGGCAGCCGGAGCGTGGACGCGAACGACGGCGATGTCGCTCGTGGGGTCGGTGCCGACGATCTTGGCCGGATACGACACGCCGCTCGCAAGGCCGACGCGAATGCCCGTCGCTCCCTGCACGACATGGTCATTCGTGACGATGTCTCCTTTCGAGTCGATCACGAACCCGGATCCGAGGGCCCCGACCTCCTGCTTCGCGGGAGGCGTGAACAGCGTCGGCGGCACGACCTGCGTCTGCATGTCGGTGATCACGACGACCGCCGGCGCGGCCGAGCGGTAGATCTGATCCGGGGCGAGAGCTCCCTCAGCCGCAGACGCCTGGGACGCGGTCCGCGCTGTGGTTGACTCGATCGTCGTCGTGCCTGAGCGATCGGCCCCGAGTGCGAGGCCGACCCCCGCGCCGGCGAGTCCTCCTACGACTGCCGCGGACAGGACTATGACGATCAGGCGACTCACGGCTGATACCTCCCTTGACGTGCTGACTTCGTCCAGCCGGAATCGTCCCTCTGCTCGTCGGACGGGACGATCAACCGACCAGGCGATCGCTCCGGCCGGTCGTCAGCGTGGGTGCAGGAGGGGCTCCTCGTCCTCCCGATCGACCGCTCGGCCCATGGGCCCGCTTCCGGCCGAGGGCCATGCTCGAGTCGATATGGCCGCGATGGTGCGTACCCGAGACAGCGCCCACACGTCGAGGGCCGAGCTCGACGTGCTCCATCACCCGCTGCACGCCGCCGAGCACGAGATCGAGCATCTCTGGTCGCTCGCGGCAGAAGGTGAGAGCGCAGCAACGCCCGTCATCCTCATCGGTACCTGGATCGCCGTGGTCGTCCCGCTCGTGCTCGCCGTCGTCGGCATCGCGCTCGTCGTCGCCTATCTGATCACTCGCTAACGTGCGGCGGCGATGCCGCTGCAGAACCGGGTCACCCCGCTCGGCGAGCTGATCGCCGACCCGGGACGCGGGCTCGTCTACGGAAACCGCGGGTGCCTCCACGACCGCCACGGGGGCATCCGCAGACGGTTCGTCGGCAAGCGCTGGATCGCCTGCCGGCTCGAGTTCCGCGGCTGGCAGCGCGAGCCGTTGCTGCAGCCCGGGCGCTTCACGGAGCTGTTCTTCCTCGACGAGGCGACGGCTCTCGCCGCAGGGCACCGCCCGTGCGCGCTCTGCCGCCGCGAGGACTACGTGCGGCTGACTCGGGTATGGGACTCGCTCCACCCCGGCCAGGTGGGCGCCGACGCGATCGACGCGCAGCTCCATGCAGAGCGCGTCATCCCGGCAGGCCGAGGGCAACGGCACCACGTCGCCGAGCTCGCTGAGCTCCCAGACGGAGCATTCGTCCTGAACGACGGCCACCCCTACCTCGTGCTCGGGAACCGGCTCCTACGGTGGGCGCCGTCCGGCTATGCGGCGCCGCGGCAGCGGCCGGCAGATGGTCGTGTCCAGCTGATAACTCCGCCGTCGCTCGTCGCAGTCCTTCGCTCCGGCTGGGACCCGCTCGTACCGCTCCTCCACCCGTCCGCTCTCGCGCCCTGACGCGCCGGACATCGGCGTGAGATGATCGCCGGATGCCGGACGACGACGGCGGCGTGAACGGCGGCAGCGCTGTCGAGCCCGCGAGCCCCACACGGCGCTCTTCGCTCCTCTACGTCTTCAGGGTCGTCGCCGGAAACCGTCAGCTGCGGCGCGTCGAGCTGGCGTTCGCGACCTTCAACTGCGGCGAATGGGCGTCGTGGATCGCCATGCTCGTGTACGCGTACGCGCAGGGAGGTGTGACGGAGACCGGAATCGTCGCCACCGTCCTCCTGATCCCGGCTGCGGCGTTTGCGCCGGTGATAGCCGCCGTCGGCGACCGCTACCCACCCGGGAAGCTGCTCCTAGCGGGCTACGTGGCCCAGGCACTGACGTGTGCTGCGGTCGGAGTGGCGCTCTTCGTCGACGCTCCTCCGCTGGTCGTGTACGCCCTGCTCGTGGGGCCGTCGGTCTCGTTCACGATGACGCGGCCCACGCAGTCGGCGTTCGCCCCGAGCCTCGCCCGAGCGCCGGAGGAGCTCACGGCGACGAATGTCGCGTCGGGCTGGATCGAGAGCGTGAGCACGCTCGCCGCACCGGCGCTCGCGGGCGTCGTGCTCGCCGTCGGCTCGGAGGGCATGGTGTTCGCCCTCGTCGCCGCGGGCTGCCTGCTCGGAGCCGTGCTCGTCATGCCGCTCAGGAATGTCACACCGGCCACCCCGGCGGCCGAGCCCGGGAGCGAGGACGAGACGCGGCTCGGCGGCTCGCTCTCGTTCGTGCGAAGCGATCCGCAGGCGGCCATCCTCGTGCTGCTGCTCGGCGCTCAGGGGATCGCGATCGGCGCTCTGGACGTGCTCAGCGTCGAGCTCGCGCAAGGCGTTCTTCAGCGCGGAGGAGATTGGGCCGGCTACCTCACCGCGGCGTTCGGCGCCGGAAGCGTCGTCGCCGTCGTCGTCACGGCGCGTCTCGTCGGGATGACGCGGCTGGCCCTCCCGCTCGTCCTGGCGCTTGCCGTCTGGAGCGTTGCGTTCATGGGGCTCGCAACGCTTCCGGCAGCACTCGGCGCGCTCGTCCTGCTCGCGGTCGCGGGGGGCGCGCGAATGACGTTCGACGTCGCCGGACGCACGTTGCTCCAGCGCGTCGCGCGGCCCGATCTCCTCGCGCGGGTCTTCGGGCTCCTCGAGGGGCTCCTGATGGCGGGGCTCGCTGTCGGGTCGCTCCTCGCGCCGCTCCTCGTGGCGCTGGGCGGAGTGTCTCTCGCGTTCGTGTGCGTCGGCGCGATCCTCCCACTCGTCGCCCTCGCGGCGGGGCGTCGGCTGCTCGACATCGACCGCCACGCGACGGTACCGGTGGTGGAGGTCGCGCTGCTGCGCTCGATGCCGCTTTTCGCGCCGCTCCCTCCGCCGGCGCTCGAGTCGCTCGCCCGCGCCCTGTCTCCGCTCTCGGTGCCCGCGGGAGTCGACGTCATCCGCGAGGGAGACGAAGGCGACCGCTTCTACGTGATCGCCGACGGCGAAGTGGAGATCGTTCACGACGGGCTGGTGGCCGCAACTCGTCGCCGTGGCGAGGGGTTCGGCGAGATCGCGCTCATCTACGACGTGCCTCGCACCGCGACGGTCAAGACCACGCGAGACACGCAGCTCTACTCCCTCGAGCGCGAGGCGTTCCTCCTCGCCGTGACGGGCCACGCGACCGCGCAGCGAGCAGCGCACGACCTCGCCGCCGCTCGACTGGAGGAGCTGCGGGCGATGGACAAGGCAGCCTCGGTCGACGACACGACGATGAGCCGGCGCTGATCTCAGGGCGGCGGCGTGCCGTTCACGGTCCACAGCGAGACCGTCGAGTCGCGTCCCCGGACCTCGAACTCACCCACGTGCTCGAGATCGTCCGGCTGCCGGAGAAGCGCTTCGCGCGTCGTCTCGGAGAGGAGGATCGGGCCGCCGACCGTCTTCGTCATGCCCTCGATCCGCGACGCCGTGTTCACGGTGTCGCCGTGCACCGTATATTCGAGCCGACGAAGCGAGCCGACGTTGCCGGACATGAACGGACCACTGTTGAGGCCGATGCCCATTCGCACCAACTCGCCGAAACCGCTCTCGCGCAGCCACGCGTTGAAGCGCGGAAGGCGGACGTCGAGCATGTCACGGGCAGTCGCGAGCGCACGGTCGGCATGGTCCTCGATCTCGAACGGGGCGCCGTACACAGCCAGGAAGCCGTCGCCGCGGTACGCGACGAGCGTCCCGCCGTGCTCGAGAATCGCGTCGCTCGTCTCGTCGAAGTAGCGATTCAGAGCCTCGATGACGAGCTCGGGCGACCTCTGCTCGGAGAAGGCCGTGAACCCTCGGAGGTCCGTGAACATGACCGTGCCCGTTGTCTGAACTCCCCCGAGACGCAGGTCGTCGTCCGCCCGCGCGAGGACGTCGTCCACGACATGCTCGGGAAGGAACCGCGAGAAGACGTCGTGGACGTGTGCGCGCTCCAGGTCGTGGAGGCGCTTCTTCGCCAGTCCGGCGTTGATCCTCGCGCGCAGGATGACCGGGTTGAACGGCTTCGGAAGATAGTCGTCCGCACCGATCTCGATGCAGCGGACGACGCTTTCCGTCTCGTCGACCGCGGAGATCATGATTACGGGGACGTGCTCGGCGCCAGGCGTTGCCTTCAGCTCCTCGAGGACCGAGATGCCGTCGAGCTCGGGCATGACGATGTCGAGGAGGACGACGTCGCTGGCCTCCTCGGCGAATAGCTCGAGGGCCTCCCGACCGTGCGCCGCCGCACGAACCGTGTGACCCTCCTGCTCGAGAAGTCGTCGAAGCAACTTTCGGCTGATGCCGTCGTCGTCGGCGATGAGGATCGTGGCAGGCACGTGCGCGTGATCCTCGCGCCGGCGGTGCGTCGGGTCAACCTCCAGTCTCGCCGGGGGGGCGGGTTTGGCAGCGCGGTCGCCACGCTTTAGGCTCGCCCTGTCAACTGGAAAAGAGGCAATGTCCTGGCGGAGCTCATCGACGAGTTGCTCGCGGACGCCCCTGGCCAGCTCGCGACACTGCGCGACGCTGCGACCTCGGGCGATGCGGAAGCAGCCCGGCGTGCAGCGCACACGCTGAAGGGCAACGGCCGGACGTTCGGAGCGACGGCGCTCGCGTCTCTGTGCCAGGAGGCCGAGGCCGCCGCGACGAACGGGGACATCGATGCCGTGCTCGCTCGCGTCGACGAGATCGCCGCGGAGTGGGAGCGCGCCCGGGCAGAGCTCGTCGCGTGGCGAAACGGGGGCGGCGCGCGTGACGGTGCCTGACGAGCCTCTCGAAAACGAGGACGTCTCAACGCGCCCGAGCGTGCCTGACGAGGCGACGCTGCGGAGCCTGGTCGATCAGTTGCCGCTGACCGTGTACATCGACAATCTCGACGAGACGAGCTCCAACGTCTACACGAGCCCGCGCCTCGAGAAGGAGCTCGGCTACTCCGTCGAGGAGTGGGCCTCGAATCCCGACTTGTTCGTCGAGGCGCTGCATCCGGAGGATCGCCAGCGCGCGCTGGACAGCGACGCCGGGAAGCTCGAAAGCGGGAAGGAGTCGCGACTCGAGTACCGGATGGTCGCCCGCGACGGGAGCGTGCGGTGGTACCTGGATCAGTACGCCGTGGTTCCGGCGACGGCTCGCACCGCTGGCCTGGCACACGGCTTCCTCCTCGACATCACCGAGCAGAAGGAGCTCGAGCACGCGCTCGAGCAAGAGCGGCAACGCCTCGAGTCGATCCTCGAGGTCAGCCCGACACCCACGGTGACGCTGGATTCGAGTGGACTTGTGACGTCCTGGAACCCTGCCGCTGAGGCGCTCTTCGGATACACGTCGGACGAGGCGCTCGACAACCGGCTCGACGAGCTCGTGCCGACGACCACTCTCGAGTCGACCACGACCTCGAAGAGCTGGGTGGCGGGCCTCGTCAGCTCGTCGGGCACCGTTGCACGTCTTGAGCGAACGGACGGGTCCGTCGTGGAGGTCGAGATCCTGCGCACACCGCTTCACGTGGAAGGCGAGAAGAGGGGCGAGCTCGTCGTCTACCACGACGTCACCGCAGTGCGCCAGGCGGAGACCCGCTTCCGGCGCCTCGCGGAGGAGCTGCCCCTCGTCACATACATCGACGAGCCACCGGAGTTCGACTCGGAAGGGGAGACCGGCAGCGCTTCAGTCGCAGGCGATTCCCTGTACATGAGCCCTCAGGTCGAGGGAATGTTCGGCTATCCCGCCGAGGACTGGGCCGACAACACGCTCTGGGAGAAGATCCTCCACCCGGACGACCTCGAATGGGTGCTCGCGGCAACGGTCGAGTTCTATACGGCCGGCACGTCGTACGACCTCGAGTACCGCTTGATCCGGGCCGACGGTTCGGTGATCTGGGTGCACGACCAGGCTGTCGTCGTGCGCGACGAGGCGGGCAAGCCCCTCTACTCCCAGGGCTTCTGGGTCGACATCACCGAGCGGAAGCAGCTCGAGGAAGCGCTGCACGCACGCGAAGCCGAGCTCGCGCGCGAGAAGCAGTACTTCCAGTCACTCGTCGAGGTCAGCCCGGTCGCAGTCGTGACCATGGACACGGAGGAGCGCGTGACGGGCTGGAATACGGCCGCGACTCGCCTCTTCGGATACGAGGAGGACGAAGCGATCGGACGAACGATCACCGAGCTGGTGCTCGTCTCCGACGAGCTGCCGTCCGATTCCGCCGTCCCACCGGACGAGGCGCTCGCAACCGGCCGCGTCGACCGTGTCACGAGACGAAACCGAAAGGACGGCTCACTCGTCGACGTCGAGGTCTCGATGGTGCCGCTCCACGTCGACGGCGACCACCGCGGCTTCTACGCCATCTACCGGGACATCACCACGCTCAAGCAGGCCGAGACGCGCTTTCGTCGCCTTGCGGAGGAGCTGCCGCTCGTCACCTACATCGACGCGCCGACAGGAGCGTCGGCGCACAGCGACAAATCCGATCGGTCGGTGGCCGGCGAGTCGCTCTATCTGAGCCCGCAGGCCGAAGAGCTCTTCGGCTATCCGATCGAGGACTGGAAGGACAACCGCCTGTGGGAGCGGATACTCCACGACGACGACCGCCACTGGGTCGTCGCTGAACAAATCGAGGCTCAACGCGCGCTGAGCCCGATCACGATGGAGTACCGCGTCCTCCACGCGGACGGTCGCGTCGTCTGGATCCGCGACGCGTCGGTGCACGTCCTCGACGACGCGGGCAGGCCCCTGTACGTGCAGGGGTTCTTCATGGACATCACGGAGCGCGTGGAGAACGAGCGGACGCAGGCGGCGCTGCGCAGCATCGCCGAGACGGCGAGTGCCGCCGAGGACATGCCGAGCTTCTATGCCGAGATCCACCGCATCGTCGGCGACTTGATGTACGCCGAGAACTGCTACATCGCCATCTACGACGAAGCGAAGAGCACACTCAGCTTCCCGTACTACGTCGACACGGTCGACACCACGTGGCCCGAGCCTGATGAGTGGGAACCGCTCGGCGATACCCCCCTCGGGCGGGGCATGACGGCCTACGTGCTGCGCACCGGCCGCCCCCACCTGTTGCCTCTGGAGACTCAGAACGAGCTGGTCGAGCGCGGCGAGGTCGAATCCGTAGGTGCGGATGCGGTCGACTGGCTCGGCGTTCCGCTACGCGGCGGAGGACGAACGCTCGGCGTGCTGGCTCTACAGAGCTACGACGAGGGCAAGCGCTACACCGAGCGGGACAAGGAGCTGCTCGCCTTCGTCGGCCAGCACATCGGGACGGCCCTCGCGCGGACGCAGCTCCGCGAGGAGACCCGGCAGCACCTGCGCGAGCTCGAGACGGTGAACCGCATCGGCCAGGCGCTCGCGTCGCAGCTCGACCTCGACGCGCTCGTCGAGCTCGTCGGCGATCTCGTCGCCGAGACGTTCGACGCCGACGTCGCCTATGTCGCCTTCCTCGACAGCACGGCGAACGAGATCTCGTTCCCGTACTTCCGCGAGGGCGACCGGAAGATCGAGCAAGATCCGGTACCGCTGGGAGACGGGCCGACCTCGCGCGTGCTGCGCTCACGGGAGCCGCTCCTGCTCCATAGTGCGGAGGACTTCGCCGAGCTCGGCGAGCGGAAGGTGGCGGTGGCCTCCGGCTCCTACCTCGGCGTCCCGATTCAGGCCGGGGGCGCGACGATCGGCGTGCTCAGCGTCCAGACCACGGTCGAGACCGCCAGGTACGACGACGCGGATGCGCGATTGCTCGCCACGATCGCCTCCCAGGCCGCGATGGCGATCGAGAATGCTCGGCTGCTCGAGACCGAGCGGGCCGCCCGCGAGCAGGCCGAGACGCTGCGCGCCGCTGCCTTGTCCCTCGGGAGCATGCTAGGCACGTCCGAAGTCTTCGACCTCATCTTGTCAGAGCTGGGCAAGGTCGTTCCCTATCGAAGTGGCAGCATCCAGCAGCTCGACGGCGACGAGTTCGAGATCCTCGCCGCCCACGGCTTTCCGGACATCGACGAGCTGCTCCGACACCGCTACGCCTGCACGGGACCCGACGATCCTGCGTGGGAGCTCGTCAAGCGGCACGAGACAATCATCATCTCGAACCCCTCCGAGCGCTACCCGCAGTTCGAGGACGCGCACGGGGAGGGAAGCATCAAGACATGGATGGCCGTCCCCTTGCTGATCGGCGACCGTCTCATCGGGATGCTGACACTCGACTCGTTCGATGAGAATTTCTACACCGCTGAGCACGCAGAAACGGCGAAGGCCTTCGCCGCGTTCGCTGCGACCGCGATCGACAAGGCGCGCTACGTCACCGAACTGCAGCAGGCACGCGAGGAGGCGGAGTCGGCGAACCACGCGAAGAGCGTTTTCCTCGCCTCGATGAGCCACGAGATCCGCACGCCGATGAACGCGATCATCGGGATGAGCGGGTTGCTCCTGCGGAGCGAGCTCGACGACGAGCAGCACGAGTACGCGTCGATCGTCCGCACGTCGAGCGAGGCGCTGCTGCGGATCATCGACGACATCCTCGACTACTCGAAGATCGAAGCGGGACGTATGGAGCTCGAGCTGCAGCCGTTCGATCTCGGCGAGTGCGTGAGCGAGGTCGTTGCGCTCGTGGAGTCGCTCGCCAGGAGCAAGGGGCTCGAGCTGACATGCACGTTCGGAGCGGGAACACCTACGTCACTGGTCGGAGACGTCACCAGGCTCCGGCAGATCCTCCTCAACGTCCTCAACAACGCAATCAAGTTCACCGACACCGGCACTGTCGCGCTCTCCATTGCTGCTTCGGAGCCAGGCGACGACGGCAGCATCGAGCTTCGGAGCAGCGTTCGAGACACGGGCATCGGGCTCTCGCCGGAGCAGCTCGACCGGCTCTTCCAGTCGTTCAGCCAGGCGGATGCATCGATCAGCCGCAGGTTCGGAGGGACAGGCCTCGGCCTCGCCATCTCGAAGCGGCTCGCGGAGGCGATGGGAGGAACGATGTGGGCCGAGAGCGACGGGCCGGGTCAAGGCTCTACGTTCCACGTGACGATCTCCACGCGAGTCGCGTCCCGAGATGCGGTCGAACAGGGAGCAGGCCGAGAGCATGGCACGCTCGACCTCGACCCGGAGCACGCGACCCGCCACCCGCTCCGAATCCTCTTGGTCGAGGACAACGCCGTGAACCAGAAGCTGGCGCTCCGTCTCCTCGCACAGATGGGCTACGGCGTAGATGTCGCAGGCAACGGCTTGGAGGCTCTCGAAGCGGTCGAGCGTCAGCGCTACGACCTGATCCTGATGGACGTGCAGATGCCCGAGATGGACGGTCTCGAGGCAACCCGCCGCATTGTCGCCGACGTGCCCTCGGAGCGACGGCCGTGGATCGTGGCGATGACGGCCAACGCGATGGAGGGCGACCGCGAGGCCTGCCTCGACGCCGGCATGAACGGCTACATCTCGAAGCCGATCCGCGTGCCCGAGCTCGTCGGGGCGGTTCTCTCCGCGCCGGTGGGAAGCTCGTAGTCCTGAGGCTCTACGGAGGCGGGCTATCGTCGCGAGAGCTCGACCGCACTGCGTCCAGGTCGAAGAGCCCCGTCTGGTAGGCGAGCACGACCGCCTGGACACGGTCACGGAGGTCGAGCTTCTGGAGAATGTGTGTGACGTGGGTCTTGACGGTGGTTTCGCTGATGTAGAGCTCCTGACCGATCTCCGCATTCGAGAGGCCACGGGCGATCAGGCGAAACACCTCTCGCTCGCGCTCACTGAGATCGTCGAGCTCTTTCGGAGGCGTTGGACGGGGGGCGCGCGCGAACTCCTTGATCACGCGTTTCGTGATCGCCGGCGAGAGAAGCGCGTCGCCGGCTGCGACGGTGCGGATCGCGGCGATCAGCTGCTCGGGAGGGTCGTCCTTCAGAACGAAGCCGCTGGCGCCGGCCCTCAACGCATCGTAGACGTACTCGTCCAGATCGAACGTCGTGAGTATCAGAACGCGCGGCGCCCCGTTTGAGGCGAGGATGCGGCGCGTCGCCTCGAGCCCGTCGAGCTCGGGCATGCGGATGTCCATGAGGATGACGTCCGGCGTGAAGCGATCGGCCTTCTCGATCGCCTCGAGCCCGTTGGACGCCTCCGCGACGACCTCGATGTCGTCCTTGCCTCCGAGGAGCATCCGGAAGCCGGCGCGGACCATCGACTGGTCATCGGCCACGAGGACGCGAATGCTCACGGTCGCACAACGTCCAGCGGAAGACGCGTGCTGAGCACGAAACCGCCCTCGGCTGCAGCTCCGGCCGTCATCTCGCCACCGTAGATGTTCACGCGCTCCCGGATCCCAACGAGCCCGTGGCCGAGACCGTCGCTCGTCGACATGCCCATACCGTCGTCGCGTACTTCGATCTGCACGTCGTTGCGCCCGTAGAGAACGGTTACGTCCGCGCCGGTCGCGTGCGCGTGCTTCAGCGCGTTGGTCAAGCCTTCCTGCACGATGCGGTAGGCGGACAGATCGATCGCCCGCGGGAGCGGGAAGGGGTCACCGTCGACATGCAGCCGCACCGGAAGTCCTGCGCGTCCCACCTCGTCGAACAGTGACTCGAGTCCGTCGAGACCCGGCTGTGGCGCGAGTTCGAGTCCATCGCCGTCGCGGCGCATGGCGCCCAGGAGACGGCGCATCTCTACGAGCGCGGTTCGGCCGGCCTGCTCGACACGCCCGAGCGCGTCCTTGTCGGTCTCGAGCCCTGCAGGGAGGTTGTGCCGGACGGCTCCGATCTGGAGCACCATCACGCTGACGGCATGGGCGACGATGTCGTGCAGCTCGCGTGCGATGCGCGCCCGCTCCTCGGCGACTGCGATCTTCGCTGCGGCCTCTCGCTCCCGCTCGGCAAGCAATGCGCGCATCTCGGCAGCCTCTCGCTGGCTCTCGGCGAGCGTTGCGCGCATCTCAGCCGCCTCGGCCTGTTCTGAACGCTCGCGCAGTGCGTAACCGGCGATCCACGCGGCCACGAAGCGGAGTGTGATGAAGACGTACTGACTGGCCGTTTGCGCTCCAGGGATTGCGTCGACGACGATCACCATGCAGCCGATCACGAGCGCGAGGCCGACGCCGGCCTGCCTGCTGTCGCGCAGGTTGCCGAGCAGGAACGCGGTCGCCAGGCCCACGACTCCGAGGCTGCCGACGAAGGGAATCAGCAGTGGGTCGACGTACGTGAGCGCCGCGGCGATCAGCCAGTAGGTCGCGGGAGCGGCAAAAGGGAAGTGGCGTCGCCAGAAGAGCGGCAACACGAGGACCGCGATCGCGGGTATGGAGAACCACAGGGTCGTCGTCGGTGCGCCTGGCGAGTCGCGCCCGACGACGAGCTCGAGCATGCCCGCGATCGCCATGACCGCGATCAGCAGCTCGAACCAGTACTCACGCACCAGGTCTCTGATCCGGTTCACGCAATGAACGTACTGCAGGCTCGTCCTGGCTGCCTCCTACCTGGGTAGGAGGCCGAATCGTCGGCGGGTGGGAGATCGAATCCAGCCTCGCGACGACGTCGCGGCGTCCACTCCCTCCTAGCGTCGAGCCATGCACTTCGAGGCACCGGAAGGAGGAGCCATGAGCACCACGACACTGGAAACCCGGGAGCTCGCAGCCCGTGAGAGCGACGGCATCCACGTCGCATTGCTCTGGCACCCGGGCGAGAACGCTCTCACCGTCTCGGTCGAGGACGAGCGCGCGGGAGACCACTTCCAGCTCGCAGTCGCACCCGACCGTGCCCTCGACGTCTTCTACCACCCCTTCGCCTACGCGGCGTGAACTCCAAGGAGGAACGAACGATGCATCGCACCAACCACAACACTCGGTCGAAGAACCTCGCGGCGCTCATGGGTCGTTGGAGCGCCGCCCACTGGAAGACCGCCACCTTCGGCTGGCTCGCGCTGGTCGTCCTCGCCTTCGGCATCGGTGGCGCACTCGGCACGAAGACCATCGACAAGAACACAGCCGGCCCAGGCGAGTCGGGCCGTATGGACCGGATCCTCGACGCCGGCTTCAAGCAGCCGGCACACGAGGCCGTCCTGATACAGAGCAGCAAGCTCCGCGTGGGCGATCCGGCCTTCCGGGCTGCGATCGAGGACGTCGTCGCGGGCGTCACCGCACTCGGCGTCGTCCAGCACGTCCGCTCGCCGCTCGATCCGGCAAACAGCGGTCAAATAGCGAAGGATCGTCACTCGGCCCTCGTCGAGCTCGACATCCGCGGCGACAAGGACCTCGCAGTCGACAAGATCGGCCCGGTCCTCGACCGCGTCGACGAAGCCAAGCAGGCCCATCCCGAGCTCTTCATCGGCACGTTCGGTGATGCGAGCGCCGAGGACGGTGTCAACACGGCGTTCGCAGAGGATCTGTCCAAGGCCGGCCTCTTCTCCCTCCCGATCACGCTCATCATCCTCGTGGTCGCGTTCGGAGCCCTCGTGGCCGCGGGCATCCCGCTGCTCCTGGGCCTCACGGCCGTGTTCACGACCTTCGGGCTGATCGCCATCCCGAGTCACCTCCTGCCGATCGCCGAGGAGTCGTACGCGATGGTGCTCCTCGTCGGGCTCGCAGTCGGTGTCGACTACTCGATGTTCTACCTGCGGCGTGCGCGCGAAGAGCGTGCCGCCGGGCGGAGCCAGCGGGCCGCGATCGAAGCCGCGGCCGCGACCTCTGGCCACTCGGTGCTCGTGGCCGGGTTCACGGTCATGGTCGCGATGGCGGGCATGTTCCTGACCGCGGACGCGACCTTCGCATCGTTCGGCGTAGCCACGATCCTCGTCGTCGCCATCGCGATGCTCGGATCGCTCACCGTCCTGCCGGCGCTCCTCTCCCGCCTCGGCGACAAGGTCGACCGGCTGCACGTCCCGCTCGTCGGCCGCCTCCGCCGCTCTGACGGAGAAGGCCGCTTCTGGGGCGCGATCGTCGACCGCGTTCTACGGCGACCGGTCGTCTCCGTGATCGTGGCCGGCGGACTGCTTGTTGCGCTCGCGCTTCCGGCGCTGCAGCTCCGCATGGTCTCGCCGGGCCCCGAGACGTTCCCGCAGCACCTTGCCGTGATCAAGACCTACAACCGGATGCAGGACGCCTTCCCCGGGACAGGGCTTCCCGCCAGCGTCGTCGTCGAGGCGCAGAACGTGAACACCCCAGCCGTGCGCAGGGCGATCGCGGAGCTGAAGCGGCAGGCGCTCGCCAGCGGTCGCATGTACGAGCCGATCACGGTCGACGTCAACCGCGAGGCGACCGTTGCGAACATCAGCGTCCCCCTCGCCGGAAGTGCAGCAGACGACGAGGCGGTCGCGGCCCTCGCCGTTCTCCGCGAGCAGGTCGTCCCGCAGACCGTGGGCGCAGTCCCCGGCGCCGAGGCCGGCGTCACCGGGATTCCCGCCCGCTGGAAGGACGGCACCGACCGGATGAAGTCGACCCTGCCGGTCGTCGTTACGTTCGTCCTCGTCTTCGCGTTCAGCCTCATGCTCGTCGCCTTCCGCTCACTCGTCATCGCGGCGAAGACGATCGTGCTGAACCTGCTCTCGGTCGCGGCCGCGTACGGCGTGCTCGTGATCGTGTTCCAGCACGGGTTCGCCCAGGGCCTGCTCGGCTTCGGCTCGACGGACGGGATCGACCCGGTCGTCCCGCTCCTGCTGTTCGTGATCCTGTTCGGCCTCTCGATGGACTACCACGTCCTCATCCTGGGGCGGATCCGCGAGGCGTACGACAACGGCGCGTCGATGGACGATGCGATCTCGTACGGGATCAAGCGCACGGCCGGCGTCGTCACGAGCGCGGCAATCGTCATGGTCGGCGTCTTCTCGATCTTCGCGGTGCTCTCGCTGCTGATGTTCAAGCAGTTCGGCGTCGGGCTCGCGACCGCGATCCTGATCGACGCGACCATCGTCCGGGCGGTACTCCTGCCGGCGTCGATGAAGCTCCTCGGCGACTGGAACTGGTACCTCCCCGCGTGGCTCCAGTGGCTTCCTGCTCTCGGCCGTCCCGAGTCGGAGGCTGCGCCCGAGCGCGAGCCGGCGCCCGCCTCGGCGTAACGCAGTGGGATCCCCGGTCCGATTACACGGGGCCGGGGATCCCACTTGTGCCTCTGCCATCCACGGTAGGTTCCCCCTCATGACGGTGCAACAGTGGGTGGACGCGTACGCGCAGGCATGGCGTGACCGTGACGCCGATGCCGCGGCGAACCTCTTCACCGACGACTGCCTCTACCGCGACCACCCGCTTCAGGAGGCGCATCACGGCTCAGCGGGCGTGCGCGCCTACTGGGCGAACGTCACCTCGACGCAGGACCGGGTCGACGTGCGGATGGGCAGGCCGGTCGAGTCACCGGACGGGCGCCGGGCCGCCGTCGAGTTCTGGGTCAGAATGCTCAACGGAGGTGCCGAGGTGACGCTCGTCGGGATCCTCTTTCTCGAGTTCGCCGAGGACGGGCGCTGCAAGGAACTGCGGGAGACGTGGTTCTTCGAGACAGGCGACCACGCGCCGCACGAGGGTTGGGGCGCCTAGCCTCGCCCGTTCGTCACATGCAGATCCAGCCGCCGTCGACGACGAGATTGAGCCCGTTGATTGCCCGGTTCTCGAGGAGGAAGCGCGAAGCACTCACGACCTCTGCCATCGTCACGAGACGTCCGATCGGCGTGCGGTCGACGAGCGCCTTGTGTCGCTCGGGAGGCATGTCCTTCCATTGCGGGCTGTCCCCGACGATCCCAGGGTGGATCGCGTTCACGCGCACGGGCGCAAGCTGGGTGAGGAGCACTCGCACGAGGGCCGTCACTCCGCCGTTCACGGTCGTGACGGTGGTGGAGCCGGGATAGGGCCGGTCGCGCGCGAGGCCTCCCCAGATCAGGATGCTCGAGTCGGGGTGGAGACGCGGCGCTAGCGTGTGCACGACCTCCGTGTAGCCGACGAGCTTGAGCGTGACCAGCCGAAGGGCGGCGTCGATGTCGTACTCGTGGACGTAGTTCACGTCGCGCTCGATCGCAGCGAGGGAGAGGTAGTCGACGTCACCCACATCCGCGAGCGCGGCTGCAATCGAATGCGGCTCCGCGAGATCGAAACCGATTCCTCGAGTGCTGCCCCCGATCGCTTTCGCGGCGGTTTCGGCCCGGGACTGGTCCCTCCCGGTCACGACCACGTCGCGGCCTTCGTCGGCGTACGACTGCGCGAGTTCGCGGCCCTGTCCCTGCGTGCCGCCGACTACGACGACGCTGCCGTGTGCCATTCGCTCTCTCCTTTCGCGCGGTGGTCAGTAGGCCTGGCCCGCAGTGGCCGACCAGGCCCGAGTGAGGCCGATCTAGACCGCTGTCGCCGGCGCCGCAGCCCAGTCGGGCAGAAGCTCGCCTTCTCCGAGGATGTGATTCCTGGACTCGTCGAGCTTCCGGAAGATCTGCTTGAGGTCGGCGTCGACGAGCTGCCCGTTGCGCTTCACCGCATCCCCCGCGACGAACACCGAATCGACGTTCGACGTGTCGGCGAAGACGACGATCGTTCCGATCGGATCGACCATCGGCGCCGTGTTGATCGCATCGACCTTCAGCAGGACGATGTCTGCCTGCTTCCCGGGTGTGAGCGACCCGACCTTGTCCTCGAGCGCACAGGCTCGGGCTCCTTCGATCGTGGCAAACTCGAGCACGTCCCTGTGCGTCAGCGTCGGTGCGAACGCCTCGTCGGGCGTGTCGGTGTGCGCGCCGATCCGCTCGTGGACGAGAGCCGTGCGCATCTGAGTGAACATCTCGCCCGGCACGCTGGAGACGACGTCGACGGAGAGCGAAGGGCGGACGCCACGTTGGAGAAGCCTGCCCGTCGGCGGCGGCCCATGGCCCATGAGCATCTCCACGTACGGCGCGACGGAGGCGGTCCCTCCGGTCGATGCGATCAGGTCGAGCTCCTCGTCCGTCGAGTCCGTGCAGTGGATGTACGTCGTGTCAGGACCGAGCAGTCCGAGGTCGTGCATGTTCTTCACGTGGGTCACGTGCACAGTCGTCAGCCGCATGCCGACATGCACGCTGATCCGAATCCCGAGGTCTCGCGCCAGCTCCCAGTCGTGCTTGGCGACCTCGAAGTTCGAGTTGCCGGGCGCTCGGGCCGCGAGGGCGAGGGTGATGAGCCCGTCGTCCGAAGAGAAGTAGGTGTCCCGGATGCGGCGAATGTCCTCGGGGTGGTTCAGCTCGCTGAATGCCCACCACTCGCCGCCGGTCGGCACGCCGTGTGCGTAGATCGCCCGGATGCCGGCGTCCTTCAGACCCTGGATCGCGGCGTCTGAGTGATCGGGTGTGTTGTTGATGTGCGACCAGTCGAGCAGCGTGGTGACTCCGCCGTTGATCGCTTCGAGCGCGCCGGCGTAGTTGCCGACGTGCACGTCCTCCGCGCGGTAGTGGCCGCCGACGCTGCCGAGCATCACCGCGAAGTAGTGGTCCAGCGTGCAGCAGGGGAGGACGCCGCGCACCGGTGTCTGCCACGTGTGCCGGTGCGTGTCCACGAAACCCGGCATGACGATCATCGACGTCGCGTCGATCTCTTCGGCATCGGAGACCCCGAGGTCTTGTCCGACTTCGACGATCACGCCGTCCTCGACGAGGACCTCGCCATTCGGGATCTCGCCGATGTCGGGGTCCATCGATACGACGAACCCGTTCCGAATCACTGATCGATGCGAGCTCATGCCACTCTCCTTGGCTGCGGGCCACTCATTCCACGTCAGCGCGTGAGCGCGCGTCACCTGCAGCAGACCGCGTCTCGCGCTGCCGAATGTACAGCGAGCATAAACACCCGCACGCCGACGAGTCAACAGGGTCTCAGGAGAGACTTCCCTTTGCCTACGGACGGTTTGCGGGTGGTCGAACGTCGCTCGCGGCAGTTCGGCGCTGACCGACGGCAGGCGCTTTGCGTTCGGTCACGGTTGACACCTCGCGATGGAGGTGCGCAGAATGGATACCTGGTCGCGGCTCGTTCTTCACCGTTCTGCCGCTCTGGATCGTGGGGTCCGTGAGCTCCCCGGATGACGGGGCACGCCTCGCCGACGCTGCAGCGATGGGGCGGTCTGCGCAAGTCGTCGCGAGCGCCCTCGTCGCAGCACGTTTCCTCCCCATCTGGCTCGCGATGGCGGTGCTCCTCGTCGTCGCCGCGCTCTTCGCACCCAGCACGATCGAGAACACGTCGTGGTCGTACATCCTCCCGTACATGACGATCCTCGCGATAGCGGCCCTCGGGCAGATGCTCGTGGTCATGCAGGCAGGCATCGACCTCTCTACCGCCGGCGTGATCTCCCTCTGCGGAAACGTGCTCGTTGGCGTGAGCGTCGGTTCCAACCATGGTCTGGCTGTCGGGATCGTCGTCTGCGTCGCACTTGGCGCACTCATCGGCCTCGTCAACGGGATCCTCATCGGGATCGTGAGGCTGAACCCGTTGATCGTGACACTGGCCGTCGGGCAGATCGTGCTCGCCTGGAGCTCGAAGTACGCGCGCGAGAACACGATCTCGTTGCAGGTGCCGGACTCGCTCTCGTCGTGGGCGGCGGAGAAGCCGCTCGGGATCAGCA
>JAIBJO010000040.1 GCA_020029615.1 Actinomycetota bacterium
GCTCGACACGATCGAGTCTGCCACGACCGGCTGAGACGGTGATTGCCGTATCGCCAAGATGGCGACTGCAGACCTGCCTTAGGCCTGTCCAGAACGCGCCTCCGGTAGCCGTTCGGACACGTAAGGCCAGGCCCAGGCGACGGTCGTGAACACTGCGCTTCGCGGGTTCGATTCCGGCGCCTTCATACAAGGATCGCTCAGCTCCCGGCGGTCGCAGCCTCCAACGCCCGGTGGACACGCTCGCCGAGCAGCGAGATCCTCTCGACCGGCTCGTTGCTGAACACGAACCGGACGAATCGATTGCCGATTTCGCCTCCCCAGCCGCGCATCGGCGTCGCAGCGACCATGTGATCGGGCAGTCGATCGGAGACCTCGGTGCAGTCGACTCAGAGCTTGGTCAGGCCGACGAGCAGTCGTTCGACCGCGGGTCGTAGGATCGCCTGCTCGAACTCGTGCTGGGGCGCTGCAAGCTCGTCGAGCACCATCCCGCAGATCGAGGCGAAGACGATCCACCCGTCCCGCTCGGGATCGGGCGAGCCGAGCTTCTCGAGTGCGGGTGCGATGGCGCGCGAATAGGCGTCCGTCCATGCGCGTGACGTCGCGGCAAGCTCCGGGCGTCGGGCCGACTCGAGCGAGATCTCGTACTGGGCGAGCAGGGCGGGACGGTCGCCATGCAGCCATCCGGCGACGTTGGCCGTGAGGCGGTCGGCGAGGGTTGCGGCAGTAAGAGGATCGGCGGCGAATTCGGCGGCGTCGTGTTCGAGCTGGACCAGATCCGCGCGTGCGGCGTGCTCGAGCGCCTCCGCGAGGAGGTCGTCGCGGGAAGTGAAGTAGTAAGTGGTGGCCGCCAGCGGAACTCCTGCGACGGCGGCGACAGCTCGGTGTGTCACCGCTCCGGCCCCCTTCCGCCCGACGATCGTGAGCACCGCGTCGAGGATGCGCGTTCGGCGGGCCTCGCCGCGCGCGGTTCGGACCGGAGACTCGGCGGTGGTCAATGCCCGCTGGCGAGATTGAGGCCGATCACACCGACGACGATCAGTGCGATGCTGCTGACCCGCATGGCGCTGACCGGCTCGCCGAGCGCGACCATCCCGATTGCGGCGATCGCCGCGGTACCGATTCCTGCCCAGATCGCATAGGTGAGACCGAGCGACAACCCTTGCAGCGTCAACGCGAGTAGCGCGAATGACAGCCCGTAGCCGAGCACGACGATCACGCTGGGCACCGGGCGCGTGAAGCCGTCCGTGAACTTGAGCGCGACGGTACCTGCGACCTCGGTCGCGATGGCGGCGGTGAGATACGCCCAGACCATAGTGGTACAAATGTACCAGAATCGGACTCGAGGGTGAGATCGCCGCCGAATCCTCGATCGGGCCTTACGCCCGACGCCCCGCGGCACGGTCGTCCGGCGGCCATCAAGGTACGGCCGACCCGACCTCCTCCTCGGCGACCGGCCGGTAGGTGCACACGTGCACGCCGGTGCCGCTCGAGGCTGTGGAGACCAGCTCGAGCGTGTGTAGCGCACCGTCGCCCGGGAAGATCGTCTTCCCGCCGCCCAGGAGCACCGGCATGATCATGAGCCGGAGCTCGTCGACCAGGCTCTCGCGCAGGAGGGTGCGCACGAGCGTTGGGCTTCCCATGACCACCAGGTCGCCGCCGCCGGTTTCGTGGAGTTCGCGGATGCGGGCGACCGCCTGGTCGCCGGGGATCCGCGTGGTGTTGCCCCACGTCAGCTGGTCGTCGCGTAGCGTCGCGGACACGACGTACTTCGGGATGGCGTTCATCCGGTCCGCGAACGGATCGCCGGCTCGATCGGGCCACGCTGCGGCCATCGTCTGCCACGTGCGGCGTCCGAACAGAAGCGCTTCGGCCTTGCTCAACGCGTCGTCGAACGCGCCCCCCACCACGTCCGGGTCGAAGAACGGATGTGACCAGCCGCCGTGGGCGAACCCACCGTCCAAGTCCTCATCGCGCCCGCCGGGCGCCTGCACGACGCCGTCCAGGCTGATGAACTCGGTTATCACGATACGCATCGGGCTCGCTCCTCTTCCTCGCTTCGGGGGTGTGGCGATGTAGACGTTCGCGTTGCACCAGAATCATCGCGCCGTGAGAGAGGTCCACGCGACCAGGTGTCTGACGCAGGTCTGAGCTGGAGCCGGGGCTAGGCCCAGGGGAGGCGGTCCCAGTACGAGGGCCGCTTCCGCCGCGACGGCTCGAACCCAACGTACGCCTGGTCCGGATCGGACGTCTCCTCCTCGGCGCTCGCGCCGTAGCGCGCCGCGAGCTCCGAGAGCGGGTAGAGCACGTGCCAGTCCTCCGACCGCCCGCCGGCCATCAGGATCACGCTCAGCCCCTCGCCCGCGCCTACGAAGATGTGCTCGGTCCCGGCGGGGCTGTGGAAGAAGTCCCACGGCCGAAGGAGCCGCTCCTCGCCCTCGACGAGCAGCGTGCACTCTCCCGACAGCACGAGGAACGCCTCCTGCTCGGACTCGGAGTGGTAGAGGCCGTTCGGCTCGCCCGGCTCGAGGACGTGGAGCCTGATGCCGAACTGCGGGAACTCGACCTTCCGGCTCTCGAAGGCGCACTCCGAGCCGGAGGGCCGTTTAGCGCCGTTCTCCGAGGTCGACCACTCGGCGTCCCGCACGTTCACGACGAACCAGCCCTCGCTGGCGGGTGCGAGGCCTGAGCCGGAGTCGTCGAGCCGCGCCTCGGGCACGGCGCGAGTCTACTGGCTCGACGGATGGCAACCTCCCCGGCGCGGTGATGCGGTCGAACCCGCACTCGGGGCTAGGCCCAGGGGAGGCGGTCCCAGTACGAGGGCCGCTCACGCCGTGACCACTCGAGCCCCGCGTACGCCTTGTCCGGATCGGACGGTTCCTCCTCCGCGCTCGCGCCGTAGCGCCCCGCGAGCTCCGACACCGGGTAGTGACCCCGGAAATCCTCCGACCGCGCCCCGACCATCAGGATCACGCACGGCCCGTCGCCGGCGCCGACGAAGATGTGCTCCGTCTGAGGCGCGCAATGGACGAAATCCCATGTGCGCAGCCGCCGCTCTTCGCTCTCGACGAGCAGGACGCACTCGCCGAAGAGGACGAGGAAGTTCTCCTGCCCGTCCTCGCCGTGGTAGAGCCCGTTGGGCTCGCCCGGCTCCAGGACCGTGAGGCTGATGCCGAGCTGCGAGAACTCGACCTTCTGGGTGTTGACCGAGGCCGGGTACTCGTTTTCGAAGAAGCACTTCGAGCCGGACCACCCCGAGGTCCACCACTCGGCGTCGCGCGCGTTCACGACGAACCAGCCGTCACTTGCCGGTGCGAGGCCCGAGCCGGAGTCCTCGAGCCGTGCCTCGACCACGGCACGAGTCTACAAGGCCCAAAACGGGGGCCACCGTTCCGAGGACGAGGGACGAGGGGCGAGAGCACGCCTACGTGAGAACGCGTGCGCGCGGATCTTCGCGTCTGTCGAACCCATCGCCTCCATTCGAGCGGAACCGTGTGAAGGAGGCGAAATCATCTGTCGCCGAAAATCGGGGACAGCCCTGACCCTGTTTGGGGGCGCACCAGGTATCCGTGGGAACGAGGCCGCTCTAGCCTCGGAGCATGACGTCCATCGCTTTCACGCCAGCGCTCGATCTCGGCGTCGGTGGCCACGCCCACTCGGGAGACGAGTGCGCGACGCGCGGCTGCTCATGCCGTGCGACGACCAGTCTCGGAACCCTGCCCAACGCCTTGACGATCACGAGAACCCTCGCGTGTGCGGCGCTCACCGTCGCAGCCGTCGCTCATGCGTCGCTGCCCGTTCTCTTGGCTGCCGTCGCCGCGTACTGGGTCGGCGATGTCGCCGACGGCATCCTCGCCCGCACGATCGGTCGCGAGACGCGGTTCGGCGCGGCGCTCGACGTCGTCTGCGACCGCGCGTGCTGCGCCCTTGTGCTGCTCGGGGTCGTGACGCTCGAGCCGTCCTTCGCACTCCCGGTCGCGGTGTACCTGCTGGCGTTCGTCGTGGTGGACACACTGCTGTCCCTCACGTTCCTGGCCTGGCCGCTCCTCGGTGTGAACTACCTCCGGCTCGTCGACGAGCGTGTGTGGCGCGTGAACTTCTCTCCGCCCGCGAAGCTGCTCAACTCCGCCGTCTTCCTCGTGCTTCTGATGACGAGCCGGCCGTTCGCAGCCGCCGCGGCTGCGACGGCCGCCCTCGTGCTCAAGAGCCTTTCGCTCCTGCGCATGCTCGAGAGATTGCTCGCCCGCCCGTCAGGCTGCTTCGACTCGTCGGAAGGTGCATCACGATGAAGGAGCTCGCACTCGTCGTCGGAGTGCTCGTGATCGGGTTCGTCTCGGCGTTCGTTCCGGTCGTGTCGATCGAGCTCGCACTCGTCGGCGCTGCCGCAACGGGAAGCTCCGGGAAACTCCTGGCCGCGCAGGTGCTCGCCGCGGCGGCCGGGCAGATGGTGGGGAAGAGCTGCTTCTTCCTCGGTGGCCGCACCGCCTTCGTCGCCTGGGCGAAGCGGAAGCCGCACCAGTCTCCGCGTGGTAAGCGGCTGGGAGGCCTTGTCGCTCGCGCCGCACGGCAGCGGGCGGCGGCCGCGATGACCGTCTTCGTCTCGGCGGTTACGGGACTGCCGCCCTTCGCGGTCGTGTCGGCGCTCGCGGGTGCGTGGCGTCTGCGGCTCTCGTCGTTCGTCGTGCTCGGCCTGGCCGGTCGCTCGACGCGGTTCGCGGGCGTCCTGCTCGTACCTCATTTCGCCGGCTGGTAGCCAGCTCTAACTGCCCGCGGATGGCCTGCGCCCGTCGAGGCGGATCGTCCACGGCTCGATCGAGTCGACCCGAAGGTGCGTCTCGCTCCACGGATCGCGCGCGAGCGTGGCCCGCACGGCCTGCTCCGACTCGGCCTCCATTATGTGCACCACGCGGTGCTCGTCTGCCAGGGGCCCGCCCAGGACGATGAGCCCTGCATCGACGAGGCCGTCCATGAAGGCGGCGTGCTCGGGCCAGCCGGACTGATCCTCGAGCGGCCGCGACGGATCCCACTGTGGGCCGGAGCGGTGAAGCATGACGAGGAACATCGCCATGGTGGCCTTGTACCACCTGACGCGTTCTGAGTGACACGCGGATTGGCAGAAGCGCCGAGGACTCTATGATCGGCGGCCGGTGGACGTCGGTCTGGTCGGCTGCGGGTGGTGGGGCGCGCACATCTTGCGTGACCTACGCACGCTCGGCTGCGACGTGCGCGTCGTAGCGCGCTCGGATGCGAGCGTCGCGCGAGCCCGCGAGGGTGGCGCGGCCGCAGTCGTGCCGGATGTCGCCTCGCTCGGCGCCGTGGGCGGAATCGTGGTGGCGACGCCGATCGACACGCATGCCGCCGTGGTGGACGACGCGCTCGACCTCGCGGTACCGGTGTTCGTCGAGAAGCCTCTCTGCGACGAAATCGCAGACGCCACGAGGCTCGCTGCCCGCGCGCCGGATCGACTCTTCGTGATGGACAAGTGGCGCTACCACCCAGGAGTCAGGGAGCTAGCGAGGATTGCGTCGCGCGAGAGCATCGGCGAGCCCCACGGCCTGCGGACGATTCGGGTGCAGCAGGGCAACCGCCACGTGGAGGACGTGGTCTGGGTGCTCGCGCCGCACGATCTCGCGATCGCCCTCGAGGTTCTCGGCCGCGTTCCGCGCCCGCGCGCTGCGAAGGGACAGTGGTCGGATGGGCGGCTCGTGACGATCCACGCGCTGCTCGACACCGATCGCGGCTGGCACGCCCTCGAGATCTCCGAGCGCGCACCTGCGGTCGAGCGCCGTGTCGAGCTGCACTGCGAGGGTGGTGTCGCCGTTCTCGGGGATGGCTGGGACGAGTACGTGGTTCTGCATCACGCCGACGGCCGGACGGAGCGCGTCGAGGCGCCCGGCGAGCTGCCGCTGCTCGCAGAGCTCCGTGCATTCGTCGGCTTCGTCGCGGGCGGACCGCCGCCGATGTCGAGCGCAGCGGAGGGCGCCGCGGTGGTCGAGGCGGTCGCAGCGCTCAGAGGGCTTGCGCGATGAGGGCCGCGGCGGGTGCTGCAAGCCACATTTCGCAAAGCTCGTCGAGCGGGCCGAGCTCGCGATCACGCGCCGATACGAGCGGCTCGATGCACGGCCAGTCAATGCTCAACCCCGGGTCGTCCCAGCGGCACCCGAGCTCGTCGGCCGGGTCGAACTCGTGGCTGACTGCGTAGACGTGCACGGACTCTTCATGGAAGTAGAAGCCGTGGGCGACGCCGACGGGGATGACGAGCGCCGCCGGCTCGCGCGAGGCGAGCTCGACCGTCGCCCCGAGGCCCTCGGTCGGCGATCCAGACCGGAGGTCGTGTAGGCCGATCGTGGCCGTGCCTGTGACGAGCGTCAGGTAGTCGGTGTGCTGGCGGTGGACATGAACACCGCGGAGTACGTTCGGCTTCGACCGAACCGCGTTCCACTGCACCGGAGCGACGCCCGGTTCCCAGGAGGCGCGGAAGAGCTCTGTGAACACGCCTCGATCGTCCGAGTGCGGCGTTAGCCGGAGAAGCGAGACGCCGGTCGGCAGCTCCATCGCGGCCCATGGTAAGCGACAGTCCAGCCGGTGCCGAGCGGGAGGTCACCTCGGCGATCGGCCTCCCCGACAGCGGGAAAGGGCGACGGCGTCGGGAGGACGGTTCTCGCGCTGGCGTAAGGTGCGCCCGACGTGGAGCCGCTCGTGCCACTCCCGAGCTCGGGCCGCGTGTTCGGCGCCCGCACTCGCATTCGGCTCTCGGACGCCGACGCCACTGGCCGGCTTCGCCTCGACGCGATCGCTCGCTACCTGCAGGACGCAGCCACGGACGACGTCGAGGAGACCGGCTGGGGCGCCCCCGGGCACCTGTGGGTGCTGCGTGCCATCCGGATCGAGATCGTCGCTCCGTTCCTCGAGGACAGGGTGGTCGACATCATCACGTGGGGGAGCAGCTTCTCGGCCCTCGCGGCGGGGCGCCGCTGGTCTCTCGCCGGCGATGCCAGTGGCTCGGCGGAGGTCGACAGCACGTGGATCCATCTCGGTCCCGATGCGCGGCCTGCGCGGATCGGCCGCGGGTTCGACGACTACGCCGAAGCTGCTCAGGGCAGGGTTGCCTCGACGAAGCTCACCCTCGTACCGCCGTCGAGCGACGGCGCGCGGACGCCGTGGGCGCTCCGCGCCACGGATGTCGACCGCATGGGCCACGTCAACAACGCGTCGTACTGGGCGGCCGTCGAGCACAGGGTCGTCGGGGGGGAGCCCGACCTGCGGCGGCCGGTCCGGGCTCGTCTCGACTATCGCCATCCGATCGACCTCGGCGAGGACGTCGAGCTCGTCGAGGACACGCGGGACGGCCGGTACGGCGTGGCGTTCGTCGTCGGGGAGGTCGTGAAGGCCGTCGCTCGTGTGGAGGCGATTCCCGGCTAGCCAGGTGCCTGGCTTCAGCCAGGCATCCTCGTGGCATAGCGTCTCATCAAGGTGCCTGGCTTGAAGCCAGGCACCCGCACCAATGAGTCATGGCCTGTAAGCGTTCGCGCGCCGGACCTGATCTCGAGTATGGCCACGAGTAAGTGATCGTACGTCTGGCCGTCACTCGGGAGAGGCCTGCCGATTCTCAGCTCGCTCTCACACATGCCGCGTACCCTCCCGGGATGAACGACAGGAAGACTCGCGCCGCGAACGAATCGCTGAGCCGCCGCGGAGCGCTTGCCCGGTTCGGCGGGCTCGCCGCTGCGCTCGGGGCGAGTGCCCTGGGCGCACGTGAGCTGCTCGAGGGGGACGACGCGGAGGCAGCGGCCTCAGGCCCTGCCGCCGTTGCGGCGGGCATGGTGACGTGCGTGCTTGCGCCCGAGCAGACGGAAGGGCCGTACTACCTCGAGGGCGCGAACGTGCGGCGCGACATTACCGAGGGGAAGGCAGGCACTCCGCTGACCCTCCGGCTCGCGGTTGTCGACGTCTCGACGTGCAAGGCGATCAAGGGGGCTGCCGTGGACGTCTGGCACTGCGACGCAGGCGGGGTGTATTCGGGTACGAGCAATCAGGACACGCTCGGCAAGCGCTACCTGCGCGGTGTGCAGCGGACGAACGCGAAAGGAGTCGCATCGTTCACCACGATCTATCCCGGCTGGTATCCGGGCCGAACCGTGCACGTTCACGTGATGGTGCATCTCGGCGGCAACATCGTTCACACGGGGCAGCTGTACTTCCCGGATGCGGTCACGGACGTCGTCTACAGGCGTCGGCCGTACGCCAGTCGACCGAATCGCGACCCGCGCAACACGGGCGACAGCATCTACCGCAACGGCGGCAAGCGCTCGACGCTGAAGCTCGCCCGAAGCGGCTCGGGGTATGTCGGATCGATCACAATGGGCGTCCAGCGGATCTAGAGAAACAGGCCCTTCACCGAGCTCTTACCCAAAACTCAGCCCGGCGTGCTTTCGTATAAGGCTCCCAGCCGCGAAAGAAGGGGCACGACATGACCGAGCAGAACCCGGCAGACGCCGTTCCGACCCCACCGCAGGCCAAGGAGCAGCTCGAGCAAGCGCTGTTCGAGATCCGGAGGATCATCGCCGGGCAGGACGCGATGCTCGAGCGCGTGCTCGTGTGTCTGCTGGCGCAGGGGCACCTCCTGATCGAAGGCGTTCCGGGCCTCGCGAAGACGCTGACGATCAAGACGACGGCCGGCGTTCTCGGAGGGAGCTTCGCCCGCGTGCAGTTCACACCCGATCTCGTTCCCTCGGATCTCGTCGGGACGCGAATATACCGGGCGGGTGACGGCACCTTCGACACCGAGCTCGGCCCGGTGTTCTGCAACTTCCTGCTCGCGGACGAGATCAACCGCGCGCCTGCGAAGGTGCAGTCTGCGCTCCTCGAGGTGATGCAGGAGCACCAGGTGACTATCGGTCACGAGACGCATCCGGTTCCCGATCCGTTCCTCGTGATGGCGACACAGAACCCGATCGAGTCGGAGGGGACCTATCCGCTCCCCGAGGCCCAGATCGACCGCTTCATGCTCAAGGTCCTGATCGGGTACCCGCAGCACGACGAGGAGCTCACGGTCGTGCAGCGGCAGCTCGTGGACGCCCCGGAGCTTCGCCAGGCGCTCTCGCTCGACGACCTGAAGGCCCTCCAGCGCGCGGTCTCCGACATCTACGTCGACCCGTCGCTCGTGAGCTACGCGGTCGACGTCGCGACCGCGACGCGTGACCCGGCCGCCCATGGGCTGCCGGACCTGGCCGCCTACATCTCGTACGGCGCCAGCCCTCGTGGGCCCATCAGCCTGGTGCAGGGAGCGAGGGCTCTCGCGTTGGTCCGCGGGCGCGAGTACGCCCTCGTCGAGGATCTCCAGGCGCTCGCGCGAGACGCGCTCAGGCATCGGCTCGTCCTCTCGTACCAGGCACTCGCCGAGGACGTGAGCCCCGACGCGATTCTCGACCAGGTGCTCGCCGCCGTTCCGGTCCCGCAACTCGATCTGGCGCGCGTGAACGCCGCGTGAGGAACGCGAGCACCCTCCTCTCACGCCCGACCCCGGAGCGCCCAGGGCCCGGGCCGATGCCAGAGGGCTTGCTCCGTGCACTCGACGTGTCGATCGGGCGCAGGGTGGAAGGGCTCCTGGCCGGAGACTTTCGCTCGACCTTGCTCGGGGCCGGCTCGGAGCTCGCGATGGTGCGTCCGTACGTCCTGGGTGACGACGTCCGCCGGATCGACTGGAACGTCACGGCGCGTACCGGCGAGGCACACGTGCGAGTCGACCTCGCCGAACGCGTGCTCGTCACGTGGCTCGTGCTCGACGGCTCTGCGTCGATGCAGTTCGGAACGGCCGATCGCCGCAAGGCGGACGTCGCAGAGGGAGTGGCGGTGGCGCTCGGCCACCTGGCGACTCGCCGCGGCAATCGTCTCGGCGTCGTCACCTTCGGCGGGGCGGCGGAGCACGTCCTGCCGCCGCGCCAGGGAAGAGCGGGCCTCGTCGGGCTGCTCTCGGCGCTGCGAAGCAACTCCTCCGGCGGAGCAGCCGGCGAGCCGTCGCTCGGCGAGGCGCTGGCTCGCACGGGCGCACTCGCCCGCCAGCGGTCACTGGTCGTCGTCGTCTCGGACTTTCGCGGGCCGCGCGACTGGCGGCGTCCGCTGCTCGACCTCGCGGGTCGGCATGACGTCGTGGTGGTGGAGGTCCGCGATCCCCGCGAGCAGGAGTTGTCGAACGTCGGGCTGCTGTGGCTCGTCGACCCCGAGACCGGGCGCCAGCTCAGGGTCGACACGCGCAGCCGTCGGCTGCGCGAGCGCTTCGCGCTCGCAGCGTCGGCAGAGCGCGCGGAGGTTTCCCGCGTCTTCGCGTCCGCAGGTGTCCGCCACGTCGTGCTGGGCACGTCGGGCGACTGGCTCCGCACCCTCGTCGTGTTCCTCCGCAGGAGTCGGAGATGAGCTTCACCTGGCCGATTGCGCTCGTTGCTCTCCTGCTGATCCCCGGCCTCGTCCTCGCGTACAGGTGGTCGGAGCGGCGGCGTGTCCGCTCCCAGGCCGGCTTCGGAAACCCGGACCTCCTTCCGAACGTTGTCGACCGCGCTCCCGGTCGGGTTCGCGCCCTACCCCTCGTGCTCGCGCTCTTGGCCCTCGCCGCGATGATCGTGGGCGTCGCGCGGCCGACGGCGACCGTAAGCGTCCCCCGCGAAGAGGCGACCATCGTCCTTGCGATGGACGTCTCCCGGTCGATGAAGGCGACCGACGTCGAGCCGACCCGGCTCGATGCCGCCCGCGCGGCGGCCAAGGCTTTCCTCGCCGACGTCCCTGAGAAGTTTCGCGTCGGCGTCGTCTCGTTCGCGACGCGGGCGGCCGTGGGCGTCGCTCCGACAGAGGACCGCGCTCTGGTCGAGGCTTCTCTCGATTCGCTCGCCACGGGTGAAGGCACCGCGATCGGGGACGCCGTCGCGCTCTCGCTCCAGATCGGCCAGCCTCAGGCCAGGACGGACGAGCCGCCCCCACCGCGGGCGATCCTGCTCATCTCGGACGGCGCGAGGGACGGCGGCCGCGTCGACCCCGCCGAAGCGGCGCAAACGGCCAGGGAGCGCGGCGTTCCGGTGTACTCCGTCCTCCTGGGCACGCCCGACGGCGTCGTCGAGGAGACGTTGACGGGCGGATTTCGCCGGATCATCCGCGTGCCTCCGAGCCCGGAGACGCTCGAGGAGATCTCGGCAACCTCGGGCGGCGAGCTTTTCACGGCGTCCGACAGCACGGAGCTCAGCCGCGTCTACGAGGACCTCGGGTCGCGGCTCGGGTCGCGCGACGAATCGCGCGAGGTCACCGACGTCTTCGCGGGCGCGGCGGCCCTGCTCCTGCTGGTGGCCGGCTCCATCTCCATGCTGCTCTTCCGGAGGGTCCCGTGACCTCGCTCCGCGTCCTCGGCGTGCTCGTGGTCCTGGCGTGTTCGCTCGTGGTCGCCTCTCCGGCCGGAGGCGCGAACGAGTGTGACGGCTTCATGGTCTGTGTCTCGGTGGCCGGCCCCTGGGTGGCTGTTCCGACCTCGAACGAGACTCCTCGCCCGCGGCTCGAGTATCAACTGACGTGCCCGCGTGGCCACGTCGTCGGTGGGCTCGATGCGCGGCTCAGCAGTCGCGCGATCGACGTCGGCTTTCTCGGCGCGCTCGGAAGTCCCGTCAACCCCGGGATCACGACGTCCCGATCTGCCGTGTTCTTCGCGACGCATGCCGGGTCGGGGCGAGCGCCGAGCTTCAAGCCGTTCATCGGCTGTATACCCGGCGCCGGAGGAGCGACTCGGGTACCGACCTCGGCGACCGTAGTCCGGCCGGGGCGACCGACGACCAGGCGGGTGCGGATGGTTCGCGTCCGCCCCGGTACGGCCTCGGTCCGACAGCGCTGTCGCGCGGGCGAACGGCTCGTCGGCGCCTCGCACGCATTCGGCTTCTTCACGCGGACGCCGCCGAGCGCGAGCCTCGTCGAGGGCGTGTCGGGCGACCAGTCCGTGCGTGGGCGCGAGGTCGTCGTCGAGGTGCGGGCCGATGCCGAGCTTGCCGGCGTGCGCGCCGTGGTCCAGGTCCATGCAGTGTGCGCGAGGAAACGATGAGCTTCCAGAGCCCGTGGCTTCTGCTCGGCCTGCTGGTGCTCGGGGCTGCCGTCGGGGTCTGGCTACTCGCGGAGCGCCGCCGCATGCGTTACGCAGTTCGCTACCCGAACCTCGACGTCCTGGCTTCCGTGGCGTCCGGAAGATCGTGGCTGCGCGTCGTCCCGGCCGTGCTCTTCCTGCTCGGGATCGCGGCACTCGTCGTCGCCGTGGCGAGACCCGAGGTCGAGCGAATGCTCCTCAAGGAGCGTGCGACGGTGATCCTGGTCGTGGACACGTCGCGTTCGATGCAGGCCGAAGACGTCGCGCCGACGAGGCTGGGAGCGGCGCAGGAGGCCCTCCGCACGTTCCTCTCCAAGGCCCCGGACGGGTTGCGGGTCGGCCTCGTCGTCTTTGCCGGCGAAGCGCAGGTGGCCACGCCGCCGACCAGCGACCACGAGCTCGTCCAGACGGCGATCGACGATATCGACAGCTTCCTCTTCTACGGAGGCACCGCGATCGGAGACGCGCTTCGAGCTGCAGTCGAGCTCGGCCAGCGGGCGACGGGCGAGCAGCCGCCTGCGGCGGGCCAGATCGCGGCGGGCCGTCTCGGGGTGACGCGAGCGTTGGCACAGGCGGTGGGATGTGACGAGACGAGCCCGGTGTCGATTCTCTTCCTGTCCGACGGCGCACAGACCCGCGGCGTTCTCCAGCCGCTCGAGGGCGCGGCGCTCGCGAAGAAAGCGTGCTTCCCGGTCCACACGATCGCGCTCGGGACGCCCGCCGGCGTGATCGACCGCGGCCAGTTCGGATTCTCGGGCCCAAGCGACAGCCAGCTCATCCCCGTACCGCCCGATCCCGAGACCCTGCGCGCCATAGCGGAGACCACCGGTGGCCAGTTCTCCGAAGCACGGACCGCGGAAGCGCTCCAGCAGTCCTACGAGAACCTCGGCTCACGCGTCGGCCGCGAGCCGGGAAAGAGCGAGATCACGTTCCTGTTCGTCGCGATCGCCGCCGGTTTCCTTCTCCTCGCCGGAGTGCTCTCCGCCGCCGTCTCGCCACGCCTTCCGTAGCGGCCCTACATGGCGGCGACAACGAACGCGCCGTCCCCGGCGCCGGCGTTTCCGGCGCCATATAGCGAGACCCGGAACGTGCCCGGAGCGACCGTCGCGGCGGAGCCGACAGAGGGGCCGAGTGCGTTGACGACGGCGCTCGGGGCGGAATTCCCGACGAAGCGCACCTCGAAGACGCCCGTGTCGACTCGTCGCACCTGGACCGCCCGACCGGTGCAGTTGAACTTCCGGGAGAAGAGCGCATTTGCGCTTGTGAACTGATCGGGCATGTTCGCGAGCCCCTTGTTCGGATCGCCTACGACAGTGGCGACTCCACGAACGGCTCCGTTGGCGCAGCGTTGCTGAGCGACGGACGGACTCTGGATGTGCTCCCCGACGGCGAACGCGGAGCCGCCGAGTGCGAAGAACAGGGCGATGAGCCCCAGCGCGGTGGCGGGGGAGAAGGTGAGACGTCGGGTGGGTTTCATGGGGCGACTCCTTCCGTGACGGGATCTGCCGGACGATAGGTTCCTACAAATGTCGGACAGTACGACCTCGCGGCCGCGCCTGACGACCACCCACAAGCGGCTGCTTGGTGGCGCTGGGACGATCGCGGTGGTCGTCGCCGTCTTCGTGTTCTTCCTTCCGCGGATCGCGGACTATCGCGACGTCATCGACGTCCTGCGCACCCTCCGCTGGCAGGACTGGCTGTTGTTGATCCTCGCGACACTGCTCAACCTCGCGACGTTCCCGCCGCCCTGGTTGGCCGCCCTTCCCGGGCTCGGGTATCGGCAGGCGATGGCGATGACCCAGGCGTCGACTGCGCTCGCGATCGTCTCCCCGGCGGGCGCGGCAGTCGGGTTGGCCGGCTCGTACTCCATGCTGCGGTCGTGGGGCTTTGCGTCGGGGCCCGTGGGGCTCGCCGTCGCGGTGACCGGGATCTGGAACCAGTTGGCGAATCTCATCTTCCCGGTCGTCGCCCTGGCTCTCCTCACGGCCGCCGACGAGCACCATCCTGCGCTTCGGACGGCGGCCATCGTCGCCGTGGTCATCCTCGCCGTCGTCCTCGTGTCCTTCGCGCTGACGCTTTCACGACCGAGTCGAGCGCGGAGCATCGGCGGCAGAGCGGCACGCATCGCGAATCGTTTCAAGCGGCTGATTCGAGGCAAGCCCGTCTCGTGGGGCGCCGAGAGCTTCGTCGGATTCCGCGTGCGCGCGCTCGGCCTTCTGCGCAGGCGCTGGCACGTCCTCACCGTCGCAACGCTCGCCGGGCATCTGACGGTCTTCGTTCTCCTCGTCGTCTGCCTCCGCGTCGTGGGCGTGACTCAATCGGAGGTGTCTGGCGTCGAAGCGTTCGCCGCGTGGGCGCTGGTTCGAATCCTGGGGGCGATCCCGCTCACGCCGGCGGGCGTCGGGATCGTGGAGATAGGGCTCACCGGTGCGCTCGTCGCGTTCGGCGCTCCCAACGCCGAGGCTGTGACGGCGACGCTCGTCTACCGCGCGCTCACCGTCCTGCCGACGCTTGCACTCGGCCTCCTCGCCGCTGCCACGTGGCGGTCCCACCAACCGGGGGAGCCGCCGGAGCCGGCGAGTGATGCCTGAAGCGGGTCACGATCACTGGCTCGGGGGACGACCCGTCCCCCGATCAGGGCAGGGCGGCCGGCTGCTTCTGGCGCACGGTACGAACCGTGGCTTCTGCGACCTCGGCAACTCCGATGCGCCTCGGGGTGACAGCTTCCGTCGTGGCCTTTCTGGCGGCGCTTCTCGTCGCGGTCCCGGCTGACGGCGCGGGGCGCGCCTGGACGGCATACCTGGCACCGGCCGGGGCGTGCAGGTCGGCGGACGACGTGGCAGCTTCACCGGCGGCCCAGGCTCGCGCCGTCGGCTGTCTCGTCAACTGGGCTCGGGCGCAGGATCGTCGTGAGCCTCTCGTCCAACTTCCGGCTCTCCGCCGTGCCGCCGCGCTCAAGGGCCAGGGTGTGGCGTCCTGCGGCCAGTTCTCGCACACGCCCTGTGGAGCCGAGGTGACGGCAGCTGTCCGTACTGCGGGGTATCGATACGCGAGCTTCGGTGAGAACCTGTTCGCCGGGCCCTGGGGGCAGATCTCGGCCCGCGACGTCCTGCGGGCATGGCTTCAGTCACCGCCACACCGCGCAAACGTGCTCGGCGCGGGCTTCCGACACATCGGCGCGGCTCCGGTGCGTGCGCCGGGTCTTCTCGGAGACGGTGACGCGGTCGTCTGGACCGCGACGTTCGCGTCGCCGCGCTGACGCCGGGCCGGAAGGAGTCATCGGCGCGGCCGGGAAGGATCGGCCGTGAGAGAGGAGAGCCATCTCGAGGACATGCGCTCGGCGATCCGTGGGGACTTCGAGCGCCTGCGGGAACGGCGCGGCGAGCAGGAGCTCATGCGCCTGCCGAAGCGAGAGAAGCAGCCCGAGGCGGCGGGGGATGTAGACCACCGCGAGCCGTCGGCGCGTCGGTCGTGGTTCGCACGATTGCTCTCGCCCTAGAGGCTGCGCCAGGTCTAATTAGGCCGTGGAGAAGGCCGAGCGCGACGCGATCATGCGCCAGGGGGTCGTGCTTCCGGAGACGCCGAGGCAGCGCCGTGAGCAGGCGGGGCTACAGGAGGACCTCCGCTCCATCGCGCTGACGGGTCGACCGCTTCCCATCCGCGTGCGCGCCTTCCGCCCGAGCGCGGACGCGTATCTCGTCGCCACGCGTGGGCCTCTGCCCTACATGCTCCGCCTGCGAGAGATCGAGCAGCGCACGGAGGCTCACGAGGAGGAGCTTCGGCAGGCTTGGCTGGCGTTGGCAGAGGAGTGCGCCGGCGACGCCGCGCGCTTCCGGCGCGGCTGGGTCAAGGCCGCACGGAGTGTCGCGTTCGACGAGGTGAACGACCTGATCGATCGCCACAACCGTTGGTACCCGGTGGAGTCACGGCTGCCAATGGACCCGCGGCGTCGAGACTATGCGCTCGTCAACGGGCGCGACTACCGCCTGTCGCAACTCGACGCGAGCTGGGTTCTCGAGCGCTTCCCGCCGACCCTCGAGGCCGCGCGCTCTCTCGGGTCGGGCCCTGCCGCGAGCAGACGGGAACGCTTCACGCCACCTGCGGCCGAGCCCGTCCGGTGACTCGGTACGTCGCTGCCAGCGTGACGGCGCAGAGCATGGCGCCGACGACGTAAGGCACTGCGTCGCCATAGGAGTCGGCGAGCACCCCTCCACCGGTCGGCCCGAGTAGCTCGCCGAGCGCCCAGGCGGTGTTCATGACACCGAACGCCAATCCCTGCGCGAGCCCGACCGTGTCGGCGCGGTGCGAGGCCAGCGCCATGCCCGGAGTGAACAGTCCCCCGAAGCCGACGGAGGCCGCGCACACGAGCAGCGTGATCAGCACAGGCCCGGAGGCCGCGGCGAGCGCCAGTGCAACCGCGACGGACGCGACGAGCGCGAAGCGAATGGGGAGAAGACGCCCCACGCGGTCGCTGAAGCGGCCGAGGAAGGGGTTGAGGCAGACCTCGACGAGGCCGGCCCCGAAGAACACGGCGGCGATCGCTACGGTCGTCCATCCTGCATCGTCGAGCGCGAGCGGGACGAGCACGATGAGGAGCCCGAACAGCATCGCTGGGAGCATGTTCAGCCAGAGGCCGCCGAGAAACCGCCGGTCGCGCAGCGCGAGCCCGAGGCCTTCGAGCGTCACCGGCTCCGTGCGGGTCGACTCGGCCAGCGTCGAGAGGACGGCGAACACGAATACAAGGACGGCGACGGTGATGAAAGACGTGCGGATCCCTGCGTGCTCTGCCAGGCCGCCGAACGCCGGTCCGAGGATCGCGCCGAGCACCGAGGCGCCGAACGCGGTCCCGATCACCTCGCCCCGTCGGTCGCGCGGAGCGGCTACCGAGATCCATGTGAGCGCTCCGGCCCACGTCGCAGTGCTCGAGAGCCCCTGGACGAACCGCGCGCCGGCAAGGGTGGCCGCGCTGTCGGCCGTCGCGAACGCAAGGCAGGCGACGCCCAGCAGCAGCAGCCCGCCGACGACAGCGCGCTTCGGCCCGACCCGCGCCGCGGCGAGCCCGCCCGGGATGCCGCCGAACAGCGCCCCGGCCCCGTACGCGCCGACGAGCAGTCCTACGCCCGACTTCGACAGGTCGAACTCGTCGGCGTAGCCCGGAACGAGCGGCGTCAGTGCCGAGAAGAGCAGCGTGTCGACGAAGATGATCGCGCTGACGAGGACGAGAAGCCGGCGCACGCGGCCAGGATAGGCGCCAACAGAAATGCACCGAGTCGGTGGTGCCCTCGTCCGACCTTCCGACTGACCGCCGCCGAAGCGACAACCACTCGGAGAGCCATCAACCTCGGACACTCCGTGCTCGGTGCATCGCGCACTCTATGGACGGGCGGGCTCCCGGTCAAGCACCCGGGCGACGAAATTCGGTGCAAATTGCGCCAACTCGAATCGACGGGCTCGTGTCCCTGTCGACGTGGCGAGTTGCCCGCCGAGCAGCCCTGCGGCCTCCCTCAGTGTCCGGGTCGTGGCCGCCGGCATGCCCCTCACGGCGCTCGCGCGCGGCGTGGGATCCCCAGAAAGAAATGCACCGAGCCGGTGGCGCCTTCGTCCGGCTTTCCGACTGACCTCCGCCGAAGCGGCTGCCGATCGGAGAGCCATCAACCTCGGACGCTCCGTACTCGGTGCAAGCAGCAACCTAAGGGGTTCAGCAAGCCGCGTCAAGGCCGTCCCACGCTGGCTGCTCGCAAATTGCGATGTTTTCTTTTCACGCAGGGCGGCTTTGCGATCGGCCGCATGTGCTCTGAGTCGTCCGAAGAAAGAAAGAGGGCCGGGCACACAAGGCCCGGCCGGAAGAGTTCGCCGAGCCGGGAACGCTTTCGTCCACCTTCCCGACGAACCTTCCGCTTCCGCGTAGTGCTCCTCGGGGGGCTTCGTCCTACCGGCGCCCCG
>JAIBJO010000131.1 GCA_020029615.1 Actinomycetota bacterium
AACTCCACGATCGTCGGGATCGGCGGCGACCCGGTGGTCGGGTCGTCGTTCATCGAGATCCTGTCGCTGTTCGAGGCCGATCTCGAGACCGAGCAGGTGGTCATGGTCGGAGAGATCGGCGGTGACGAGGAGGAGAAGGCTGCCCAGTTCATCGCGTCGGAGATGACGAAGCCCGTCGTCGCCTACATCGCCGGGTTCACCGCGCCACCCGGCAAGACGATGGGGCACGCGGGGGCGATCATCTCGGGCTCCGCAGGGACGGCGCAGGCCAAGAAGGAAGCACTCGAGGCGAAGGGCATTCGGGTCGGCACGTCGCCGACCGAGACTGCGCAGCTCGCGGCCGAGATCTCCGGCGCCTGACCCGGGATCCCGAGACCGGTACCGGTACGCTCGGGCCGATGCCCGACCCGCCGATCTCGTTCGCGCGCGGCGCCCCCGCGCCGGAGCTGATCCCCGCTGCCCAGCTCGCCGAGTGCGCATACGCGGTTGCCGAGCGTGAGGGCGCGAAGGTGTTCGCCTACGGACCGGGCGTCGGCTACGCGCCGCTTCGTGAGTGGGTGGCCGACCAGCGTGGTGTCGATCCCGCGCGAGTCGTCCTCACGGTCGGCGGGCTTCAGGGGTTCGCGTTCCACGCGGCCGAGCAGCTCGCGCGTCGTCCTGGTCGCGTTCTCGTGGAGGCGCCGAGCTACGACCGACCACTTAAGATCCTCGCGCGCGAGGGTGTCGAAATCGTCGCGCTGCGGATGGACGACGAGGGCCTCGACCCCGACGCGCTCGAGGCCGAGCTACGACGGAGGCCCGAGCCGCCGTCCTTCCTGTACACGATCCCGACGTTTCAGAACCCGAGCGGTCGATCGCTTTCGACCGAGCGTCGCCGCCGCATCGTCGAGATCGCGGTCGCGCACCGCCTCGCGATTCTCGAGGACGATCCTTACGGCCTCGTGCGCTACGAGGGCGACGCTCAGCCTTCCCTGCTCGACCTCGAGGGCGGCGAGCTCGTGACCTATGCGTCCTCGTTCTCGAAGACGGCGGCCCCGGGGCTGCGGGTCGGGTACTTCGTGCTTCCTGCGGACACCGTCGCAGCATTCGAGGAGCGCGCGGTCTCGACCTACATATCGCCGCCGTTCCTCACCCAGGCGATCATCTCGGAGTTCATCGAGCGCGGCTACTTCGAGCCGAACCTCGCTCGAGTCTGCGCCGAGCTCGCGGCCAGGCGCGACGCGATGCGTCAAGCCCTCGAGCGGACCTTCCCGTCCGGATCGTCGTGGAGCCGGCCGGCGGGCGGCTACTTCGTCTGGCTCGAGCTGCCGAGCGGGATGGCCACCGCTGACCTTCTTGCTCGAGCCGAGGCTGAAGGCGTCGCGTTCGTGCGAGGTCAGGACTTCTATCCCCTCGCATCCCGCCTCGGGCTCGGCTCCGTCCGGCTCGCGTTCAGTTACGAAACACCCGAGCGGATCGAGGAGGGCATCGAGATCCTCGCGAACCTGCTGTAGGGGCCCGGGCATGCCCGGCCCGGGGGAGGCGTGCCTCGCCCTACGGGCCCGAACGTTGCCGCTTGCGCCGACCGCGCAGCTGATCGAAGAGGAAGCCGGCAGCGAACCCGATGCCCACGCACAGCAAGATCAGCACGAGCAGTGAGATCTCCGCCGAGAAGAACACGAAGCTGACGTCGACCTGCTTGCGGTTGAACAGGACGATGAGGATCGCGTAGACGGCGAGCGCGCCGAACGCGATGAGCTTCCAGGGCGTGTCCTTTTCAGGCGTCCCTTGCACGCCGGAATCCTACGCCGCGTGGCTGACCGCGACCGGTGACAGAGGCCTCGGGACGAGCCGTGGCTGTCGAGGCGGTGCCAGGGAGCCCGCCACGGCCACGCGGAACGTGGGACACGGGACGTTGCCCGCCAGTGCGCACAGGCCCTCGCGCCGGAAGTAGCAGTCGTCGCAGGTGGGCTCTCTCTTCGTCTTTGCAGCCATGTGATTGGAGGTCGCCCCTCGCCGACCAGCCAGCATTCTTGCGACCAGGTCCCGGCGAGACAACCCCCTCTCGGAGGAAACGCCCGCAATTTGCGCCTGTTGTCAAAAGCGGCGAAGTGCCTGCAAAGTCAGCACTTTGCATCGGACGTTGTCAGCTTTCGCAACGCCTGTTGAAAACTCTTCACAGGGATGATGGTGAGCCCCTCCGCATTCTCCTGCGCTCCCTCGGCGTTCCGACCGGCGGGCACGACGAAGAAGTCCACATCCGCGCGCCGTGCTCCGATCGTCTTCTGCCTGATTCCTCCGATCGGGAGGACCGTGCCGTCGAGCGCGAGCTCGCCGGTCGCGGCGATCTTGCATCCGTGGGTGACGTCACGCCCCAGCTTGCGGGCGATCTCGAGGGCGAACGGGAGACCTGCGGACGGGCCGCCGACGCGGCCGAGGTCGATGTCGACGTCGAACGGAAGGTCGATGTCCGCCTCCTGGTCGACGGTGATGCCGATGATCGGGCGATCCGGCTCCGTGGAGCTGGCGACCGTCGGAAACGTCAGATCGAATGACTCCTGCCCACGGCGCACGGTCAGCCGGACGTCGTCGCCCGGCTTGCGCCGCCCGACCTCGCGACGCAGCTCGTCCGGCGTGTGTACCGGGACGCCGTCGACGGCGACGATGACATCTCCCGCGTCGACCTTCGCCGCAGCGGGAACGTTCGACGCAACGCCGATTACGAGCGCCCCGCGGGGCGTCGCGCTGACGTCGTACCCGAGGGTCTGCAATGCGACCACGGAAGCGATCTCCTCGGAGCGCTGCATGTCGGCGGCGTTCTGCCGATCTCGCTCCGCGTCGGTCGTGCCCGGCGGCAAGAGCGCCTGCTCCGGAAGGACGGTCGAGCCCTCCGGGCGCGTGAACGGCAGGAGTTGCTCGAGCACGCGGGCACGTCGCACGAAGAGATCGACGTAGTAGACGTCACCTCCGCCACGCGGTCGGCTTCCCTCCACCACGACGCGGCCTGCCAGCGGCTTTGCCTTGTCCGGCGTCAGGATGAACTCGTCGCCGGGGACCGTCCAGAGCACGATCGCCGTCACGAGTCCGAGCGCGCCGAGCACGACAGCGACGATCGAGAGGCGCTTCACGTCTCCCCGGTCTACAG
Organism: Actinomycetota bacterium; assembly: GCA_020029615.1. Taxonomy (GTDB): domain Bacteria; phylum Actinomycetota; class Thermoleophilia; order Gaiellales; family Gaiellaceae; genus GMQP-bins7. The sequence continues at coordinate 3,125 of JAIBJO010000131.1, forward strand.
GCTGCGCGTGAGCCCGCCGTCGACGAAGATCACGGTTCCGCTGACATAGGACGCCCGCTCCGAGCAGAGGAACGCCACCACGTCTCCGACCTCCCGCGTTCTGCCGAGCCTGTGCAGCGGGATCTCCTGCAGGTCGTCCTCGGTCGGGCCGTCCGGGTACACCTCGCGAACTCGGTCGGTGTCGATTCGGCCGGGAGCGATCGAGTTCACCGTTATGCCCTTCGGCCCGAGCTCGCGGGCAAGCGACTTCGCCCACCCGATAACGCCCGGACGGAGCGCGTTCGACAGCGCGAGGTTGTCGATCGGCTCCCGTACGGTGCTCGAGGTCACGTTCACGATGCGACCCGCGGTGCTTTGCTCCAGGTGAGGAAGGCAGAGCCCGGTCAGTCGTACGACGGAGACGAGCAGGAGCTGCGCAGCGCTTTCGACCTGCTCTGCGGTGAGCGCGGAGGCTAGGGCTCGCTGCGGGCCTCCTGAGTTGTTGACGACGATGTCGATACCACCGAACGCACCGATCGCAGCCGCGACGAGACGCTCGAGGTCGGCCGCGCTCGTGACGTCGCCGGCGACAGCGAGGCCGCCGAGTCGCTCGGCCTCGCGCTCGAGCACGTCCCGTCGCCGCGCGAACATGACGACGTTCGCGCCCTCGTCCGCCAGTGACTGGGCGATGCCGAGCCCGATCCCCGACGATGCGCCGCAGACGATGGCGGTCTTGCCCTGAAGCTGAAGGTCCATTCGTTGTAGGAGCGAGATATATCTCGCCCTACGACCTCCCGAGAACCGAGACGACGTCACGCACCGCGGCGGCGGACGCGCGCAGCATCTTCTTCTCGTCAACCGTGAGCCGGAGCTTGACGATCTCCTCGACGCCTCCTGTTCCGAGCTTCACCGGCACGCCCATGTAGAGGCCGTCGATGCCGTACTCGCCCTCGAGGTACGCCGTGCACGGGAGGATGCGCTTCTCGTCGAGGCAGATCGAGTCGACCATCTGCGCGGCGGCGGCGCCGGGCGCGTACCAGGCCGACGTGCCGAGCAGGCCGACGAGCTCGCCGCCGCCGAACTTCGTCCGCTCGACGAGCTTGCGGATGCGCGCCTTCGGCATCAGCTCGGGGAGGGGCACTCCGCCGACGTTGGTCGCGGAGACGACTGGCACCATCTGATCGCCGTGGCCGCCGAGGACGACGGCCGTCACGTCCTTCACCGAGACGTCGAGCTCCTGCGAGATGAACGTCGCAAAGCGTGCGGTGTCGAGAATTCCTGCCATGCCCACCACGCGGTGCTTCCTGAAGCGCGACGTCGCCTTCGCGACGTGACACATGGCGTCGAGCGGGTTCGAGACGACGACGATGATCGAGTCCGGCGAGTGCCTCACCGCTTCCTTCGTCACGGCCGAGACGATCGCCTCGTTCGTGGCGACGAGGTCGTCACGGCTCATGCCCGGAGAGCGTGGCCTGCCTGCGGTGACGACCACGACGTCCGAGCCCGCGGTCTCTTCGTAGCCGTTCGACCCGGTCATCGCCGGCTCGTAGCCGAGTACCGCTCCCGCCTGGTTGATGTCGAGCGCCTTGCCCTGCGGGAAGCTCGGGATGATGTCGACGAGGACGACGTCGGCGTAATCGCGCCGCGCGAGCTCCTGCGCGCAGGTCGCGCCGACGTTCCCGGCGCCGACGACGGTGATCTTCTTTCGCATCACGCCTCCAGTTCTTCGATGATCGCGTCCGCGTACTCGGAGGTCCCGACCGCCGTCGGGTCGTCGCGCGACGGCTTGAAGTCGTAGGTGACACGCTCGCCGGCCGCGATGACGGCGGCAACTGCGGCCTCGAGGCGTCGAGCTGCGTCGTCTTCGCCGAGGTGCTCGAGCATGAGCTTCCCGGAGAGGATCATCGCCGTCGGGTTCGCCTTGTTCTGGCCCTTGTACTTCGGAGCAGATCCGTGCGTCGCTTCGAACACTGCCGCCTTCTCACCGATGTTGGCTCCCGGCGCCAGCCCGAGCCCGCCGACGAGGCCCGCCGTCAAGTCCGAGATGATGTCGCCGTACAGGTTCGGCAGCACGAGGACGTCGAACTCCTCCGGCCGCTGCACGAGCTGCATCGTGAGCGCGTCCACGAGCACCTCGCGTGACTCGATGTCCGGATAGTCGGCCGCGACCTCGCGAAAGACGGAGAGGAAGAGGCCGTCCGTGAACTTCATGATGTTCGCCTTCGTCACGCCCGAGACCAGCCGGCGCCCGTGCGCGCGGGCGTACTCGAAGGCGAAGCGGATGATCCGCTCCGAGGCGGCCGCGCTGATCGACTTCACCGAGATCCCCGACCCTGCCACGATCTGTCGCGACTGGAGCTCGTTCAACAGCGCGATCACTCGCTCTCCGTCGGCGCTTCCGGCCTCGTATTCGATCCCCGCGTAGAGATCCTCGGTGTTCTCGCGAACGATCACGACGTCGACATCGTCGTAACGGGAGCGAACTCCCACGTACGACTTGCACGGGCGCAGGCACGCGTACAGCTCCAGCTCGTGGCGAAGCGCGACGTTGACCGAGCGGAACCCCGTGCCTACCGGTGTCGTGATCGGCCCTTTCAGTGCCACGCCGTTTCGCCGTACCGACTCGAGCGTGTCGGCCGGGAGCGGCGTGCCCGCCTCCTCCATGACCTCCGTTCCCGCTCGCTGGACGTCCCACTCGAACGGCACACCTGTGGCCTCGAGGACTCGTTGAGCGGCTTCGGCGAGCTCTGGGCCTGTCCCGTCGCCGGGGATGAGGGTGACGCGATGGCCCATCTGCGCGGCCGATCGTACCTGCGCCCGGTGCGAATCCCGG
>JAIBJO010000041.1 GCA_020029615.1 Actinomycetota bacterium
TTGACTCCGAGAGAGCGAGAGGTCCTGGAGCTCATGGCAGAGGGCCGGTCGAACCAGGCAATCGCAGATCGGCTCTTCGTCACGCTCCGCGCCGTGGAGAAGCACGTGACGAACATCTTCGCGAAGTTGGACCTGCCTGCCACCACCGACGACCACCGTCGCGTGCTCGCCGTTCTGGCGTTCGTCCAAACCTGACCTGGACGGTGCGGCTAGCCGCACCTCGAGACACCTGACCGCCGCACTGTTCGAGCTCGTCTTCCGCGCGATCCTGGGGATGCAGTCTCACCGACCCAGGAAGGAAGCGAAATGTCACCTCTGAGGCACAGCACCAACATCGCGGCCCGCATGGGTCGCTGGAGCGCAGGTCACCGCAAGACGGCGATCTTCGGCTGGCTCGCCTTCGTGATCGCGGCGTTCGCGATCGGCATGGCCGTCGGCACCAGGACCGTCGACGACGCCGACATGAACGTCGGCGAAGCCCGCAAGGGGGACCACATCATCCGCGACGGCGGATTCCGGCTCGACGAGCAGGGCGAGATCGTGCTCGTCCAGTCACACAGGCACACGATTCACGATGCCGCGTTTCGCGCCGTCGTGAACGACGCGGTCGCCACGCTCGACCGCTTCCCGCAGGTGACGAGGCTCCGCTCGCCACTCGCCGCGGACAACCAAGGCCAGATCTCGAAGGACGGCCACTCGGCGCTGATCCAGTTCAGCCCGAAGGGCTCGTACGACGAGGCTGCCGCCTACATCGACACGATCACTGCCGCCGTCGACGATGTTTCGGAGGCCCACCCCGGCTTCTACGTCGGCGAGGCAGGTTCCGCGTCGACCGGGAAGGCCCTGGACGAGTTGTTCAAGTCTCAGCTCGCGCGTGCAGGTCTCCTCTCGATCCCGCTGACGCTCGGCATCCTGCTGCTCGTCTTCGGTTCGCTCGTCGGAGCGTCCATCCCACTCCTGCTCGGACTGACGTCCGTGCTCGCGACGATGGGTCTGCTCGCGCTGCCGAGCCACTTCGTCCCCATGGACGAGAACGTCTCGGCCGTCGTCCTGCTCATCGGGCTCGCAGTCGGTGTCGACTACTCGCTGTTCTACATCCGCCGCGAGCGTGACGAGCGGCGGTCCGGACGAAGCGAATCGGCCGCACTCGAGGCTGCAGCCGCGACATCGGGTCGGGCCGTTCTCATCTCGGGCGTCACGGTGATGATCGCGATGGCCGGGATGTTCTTCTCCGGGGACAAGACGTTCATGTCGTTCGCAATCGCGACGATGATGGTCGTCGCGGTCGCGATGCTCGGCTCGCTCACGGTTCTGCCCGCGATGCTCTCCTGGCTGGGCGACCGCATCGAGAAGGTCCGCGTACCGCTCCTCTGGCGGCTCAGGCGAAACGACGAGGCCCGGTTCTGGGGTGCGATCCTCGATCGCGTCCTGCGCCGACCGCTCGTTTCGGCCGTCGCCGCAACCGCCGTGCTCCTCGCGCTCGCGTATCCCGCGATCGGACTGCACACGTCCATCTCGGGCCTCGATGCACTGCCCAGGTCACTGAAGGAGATGCAGTCGTACAACAAGGTGAACGACGCGTTCCCGGGCGGCGCCACTCCGGCTATCGTCGCGATCGCAGGCGACGCCTCCGATCCCGAGCTGCAGGCTGCCATCGCCGAGCTCCGCAGACAGGCGCTCGCCTCGGGAGCCGGCCTCGGCCCCATCGACGTCGAGACCGCTCCCGGAGGCAAGGCCGTACAGGTGCAGATCCCGCTCGCAGAAAAGGGAACGGACGGCAGCTCGAACGACGCGCTCGCCACCCTTCGCGACGAGGTGGTCCCCGCCACGCTCGGGAACGTCCCGCACATCGAGTACGCGGTCACGGGCGAGACGGCGTCCTCGAAGGACTGGAACGACGCGATGAAGTCAGCAGTGCCGATCGTCTTCGGCTTCGTCCTGGCCTTCGCGTTCGTCCTCCTGCTCGTCTCGTTCCGCTCCGTCGTCATCCCGGCGAAGGCGATCGTGATGAACCTGCTCTCGGTGGCAGCCGCGTACGGCATCGTTGTCGCGGTCTTCCAGTGGGGCTGGGGCGAGAACCTGCTCGACTTCAACTCGAACGGCGGCGTCGCAGCCTGGTTGCCGATGTTCCTGTTCGTGATCCTCTTCGGCCTCTCGATGGACTACCACGTGTTCATCCTGAGCCGGGTGCGCGAGTACTACGACCGCGGTCTCTCGACCGAGAACGCGGTCGCCCGCGGGATCAAGTCGACGGCCGGCGTCGTCACCAGCGCAGCCGCCGTCATGATGCTCGTCTTCGGCGTGTTCGCCCTCATGCCGATCGTCGACATGAAGGAGTTCGGGATCGGCCTCTCCGCAGCGATCCTGATCGACGCCACGATCGTTCGAGCAGTGCTCCTGCCCGCGACGATGAAGCTGCTCGGCAAGTGGAACTGGTACCTGCCCACATGGCTCGAGTGGCTCCCCAATCTCGAGCACGAGAGGTCGCCCGAGCCTGTCCCGCAGCAGGCGTAGTCAACCCTCGGACGCGCCCCGGTCGCGTCACGCGGCCGGGGCGCTTTCGCGTCTACTCCCCTCGGCGGAGGCGCTCGAGCTTCGCACGAGTCTCCTCGTCCACCCGGTCACCGACACGACCGCCGGCACCCGTCTGCTCGCGTTCCACGTGCTCGACGGGAGCAAGCTCAGCGAGGAATGCGCTGGAGGCGACCTTTCGAACCTCCTGCCCGGACGTCCAGCGAACCGCATGGTCCGAGGACACGACGCACACGCTCTCGGATGCCCGATTCTCGGCGGCAAGCCGCTCGAGGAGGTCGTCGGCGTGGGCGGTGAACCGCACGGCAAGCGGTCCGACCACACGTTCCTCGCCCACCCCGTCGAAGACCACGATGCCGCGTGCGCCGTGGCCGGCGACGAAGCTCGCGAGGGTGTCGACGAGGTCGTTCCGTTCCGTGAATGCGCTCGCGTGAAGCAGGTTGTAGCCGTCGAACAGGTAGAGCGTCGGGTCAGCCATCGCAGACACAGAATGTCCTGTGGCTCTGACCACGAGGTCTCGGGACCTCAGCGAGTGCGCTGGCGGCGCGCTTCGAAGAGGAGCACTGCGGCGGCGACCGAGACGTTGAGCGAGCCGACCTTGCCCGCTAGCGGAATCGACACGGTCGCGTCGCACGTCCGGCGAACGAGGGGGCGCACGCCCTTTCCCTCGGCACCGAGGACAAGGGCCAGTCCGCCCGTGAGGTCGACATCCCACATGGAGAGCGACCCCTCCGAGTCGGCGGCGTATGCCCACAGGTGGTTGCCCTTCACGTCGGAGAGGAAGCGCGCCAGGTTCGGCACGACGGCGATCGGAACGTGCTCGACGGCGCCCGACGACGCGCGGCATACCGCGGGCGTGACCCGCACCGAGCCGTGAGCCGGGATCACCACGCCGGTCGCCCCCACACCCTCCGCGCTCCGCGCGACGGCACCAAGGTTGTGCGGGTCCGTGACCTGGTCGAGGCAGACGAGGAGCGGAGACGCCTGCTTCGCGAGCTCGTACGCATCCGCGTAGCGGTACGGCTCGCACCATGCAACGACGCCCTGATGGTCACGCGTGCCCGCCTCCTCGGATAGCACCCTCTCCGGCTTCACCTGCGGCCGGGGGCCGGAGTCGAGCCACGGGATCTGGCTGGCGGCGCGCTCGCTGACCCAGGTCTCGAGAACGCCTCGCGGGCCGCGGTAGAGCTCGCGCGCGGCGTTTCGCCCGTAGACGAGATCGCGCATCATCTCAGGCGCACGAGCCGAAACCCTTCGGCCTCGTCGCGTACTTCCCACCCGGCAGCCTCGATCGCGGCACGAACACGATCCGCCTCGTCGAAGTCCCTGTCGGCGCGCGCCACCTGTCGCCGTGCGGCGAGAGCGACCACTTCCTCCGGGGCCTCGTCGATGTAGGAGAGCGAATCGAGCCCGAAGATGCCGAGTGCGCGCCGCAGCAGATCGTGGTCGCGCCACTCGTGGATGACGGCAAGCGCGGCAGGGGTGTTGAAGTCGTCGTCGAGCGCGGCCGCAAAGCGCTCCCACGCGCCGCTCGACGCCGGCTCGCTCTGACCCCGAAAGACCTCGCGGAAACCCTCGGCACGAGCAGTAGCGCCCGTCATCACGTCGTCCGAAAAGTCGATCGGACCGTGCCAGTGGCCGGCGAGGAAGAAGACGAGGGTCGCCTCCCTCCCCCACGTGTCGAGGACGTTGCGCAATGACACGTCGTTGCCCAGCGACTTGTGCATCTCGTCACCGCCGAGCTCGAGCATCCCGTTGTGCATCCAGATTCGTGCGAACGGCCTGCCTACCGCTTGCGACTGGGCGATCTCGTTCTCGTGGTGCGGGAAGACGAGATCGAGGCCGCCCCCGTGGATCTCGAACTCCGCGCCGAGCGCCTTCTCGGCCATCGCCGAGCACTCGATGTGCCATCCGGGCCGTCCACGTCCCCACGGTGAATCCCAGGACGTGTCCTCGCCCGGCTTGGTTGCCTTCCAGAGCGCGAAGTCGCGCGGGTCCTCTTTGAGGGCGTTCGGCTCCTGCTCCTCCACCTGGTCGGGGCGCTGGCCCGAGAGCCGCCCGTACGCGGCGAAGCGCGCGACCCTGAAGTACACGTCTCCCTCCACCGGGTAGGCGTGCCCGAACTCTACGAGCTCCTCGATGAGCCCGACGATCTCGGGCATCGACTGCGTCGCGAGCGGCATCTCGTCCGGCATCCCGAGGCCGAGATCACCGGTGTCCTCGAAGTACCAGCGCGTCGCCCGCTCGGCGAGCTCGGCGCTCCTCCCCGGCGCCGCCTCGTAGATCCTGTCGTTCACGTCCGTGACGTTGTGCACGAACGTCACCTCGTAGCCCGTCTCGCGCAACCAGTTCCTGAGCCAGGAGAAGACGACGAAGGGCCGCGCGTTTCCGATGTGCGCGCGGTGGTAGACGGTCGGGCCGCAGACGTACATCCCGATCGGGCCGGGCACGGGCGGGAGCTCGACCAGCGAGCCCGTCAGCGTGTCGTGAACGCGCACGAGCCGATCGTAGTCAGGCGCCGCCGGCACGGGCCGCCCGCGCGAGCGCGTCCTCGCGCGAGACTGCCGCTACCACCGCTGCGAGCTCGGGCCCGGTCTCCGCGCCGGTGAGGGCGAGCCGAAGCGCACGGAGATCACCGCCGACCGCCTTCAGCTCGCGCAGGATCGCACGCGCTTCCGCTGGAGAGAGCCTCTCCGGCGCCTGCTCGCGGAGCTCGACGAACCGATCGAGCGTGGGTCGCGCCTCGGGCGTAAGGTTCGTCGGCGCCGGCTCGAGCGCCAGGCTCGCGTAGTCCTTGGCTTCGAGGAGCGACCGGGCGCCACGCAGCACCGGCACCACTTCCACCGGAGCTCCGACAGCTGCGGCCAAGTCGTCGTCCGACATGGCGGCGATCGTGTCGATAGCGAGGCGGCGCAACCTGGCGAGATCCAGGTGGACGTCATGCTCGGGCAGGTCGAGCTCGTCGAGGTAGGCACGGACCGCCTCGGGCGGGAACCCTTCGTCGCGAAGCTCCGCGATGGACGAATGCCCGTGGCGCTTCGAGAGTTTCTTCCCATCCTGGCCAAGCACGAGGCCGTGGTGGATCACGTCTGGCAACTCGCCCCCGAGAGCCCGCGCGATGCGCTGCTGGATCTCCAGATTCGGCCGGTGGTCGTTACCGCGGATGACATGCGTGATATTCAGATCGAGATCGTCGGCGACGGACGCGAGCTGATACGTCGCTGTGCCATCCGCGCGCAGCAGTGTCGTGCCGCCCCTCAGCAAGCGCACCGCACCCTCGGCGTCGCGCTCGGCCGACCTCGAAGCGAGTGCACGCTCGACCGCTTCGGCGTAGAGCGGGCCCCGCTCGCTCTGGCGCACCGGCCCTTCGTCGCACCGCACTCCGAGCCACGCCAGGTCACCGAGGATCTCGGCCTCCCCGCCGTCGACCGCTCTGGAGGGATCGGTGTCGTCGATCCGGAGCACGAGCACGCCGCCGGCGGAGTCCGCGAAGCGACGGTTCGCCACCGCGGTCAGCGCGTTGCCGAGGTGGAGCGAGCCGGTCGGGCTCGGTGCGAAGCGGACGCGAACCATGTGGCTCAGGCGTCGATCGCGATGTGCCCCGGCTGCCTCGCGACACGTTCGAGCCAGGTTCGTATCCCCGGATACGGCTCGAGCTCGAAGCCGCCTTCGTGCGCGACGTGGGTGTAGGCGTAGAGCGAGATGTCCGCCAGTGAGTACCGCTCCCCGACGAAAAAGGTGCGCGACGCGAGGTGGCGCTCCATGGCGTCGAGTGCCGCGTAGCCGGCCTGCATTCGCGTGGGAAGCCTGGCCTCGAAGCGTTCAGGTGTGCCCGAGTAGGCGAGCCAGAACCGCGCGACGGCGATGTTCGGCTCGTGGCTGTATTGCTCGAAGAACTGCCACTGCAGCACCTGCGCGCGCTCGTACGGGTCTTCCGGCGCGAACGGCGTGCCGTCCCCGAAGTACCAGAGGATCGCGTTCGACTCCGCCAGTGGCCGGCCGTCGTCGAGGACGACCGTCGGCACGCGCAGACCCGGGTTCAGCTCGCCGAGGACGTCCGCGCGATTGGATCGGTCGACGACCGACAGCTCCACCGTCTGGTACTCGAGCCCCAGCTGCGCCAGCAGGAGGCGAACCTTGTAGCAGTTGCCCGAGACAGCCGAGTTGTAGAGCAGCATCCCGTGAAGCTACCGGTATTCGGGGTTTGCGAAGTCGAAGCGGCAGCCGGCATCCCAGAGAGAGCGCTGGTTGCCGTGCACCGGCACTCCGCCTGCGTCCTTGAGCATTCGCGCGAGGTGGAGCAGGTTCCACGTCATGAACGTCGTGTTCCGGTTCGTGAAGTCGTTGTCCGGACCGCCCGACCCTTCGTCGAGGTACGACGGTCCCGGTCCGGCCTCCCCGATCCACCCGGCATCGGCCTGCGGCGGGATCGTGTATCCAAGGTGCTGGAGCGAGTACAGGATGTTCATCGAGCAGTGCTTGACGCCGTCCTCGTTGCCGGTGATCAGGCAGCCGCCGACCTTGCCGTAGTACGCGTACTGGCCGTGCTCGTTGAGCACGCTCGAGCACGCATACAGCCTCTCGATCACACGCGTGCAGACCGACGACTTCTCACCGAGCCAGATCGGCGAGCCGAGTACCAGGACGTCCGCAGCCTGGACTCGTTCGTACAGCGCGGGCCAGTCGTCGGACGCGGCGCCGTGCTCTCGCATGTCCGGCCAGACACCGGGCGCAAGGTCGTGATCGACCGCGCGCACGAGCTCGACCGCGACTCCGTTCGTCTCCATGATCGCCATCGAGATCCGCATGAGCCCCTCGGTGTGCGAGAGCTCCGGCCAGGGCTTGAGCGTGCAGTTGACGAACAGCGCGCGCAGGTCGGAGAAGTCCCAGCTGCTGGTGGAGCAGAGCTCCTTCTGGAAGTCGGTCAGCGTCATTGCGCCCTCCCGGTCGGTGGTGTTGCGTACAGTCGCACGCGTGGAGCAGGCCTTGCGCGAGTGGTTCGAAGAGTCCGGACGGGACCTGCCCTGGCGCCATACCCGTGACCCGTACGCGATCCTCGTCAGCGAGGTGATGCTCCAGCAGACGCAGGTCGAGCGCGTCGTCCCGCGCTATCTCGCCTGGCTCCGGCGCTGGCCGACCGTCGAGTCGCTCGCAGCCACGCCGCCCGCCGACGTCATTCGCGAGTGGCAGGGTCTCGGCTACAACCGGCGGGCACTCAATCTCCATCGCGCGGCGCGACACGTCGCGAGAGAGGGTTGGCCGAGCGACCTCAGCGAGCTTCCCGGAGTAGGCCCGTACACGGCTGCCGCTCTCCGCCGCTTCGCTTTTGGAGAGGACGTGCTGCCCATCGACGTCAACGTCGAGCGCGTCGTCAGGCGCACGCAGGGGTCGTTTTCGTCGGAAGCCGCCCAGGCGCTCATGGATCTCGGAGCGACGATCTGTCTCGCCCGTATCCCGCGCTGCGACGCGTGCCCCCTCGCCGAGAGCTGTCCTTCACGTGGCGTCCGCGAGGCGCCGACGCGCGCCCAAGGCCCCTTTGAGGGCTCGTTTCGGCAGCGCCGCTCAAACGCTCTGCGAGCTGTCGTCGACTCCCAGCGCGAGCTGTCCGAGCTCGACGGCGATGCCGTACGGGCGCTCGAGCGCGACGGTCTCGTCGTGGTGAGCGACGGACTGGTCTCGCTCCCCTCGTAGGAGTTGCGCGGCGCCTGGCTCTGCCCAGGCTGTTCACTCTTCCGTAACCGAATGTGACGCACAATGCGCCCATGGCAACCGTTCTCGTCGTCGACGACGAGCCGATCGTGCGCGAGGTCGTCGTCCGCTACCTCGCACGCGAAGGGCACGAGACGCTCGAAGCGGCGAACGGCGACGCGGCTCGAGGGGCGATCGAACGATCGGAGCCCGACCTCGTCGTACTCGACGTGATGCTGCCGGGCACGGACGGCCTGGAGCTCTGTCGCTGGATTCGCGGGCGATCGGAGCTCCCGGTGATCATGCTGACGGCGCGCGGCGAGGAGGCCGATCGCATCGTCGGGCTCGAGCTCGGCGCCGACGACTACGTGACCAAGCCGTTCTCGCCACGCGAGCTGGCCGCGCGGGTACGAAGCGTCCTTCGGCGAGCGGCTCCGGCCGGGCCTGCCGTCGAGCGCCTCGCTTTCGGCGACATCGAGCTCGAGCGAGCGACGCGGGAAGCGCGCAAGAAAGGCGTCGAGGTGCGGCTGACGGCGAAGGAGTTCGACCTGCTGTGGTTCCTGGCGAGCCATCCGAGGAGGGTCTTCTCGCGGGATCAGCTCATGGCGAGGGTCTGGGGCTACACGGCCGCGCTCGACACGGGAACCGTCACCGTCCACGTCCGACGTCTTCGCGAGAAGGTCGAGGACGACCCGTCCGAGCCCAGGTACCTGGAGACGGTCTGGGGCATCGGCTACAGGCTTGCTGCATGATCACCAACGCGATCGTCGTCGCGCTCGCGACGCTCGGGGTCGGACTCGCTCTAGCGGCCGTGCTTCGCCTGCTCCCGACCGTCCGGCTGCAGCTGGCGGGCCTTGCCGTCCTCTCCGTCCTGCTGCCGCTCGGTGCCGTGCTCGCCTCGGGCTGGGTGATGTTCCACATGGGAGACGACGTGAAGATCCTCGCCGTCACCGCGGCTTCCGCGCTGACCGCGCTCGTCGCGGCTCTGCTGGTGGCCCGTTCGATCGCCGACGCCGTGGACCGGGTGCGCGAGGCCTCCGTCGAGCTCGCCCGAGGCAACCTCGACGCGCGAGCGCCCGAGGGCGGCCCCTCCGAGGTCGCGGAGCTCGCTGCCGCCTTCAACGAAATGGGCGCGAACCTGAGCCGGCTCTTCGACACCCGGCGCGAGCTCGTCGCCTGGGCGAGCCACGACCTGAGAACGCCGCTCGCGAACATGCAGGCGATGCTCGAGGCGCTCGAGGACGGCCTCGGCAGCCCCGACGAGTACCTCCCCGTGCTTCGCGAGCAAGTGCGCGTGCTCTCCCTTCTCGTCGACGACCTCTTCGAGCTCGCGCGCATCGACGCCGGCGCTCTCACGCTCGAGCTGCGCCGCTTGCCGGTGGCATCCGTGGTCTCCAGCAGCCTCCGCGGGGTCGAGGCGGAGGCACGCATTCGCCACGTCACGCTCGCCGCCGACGTCGAGGATGACGTGACCGCCCGGTTTGCTCCGGAGAAGGTCGAGCGGGTGCTCATGAACCTTCTGACCAACGCGCTCCGGCACACGCCGAGCGACGGTGCCGTCGCCGTGCTGGTCGAGCCCCATAAGGGCGAGGTGCAGGTCTCGGTCGAGGACACCGGCACCGGGCTGGACGCGGAAGCTCAGGAGCGGATGTTCGAGCGCTTCTGGCGTGGCGACCAGTCGCGCTCGTCCCGGGGCGCCGGGCTCGGTCTCGCGATCGCGCGTGGCCTGGTCGAGGCACACGGCGGTCGGATCTGGGCGGAAGACCGTGAGGGTGGCGGCGCGCGCGTCTGCTTCACCCTCCCAGCCGGCTAGTCGACGCGGTGCAGCACCCAGACGTTCGGCTCGATGTGCGTGCCGATGCCCGCCCGCACGGTGAGCGTGGCGAGCCCGCCGGGGAAGATGTACTCACCGTCTGCGGGGAACACCATTCCCGTCCACCTCTCCCACTCGGATGCCTGCGCACGGATCGCCATCGACTCGGGCGCGGGAGCGAGGATCTCGCCGCCGACGACCTCGTGGACGCGGATCCACGGATCGAAATGCGACCCGTCGTCGCGGCGCCACTCGATGTAGCGCTCGATCGGGATGAGCGGATAACGCTCCTTCCACGTGGGGCGCACGGGGGCGATCACCCCGCTCGTGAGACCGGCAGCCCGCGCGTTGTCGGTGAACGTCTGGATCATCCGGCTCGACAGCTGCTGCCCTTGCCGACCCGGGGCGACGCTGATCGCGATCGCCATAAGTGCAGTGTGCGGGCGATCGGACGTCATTCCGCGCACGAATCCATCGTCCCAGCCGGTCGGCAGGTCCTCCAGCGTGCCGTCCCACGGCAGAGAGAGCGCGTGCGCCTCGGCCAGCAGGTCATTCCCCTCGACGAGCGCAACCTGGAAGTCCGGGAAATCCGTGTACAGCCGATCCCAATAGAGGTCGCCCGGCTCGTTGTGGTTCATGTACTCGGGGAACGCCGGTCTCGTGAGCTCCTCGTAGCGTCGCTCCAAGAGGTCCGGCCGGTCGGCGTACCTGACGACGTTCATCGCCGGAGGAGCGCTACTGCCTGAGCCGCAAGGCCTTCGCCGCGCCCTGTGAAGCCAAGGCGGTCGGTCGTCGTCGCGCGCACGGTCACCCGGCTCGATTCGACGCCCAGCGCTCCCGCAAGTCGCTCACACATCTCGCCACGCACCTCGCCGATGCGCGGCTCCTCGGCGACGAGGACGCAATCCGCATTCACGAGCTCCCAGCCAGCCTCACGCACCTCGCGGTACGCCTCCCAGAGCAGGTCGAGCGACGACGCGCCGCGGTACTGCTCGTCGCTCGACGGGAAGGACGAGCCGATGTCCCCCAGGTTCGCCGCGCCAAGGAGCGCGTCGATGAGGGCGTGTGCGATCACGTCGCCGTCAGAGTGCCCGGCGAGACCGCGCGGATAGTCGATCGCGACGCCGCCGAGCACGAGCGGAGTGCCTGCCTCCAGCGCGTGGGCGTCGTATCCGATCCCGACCCGAAGCTCGCTCACGCAAGCGAGGCTAGCGACTCCGGCAGCGAGGCGAGATCATCGACTCCCGCCAGCTCGCTACTTCCCGGCGGCGCCGAGGAGGGCCTCGACCAAAGCGAGATCTGCACGCGTCGTCACTTTCAGCAGGCGGAGATCTCCCTCCACGACGGCGACGCGGCCCCCGTTTCGCTCTACCAGCGACGCGCAGTCCGTCGCGTCGTCGAGGCCCTCTGCGCATGCCCGACGGAGAGCGGGTGCGAGGAATGCTTGCGGTGTCTGCGCGGCGAACAGCCCCTCGCGTGTCACCGTCTCGACGACGACGTCCCGCTCGACACGCTTGACGGTGTCGCGCAACGGGAGCGCGGGAACCACACCGTCGAACCCTTTGGCGAGCGGCCCGAGAACCCGCTCGATCACGGCGTCGTCGACGAGCGGTCTCGCCGCGTCGTGAACGAGCACGACGATCGCGTCCTCCGCCACGTCCTCGAGGGCTGCACGAACGGATGCCGCTCGTGTGACCCCGCCCGTCACGCACGAGACGACTTTGCTCGTCGCGAGTTCCTCGGAGAGCAGGATCGAAGGCTCTTCCCATCCCGGAGCGGCCGCGACGACGATCGCATCGACCCACGGCGACCGATCGAGCCGGTCGAGGCTCTCGGCGAGGAGGGGCCTCCCCCGGAGGTCGGCGAAGGCCTTGGGGCGATCGATACCCAGTCGCTCGCCGGCGCCCGCCGCGACAAGCAGCGCCCAGACATTCCCTCCTGCGTCGGGAATGTCTAGTAACCCCTCAACCCGGACATCCCACGGGAGGATACGTTCCTTCTAGGCACTTTCTCGCGAAGCGAGAATGTGCCTGTCAGGCGTTCGCGGTGGCCGCTTTCGGCTTCGCTCGCGACTTCGGCTTCGGCTGCCCGGCGCGGGAGAGGACGTCGTCGAGCCACGCGGCGGCCTCTTCCTCGTTCATGTCCTTCGCGTACATGAGCTCGGAGGCGAGGATCTTCTTCGCCTTCACGAACATCTGCTTCTCGCCGGTGGACAGGCCCTTCTCGTTGTTACGGACGGCGAGGTTGCGCACCACTTCCGCGAGCTCGAAGATGTTCCCGGTCTTCA
The DNA here is from genome assembly GCA_020029615.1 of Actinomycetota bacterium. Classification (GTDB taxonomy): domain Bacteria; phylum Actinomycetota; class Thermoleophilia; order Gaiellales; family Gaiellaceae; genus GMQP-bins7. Next base: position 12,321 of record JAIBJO010000041.1, read on the forward strand.
TCTTGTCGCGGTTGTGCTTAAAACGACGGTTCCAGTTCTTGGGCATCTCGGTCGAGCCGCCGGAAAGTGTTCTTACCACCATTTGCACCGTGCGCTGGTCGATGACCGTGCGGAGGCCCACACGGTCTGCGTTCTCACACGGCACGTTGACGGTCATGTCGTTGTGCAGGATCTGAATCGTCAGATACTCCCGCGTTTCGCCGAGCACCTCGCGCTTCTCCTTGCTCACGACCGTTCCAGCGCCATGGTGTGGATAGACGACCTTGTCGCCGATGTCGAACAAGAGGGCCTCCCCGATGTCGGAATCCGTCGTCTTCACGAAAAAAGTGCCGGCAGCGTCTTCCCTGCCGGCGTCCTCGCACATCATAGCGGGTTTCTCACATGGCCTTAACGGAACCGCAACGGCCTTTTGCAAACCGACGCAGGGCTGCGAGGGGCGCTACGCGGCCGCGTCGCGGACGTCGGCTCGTGCGTCGAGCCCTGCCTGCAGTGCCTCACGGAGCGTCTCGACGCCCCAGACGACGACGCCCTTCCGCTCCGGCGTCCCAGCCGGAGTCACGACGGTGGCGATCCCGAGCTTCGTACATTCGTCGAGGCGCCGCTCGGCCTGTGAGGCGGCCCGCAGGCGCCCGGTGAGACCGATCTCGCCGAACGCCCCCAGCCCTTCCCGCACGGGCACGCCTCGCGCCGCCGAGGCGATCGCGAGCGCGACCGCGAGATCGGCTCCGGGTTCTTCGATCTTGACGCCACCGGCGACGTTGACGAAGACATCGGCACTCGCGAGCGCGACCCCCGCATGGCGGCCGAGAACCGCCACGATCATCGCGAGACGCCGTGGATCGACGCCGGTGGCGACACGCCGCGGCATCGCGAGATCGGTCGGCGCGACGAGCGCCTGCACTTCGAGCAGGATCGGGCGCGTGCCCTCGAGAACGCTGCCGACCGCCGCCCCGACCTCACCTGGATGGGTCGACCCGAAGACCTGCGATGGATCCGGGACGCCGACCAGGCCGCGCGCGGTCATCTCGAAGACACCGAGCTCGTTGGTCGACCCGAACCGGTTCTTCGTCGCGCGGAGTATGCGGTGCTCCTGGTAGCGGTCCCCCTCGAACTGCAGGACGCAGTCGACAAGGTGCTCGAGCACACGCGGTCCCGCAACTGCTCCGTCCTTGGTCACATGCCCGACGAGGATCGTCGCGACGCCAGCTTCCTTCGCGACGCGAAGAAGCCTCCCGGCAGCTTCCCGCACCTGCGCGACGGAGCCCGGCGCTGAACTGAGCGAGGAGGCATGCAGGGTCTGCACGGAGTCGATCACGCATACGTCCGGTCGCTCCTTCTCGAGCGTCGCGCACACGGCATCCAGCTCCGTCGCGGCGAGAATCTCGACCGTGTCCGCGCCGCCGAGGCGCATTGCGCGAAGCGAGACCTGGGCAGCCGACTCCTCACCGGTGACGAGCAGCGCCTGGCGCCCGCTGCGGGCGATCGCACCCAGCGCCGAGAGCAGCAGCGTCGACTTCCCCACGCCGGGCTCGCCTCCGACGAGGACGAGCGACGCCGGCACGAGCCCGCCGCCGAGCACGCGATCGAACTCCGAGATCCCGGTCGGGATGCGATCTGCCTCGTCTGCACGGACTTCGCCGATCGGCACCGGGGTGAGCGCCTCCGCGACCGTTCCCGCATCCGACCCGTGGAGCTCTTCGACGAGCGTCCCGAACGCGGCGCAGCCCGGGCAGCGACCGAGCCAGCGACCGCTGGTCGTCCCGCACTCGGCGCAGGTGAATTGAACGGTGACCTTCGGCACTGTGGAGGCCAGTCTAGGAAGGCGGTCCGACGCCGTCCGTCACGAAAGTGAACGTATTTCGCTTGCAAGTCGGACTCAGGTGGATAAGAGTCCCGTGGAACCGCCGCAGACGACAGACGAAAGGACGGGCAGGCATGGAGAGATTGAAAGCCCTCGGGCGCGGGACGCAGATCATGTTCGTCGCGAGCGTCCTGCTGCTGATCGACAGCTTCTTCCGGTGGCAGGAGGTGGAGTTCGACCTCGGGCCATTGGGCGGTGGCAGCGCCGGCGTGAGCGCCTGGGACAACTTCCTGGGCATCGTCATGGGCATCCTCACGATCGTCCTGATCGCGCGGATCATCGCCCGCATGGCCGCCGTCGACGTCCCGATTCCAGTCTCGTTCGCGATGACGAGCGTCGTCTTCGCTGTCCTCATCTTCGTCTGTGCGCTGCTCAAGAACCTGACCGATGACTACTCGACGTTCTGGAGCTACATCGGTGTGGGGCTCGCGTTCCTGGTCGCCGTCGGAGCGTGGTTCGAGGTGCAGGACGCAGGTGGAATGGACTCGCTGAAGCAGGAGGCGAGCAGCCTCGGCTCTTCGGGGGCAGCGGCCCCCGCGGCTGCTGCGCCGGCTGCCGCTCCTCCTGACGCGCCGGCGCCCGCCGCTTCTCCTCCGCCAGCTCCTGTAGCGGAGGAGGCCGCCACAGTCGCCGAGACGGCCGAGGCAGCACCAGAGGCCGCCGCTGCCGAGGCGACCGAGTCAGCGCCAGAGGCCGCCACAGCCGAAGCGACCGAGTCAGCGCCAGAGGCCGCCACAGCCGAAGCGACCGACGCCATGGATTCGCCGTCGACCGAGCGAGACGTGTAACTCGCTCGCCCGCTGCTACGCCGCGGCGCGGACACGCGCCGCGGCGAGCGCGAGCCCGGGGCAAGTCCAGCAACGTCACCGAGAATCGCCTGCAAATACCCCGTTTGGACGTTTCCGGGGTAGTCTTTAGCAAGTAAGAGACAGCTATCGCGGCCGCCCCACGCTGTCGTCCTTCCGCCGAAAGGATTCCCACATGGAGAGGATCAAGGCCCTCTCGAGAGGTACGAAGCTCGTACTCGTCGCGGGCCCCGTGCTCTTCCTGAGCCTCTTCTTCAACTGGCAGATGCTGAAGGTCGACTACGGGCCAGCCGGGATCGCCGAGATGCCGCAGGACGGATGGGACGCCTGGGGCCTTCTCCTCGCGTTGCTCGTGATCGCCACCGTCACGCTCGTCGTCCTCCGGCGCATGACCGAGGTCGAGATGTCCGACGACGTGAACTGGGAGGCCGTGACGCTGGGGCTCGGCGGCACGACGTTCGCCCTCGCCGTCCTGAAGAACCTCACCGACGCGAGCTCGACCTGGGCGAGCTATGCGTTCGTCGCAACCGCCGCCGTGCTCGCGGCCGGCACCTATCTCAACTGGGTCGAGACGCACACGAGCGAGAACCCGCTGCTGAGAAGGCGCAAGCGGCGACGGTTCAGCTCAGCCGCTTGACGAGAAGCACACGGTCCTCGCCGGGCCCGTCGTAGTCGGAGACGACGCGATCGACCTCGAACCCGAGCGCCTCGTGGAACCCACGGGAGTCCTCGTTCGAGGGTGACATGACGCAGCGGACGACAGTACGGCCGTGAGCGCGCACCTCCTCGAAGAAGTGCTCGTACAGCGTGCGTCCGACCCCTTCGCCGCGACCATCCGGCGTGACGCCGACGAAGTGGATGTATGCCTCGTCGTCCGCCGCCTGGGAGAGAAACCCGCACAGGAAGCCCACGAGGTCCCCGGCGACGTCCTCTGCGACGAAGCTCGTCCCCTCGAAATGGAGGAAGAAGAGCTTGGGAAGCGTCGGCGCCATGTCGCGCCCGCCCCACCAGACGTTCACACGACCGATCACCCGCCCGTAGTCGGACGGCTTCGCGTGACGGACGGTGACCGCGCTCACCGCCTCGATTGTAGGGGCGCCGCTTGCTTCGCCCCGTGAACGAGCCCGCCCCTACGCGTCGTCGTCAGCCGGCTCGTCCCCGGCAGGCTCGTCGGTATCCGGCTCGTCGGACGGTGGTCCTCCGACCGCCGCCGGCACCGGCGTGCCTTCGATCACTCTGATCTCGACCGGCGGCTCGTCGTCCACGGGGCTCTCGCGCCGGTCGACGACGATCGTCGAGGACGGGTTGAGCTCGCGCCCGAGGATGAAGTCCGCAAGGGGGTCTTCGATCATCCGCTGGATCGCCCGCCGAAGCGGTCGAGCGCCCATCGCCGGATCGTAGCCCTGCTCGACGAGCAGCTCGCGGGCGTCGTCCGTGAGCTCCACGACGACGCCGTGCTTGGCCATCTCCTCGCGGACCCGCTTCATCATCATGTCGACGACCTGGAGGATCTCGGCCTTCTCGAGCTTGTGGAAGACGATGACCTCGTCGATCCGGTTCAGCAGCTCGGGGCGGAATACCTTCTTGAGCTCCGACATGACGCGCTCCTTCATCTCGTCGTACGAGAGGCCCTGCTCGTCGCCGATCGAGAAGCCCAGCGTCTGGTTCTTCGAGATCTGTGCTGCCCCGAGGTTCGAGGTCATGATCACGATCGTGTTACGGAAGTCGACCTTCCTCCCCTGCGAGTCCGTGAGCTTCCCCTCTTCGAGGATCTGCAGGAGGATGTTGAAGACGTCCGGGTGGGCCTTCTCGATCTCGTCGAGAAGGAGGACCGAGTACGGCTTGCGGCGGACGGCCTCAGTAAGCTGGCCGCCCTCGTCGTAACCGACGTAGCCGGGCGGGGAGCCGACGAGCCGGGACACGGAGTGCTTTTCCATGTACTCCGACATGTCCACCTGGATCATCGCGTCCTCGTCACCGAACAGGAACTCGGCGAGCGTGCGCGCGAGCTCGGTCTTTCCGACACCGGAGGGGCCGAGGAAGATGAACGAGCCGGTCGGTCGCTTCGGGTCCTTGATGCCCGCGCGGGCGCGTCTGATCGCCTTGGAGACGGCGACGATCGCCGGGTTCTGTCCGATCACGCGCTTGTGCAGCTCGTCTTCCATCCGGATGAGCTTCTGCGACTCGGCCTCGGTGAGCTTGAAGACGGGGATGCCCGTCCACATGGAGACGATGTCGGCGATCTCGTCCTCGCCGATCTCGGGCTGCTCCTCGTCGGCCTGATTCCGCCAGTCCTCCTCGAGCTCCTTCTTCTTCTGCGACAGCTTGCGCTCCTTGTCGCGGAGCTGCGCGGCCTTCTCGAACTCCTGATCCTCGATGGCCGCTTCCTTGTCGGCGCGGACGGTGTCGATCTCCTCCTCGAGCTCGCGATACCGGGGCGGCGCGGACATCGTCGCGATGCGAACGCGCGAGCCGGCTTCGTCGATGAGATCGATGGCCTTGTCGGGGAGATGTCGATCCTGGATGTAGCGGTCGGCGAGGACCGCGGCGGCCTGGAGCGCCTCGTCGGAGATCTTGCAGCGGTGGTGGGCCTCGTAGCGGTCGCGGAGGCCGCGCAGGATCTGCTGGGTGTCGTCCACGGTCGGCTCGTCCACCTTGATCTGCTGGAAGCGGCGCTCGAGAGCGGCGTCGCGCTCGAGGTACTTGCGGTACTCGTCGAGTGTCGTTGCGCCGATCGTCTGCAGCTCGCCGCGGGCAAGCGCAGGCTTGAGGATCGACGCCGCGTCGATGGCGCCCTCGGCAGCGCCCGCGCCGACGAGGTTGTG
>JAIBJO010000042.1 GCA_020029615.1 Actinomycetota bacterium
CCATCGCCTTCAGCTCGAGGTCTACGGCTTCAACGAGCGCGCGATGCGCCACGCTGAGCGGTCGGGCTTCATCCGCGAGGGCGTGCGCCGCAAGGCGTATTGGCGGAACGACGAGTGGGTGGACGGCGTGCTTTACGGGCTCGTCGCCGAAGACCTGGAGGACGACTCGTGACCTCCGTTGGTCGTCGTCTGCGCGAGGGCGAGTAGCAACGCCTCGCGCACCCACTCGGCGTCCGGCCAGCCGGCCAGGCCACGGTCTGTGCGGTAGACGCGATCCGCGAGCGTAAACTCGCGCTGTCCGTTTAGCCGCTGATCGACGTCACGACCGTCGACTCGCACCGTCGGAGACCCGAGAAAACGTCGCTTGCGCGCCTGCTCGTATGAGGTCATGTCCACGACGACGACCTCGACGGGAACGCCGGTCTCCGCCACCACCCGTTCGACCACCGCGATGGCCATGCCCCGGCTGGGACAGTCCTTGCGGGCAAGGATCTCGATCCGCACCGGTCCGTCGGACTCGGTACTCAAGCCAGCCCCCCTCCCCAGGTGAGCATCAGCACTTCCTTCCTGACGCTACGGCGTAGGCCGCGTACCGCAATCCCTCGATCGAGGGATTGGCGTCTCACGCGGACATGTCCCGGGGTCTGACCCCAAGGTCACACGAGTGTCACAGCCGTGGAACGGGCTGAGGCGCAGTCAGTGGGTCGCCGCGCAGACCGCGGCCGTCCACGTATGCATCGCACGTGCTCGGCGGTAATAGCGATGCAGGCCCGTCTCGAGTGCGAACCCGATCGCCCCGTGTACCTGGTGCGCCGACGCCGTGACCTCGCAGCACGACGCGCCGGCCCACAGGAGCTCGGGTGCAGGCAGGCTTCGTTCGTCCGAGATCGACGACCACGCGAGCAACGTCAACGCGTCGACCGCGAGAGCCGCGTCGGCCAGGCGCGACTGAACGGCCGGGATGGCTGCTATCGGCCCCCCGAACTGCTCTCGCGTGCGAGCGTGCTCGACCGTCAGCTCGAGCGCCCGGACGGCCAGGCCGGCGAGATACGCGAGCGTCGCAGCACTCCATGCGCTCCAGCACGCATGTGCCGCCACCGGTTCGAGCTCGCCTCCGATCGACACGTCGAGGAGAACCGTCCCGCTCCCGTCGAGCGAGAGCTCCGGCTGGGGATCCGAGGTAGGCGTACCGAGGGCCAGCCCGCCTCGACGGAGGGGAAGCGCGAGCGACTTCGCCTGCAGCCCGTGTCGCGCCCGGCCCTCGACGGCCAGCGGCGCGCCGAGCGCCGCTTCGTCGATCAGGCAGGCCGGTGCCACAGCACGCCCGAGCTCGAGACCGCCCGCGACGGCGGGGCCAAGGAGATCGCTCCCGGCCCAGAGCTCGGCCCAGCCCGTCGCTGCGAGGCGCTCGGCGAGCGCGTCGTCGCGGTCGTCGTGCCAACCGCCGAGGTCCGGATCGCGCGGTGGTTCCCAGTCGCCTATCGCCGATCGCACCGAGTCGGCGAACAGGCGATGCTCGTCCGAGACGTCGAACCTCACCCGAGCTCCCCGAGCACCGACTCCGTGTCCGCGCCGAGCGCCGGCGCCGCGGCCACGGCGACGGCTTCGCCGCCGACGCGGATAAACGGGGCCAGAAGCCGGACGCTCCCGAGTCCCGGCTGCTCGACTTCACCAACGAGCCCGGATGCGACGACCTGCGGATCGGCGTACACGGTCTCACGGGACTGGACGACACCGCACGGGACGCCAGCGGACTCGAGCAGCTCGAGCCATTCCGAAGTGGAGCGACGTTCGATCGCACGCTCGATCTCCGCGGTGAGCCCTTCCTTCGCGGCGAGGACCGCCGGATCGTCGGGAACCAGGTCGGGCGCGTCCACGGTGTCGTCCTCGAGCCCGAAGACGTCGAGTAGCGCCAGGCGTTGCACGAGATTGAGGCAGGCAACGGCGATGAACCCGTCGGACGCCTCGAAGCAGCGGTAGTACGGGTTCATCGCGACGCCGCCGGCGATCTCGCTCGCACGCGCCTCGAGCCGAGCACGATCAGCTGGACGTGCCTCGAGCGCCGCTGCCTCGCCGGGAAGCCAGAAGAGGTCCTGGAGCTGAACGGCCAGGGCAGCCGCGAGAAGCGACACCTCGACGAGCTCGCCCACTCCGGAATCGCGTGCACGAACGAGTGCTGCCAGAACGCCTGTCGCAAGCAGGAGCCCTGCGGTGAGATCAGCCATCGGAATGCCGCCGGCGCGCACGGGAACCCGGTCGCCCGGCGACGCGTGCGCCGTGAGCAGCCCGGCGCGCGCCTGGGCCACGAGGTCGTAGGCCGGGGCCCCTGCCAGAGGTCCCGTCGGGCCGTACGAGCTGATCAGACCGACGACGAGCCCCGCTCGAATCGCATGGACGGCGTCCCAGTCGAGCCCGAAGCGCCGCGCGCGCTCGGACGGGAAGTTGTGCACGACGACGTCGGCCGAATCGAGCAGCCGCTCGCTGGAGCGGCGCCCAGCCTCCGTCTTGAGATCGATCACCACCGAGCGCTTCCCACGATTGAGCGGGACGAAGTAGCGCCCGACGCCGGGTGCCGCCGCCGGCATCACGTAGCGGTAGGCATCCCCCGCAGGTGGCTCGACCTTGATCACCTCCGCACCGAGATCTGCGAGCAGCACGCCGCAGAGCGGGCCGGCCACGTACTGCGCGTACTCGACGACCTGAACGCCTGCGAGGGGCGGGCTCATCGTAGACCGAGCCCCCTGCGCGCGATCACGATCTGGAGGATCTCGGCCGAGCCGCCCGAGATCGTCGACCCGATCGAGGCCCGGTACAGACCGCCGACTCGCCCCTCGAGGGGAGCCGTGAGGTCTCCGTCCGAGAGCCCTTCGAGGCCGAGCAGGTCGATCGCCTCCCGCGCGAGTCGCTGAGCGAGACGCGCACCTGCGAGCTTCGCCATCGCCGACGCCGCCGCGGCAGGCTCACCCCGGTCGAGCAGGTCGGCCGCGCGGAGCGACAGGAGCCGCGCACCGGCGAGCTCGCCACGCAGAGCGCCGATACGCCGCCACGCCTGCTCGAGCCGATCGGTCTCGGCCAACCTCCGCTCGAGCCCGTCCAGGATCCAGGCAAGCCCGCCGAGCTTCTCGGCAGTGATCCGCTCGAAGTCGAGCGTGTGCATGACGACTTCCCAGCCACGGCCGAGCTCGCCGACGAGGTTCGCGGCCTCGACTTCGACCCCGTCGAGGAACACCTCGCAGAGATAGCCGCCGCCGAGCACCGGGAAGCGGCGGACCTCGATGCCCGGCGTGTCGATCGGGGCTACGAGCACCGAGATGCCCCGGTGTCTCGTCGCTCGTGAGCTGGTCCTGACGGCGAGATAGATCCAATCCGCGAGCCAGGCACTCGACGTCCAGATCTTGTGGCCGTGGACCACGAACCTGTTGCCCCGGCGGACTGCGCGCGAGGTGAGCGAGGCGAGGTCGCTGCCGGCACCCGGCTCCGAGAATCCCTGACAGAACGTCAGCTCACCTCGCGCGATCGGCGGGAGCAAGCGCTCCTTGAGCTCCGGTGAGCCGAACCGCTCGATCGCGCAACCAATCGTCTTGTAGGACAGGAGGTACAGGGAGAGCGGAAGCCAGTGATACCCGAACATGTCCTCGACGAGCGCGGCGTCGACGTGCGAGAGCCCGCGGCCCCCGATGTCTCGGCGCCAGGTCATCCCGATCCAGCCGGCACGCCCGAGCTCACGGGTGACCTCCTTCGAGTCACCGTCGGAGAGCATCCCCTGGCGCTGCCACTCGGGATCCGCCACGAGCAGCGGGCGGAGGCTCTCGGAGAAGGTGTGCGCCTCGGAGCGGAGCGCAACCTGCTCGTCGGTGAAAGCCAGGTCCATCATCGCCGATCCTAGAGCGGCGCCTACGATCCCCGCGCATGGAGCACCGGCACGTCTGGATCACGATGGAGGGCGGGACGAGGCTCGCAGCCAGGCTGTTCTTGCCCGCCGAGCTGCCGGCCCCGGTGATCCTCGAGGCGCTCCCGTACCGCATGGACGACCTCACGGCGTCGTACGCGAGCGAGTACGAGCGACTCTGCGAGGAAGGAGGCTTCGCCGTGTGCCGGCTCGACATTCGCGGCACGGGGTCCTCACAGGGGATCGCGCTCGACGAGTATCACGCACAGGAGCACGCCGACGTCTGCGAGGCGATCGCCTGGCTCGCGGCGCAGGAGTGGTGTGCCGGGCGGGTGGGAATGTACGGCACGTCCTGGGGCGGCTTCAACTCGATACAGGTCGCGATGGAGCGCCCACCTCAACTGGCAGCGATCGTCCCCATCTACGCCTCGGACGACCGGTACACGGACGACGTCCACTACATGGGCGGGATCCTCAAGGCGATCGACCTCGTGGACTGGGTGCTCTACATGGCTGCGTGCAACGTCCTTCCCCCCGTGCCTGCCGTGTACGGCGACGGCTGGCGCGACGAGTGGCTGCGCCGGATCGAAGGCACGGAGCCGTGGCTCCTGCGCTGGCTCGAGGAGCAGGTCGACGGGCCGTACTGGCGGCGCGGCTCGCTGCGCCCGCGCTACGAGCGGATCAGGTGCCCGACGATGATCGTGGCCGGCTGGGCCGACGGGTACACGAACATCGCGCTCCGCGCCTACGAGGCGATGACCTGCCCGCGACGCGTGATCATCGGCCCCTGGGCCCACATGTCGACAGCGACGTCGATTCCCGGGCCGCACATCGACCTCGTGCCCGAGCTGATTCGCTGGTTCTCGCGCTGGCTCCGCGACGAGAGGAACGGGGTCGATGAGGAGCCACCGATCGTGGTGTTCGTGCGCCGCTCGACGCGCCCCGCTCCCGATCTCCCGGAGGTGCGAGGCGAGTGGCGCTCCGAGCCGACCTGGCCGGCGGAGCGCCTGCGAGCGGCCGTGTGGCGCCCGGACGGGGACGAGACCGACGAGATCAAGGTGGAAGGAGACGTCGGAACCGCAGCCTGGATCTCCTGCGCGGGCAAGCCACCATGGACGCTTCCGGAGGACCAACGCGAGGACGACGCGCGCTCGCTCGCCTACGAGTGGGATCCGCTTGACGCGGAGCTCGAGATCCTCGGGCATCCGCGGCTCCACGTCACGGTCACGTCACCGCACCCCGTCGCGTTCCTCTCCGCGCGACTCTGCGACGTCTTCCCCGACGGCACGTCAGCGCTGGTGAGCCGCGGTGTGCTGAACCTCGCACATCGTCACGGGCATTCGGATCCGCAGCCGCTGGAAGTGGACGTCCCGACCTCGATCGAGCTCGAGCTCGAGGCGACGTCGTGGGTCTTCGAGCGCGGTCACCGCGTGCGGCTGGCGCTCGCGGGCTCGGACTGGCCGAACACGTGGCCGCCGCCGCACGGCGGGACGCTCGAGGTCGCGCGGACGAGCGTCGAGCTCGAGCTCCCCGTGCTCGACGGGCCACCTGTCGCGCCTCCTCCCCGGTTCGAGGCGCCGCGAGCGAAGGATCCCGGGCCCGTACCGGAGGAGGTTGATGGTTTGCCTGTCGAGCGACGCATCGAACGAGACACCGTCGGGCGACAGACGCGAGTCGTCACGGGCTACGGGTCACGCTACGCCGGGCCGTACGAGGCGAGGATCGAGGAAAGCTACGAGGGGCTGGTGGGCGTCTCCCATCGCGCTCCGGGGCGAGCCTGGGCGAGCGCGCGCGCACGCTATGCAATCGAGTGGCCCGAGACGACCGTGACCACCGAAGCACACCTTCGGTTGCGCTCGACGGCGAGCACGTATCGCGTCGTCATCGAGGTCGTCGCCTCGGAGGACGGGCCGGACGGGATCGGCCACGTCGAGCGCCGATTCGAGCGGACGATCCCGCGGCGCCTCCAATAGACCGGGCTGCTTCGGCCGTCTTGCGACGGGCCGCTCAGCGGGGCATCATGGTTGTGTGTTCCGAAAGCGGAGTGTGCGCCTCACGCGTGAGGAGATCAACGGGCTGATCATCATCCTCATGCGCATGGATGCGAACATCGGCCGAATCGCCCTTGAGGTGACAGGAGCGGACGATGGCGAAGCGTGACAAGCCGCAGTGGTACATCGAGTGGGAGGAGCAGCGCCGCGAGCTCGAGATGCTCTTTGCGCGGATGCGCGAGAGGTACCGCCTCGAAGACGAGCGGGAAGCGCGCCGCCGCGAGCGCCTGCGGCGCCTGACGTTCGGCCTCCTCGGGCGCGCGTAACCGGTCCTCAGCCTTGTGACACCGTGTCACAAGGCATGGCAAGCGGCCTGGTGATCCGCCACGATCTCGTGGAGCGCGAGATCGTCCGTGCGGCAGCGCTCCTCGATCCCGAGCCGCGCAGCCTCGCCGGAAGCGACCAGCGGGCAGCGCGGGTGGAACCGGCACCCGGGCGGGATCCTCGTCGGGTCGGGCGCCTCCCCCTGCAGGATCTGCTGCTCCATCTCCTCCGCCTCCGGCACGACCGAGAGCAGCGCTCGCGTGTACGGATGGCGCGGGTTGGAGAGGAGCTCCTCGGCCGGGCCCTCCTCGACGATGCGACCGAGGTACATCACCGCGATGCGGTCTGCGATGTTCCACGCGAGCCCGAGATCGTGCGTGACGACGAGAATCGTGACGCCCGCCTCGCGAACGAGCTCGAGCATCAGCTTCAGGATCTCGCCGCGCACTGACGCGTCGAGGCTCGACACCGGCTCGTCTGCGACGAGGAGCGACGGGTTCAGCACCATGGCGCCGGCGATCACGACCCGCTGGCGCTGGCCGCCCGAGAGCTCGTACGGGTAGAGCTGTAGGAAGCGCTCGGGCGGACGAAGGCCGGCGCGCGCGAGCGCCTCGGCCACGCGTGCGGCCTCGTCGCCAGGGAGCTTCTGAATCCGCAGGCCTTCCGCGACAGCCTCGTAGATCGTCCGGCGCGGGTTGAGCGACCCCATCGGGTCCTGGAACACCATCTGCACCTTCCCGCGATATCCGCGGAGAAACCGGCCTTCGTAGCGGACCGGCTCGCCTTCGAAGACGATCTCGCCCTCGGCCGGGCGCTCGAGACCCATGATCGTCCGGGCGAGGGTAGTCTTGCCGCACCCGGACTCGCCGACGAGCGCGAGCACCTCGCCGTGCCGCACCTCGAGATCGACGCCGTCGACGGCCCGCGCGATCTCGCCGTGGCGGGCGGCGAAGCGGACGTGGAGCCCGCGCGTCTCGAGGAGGACGTCGCTCACGGGGCAGCGCCCGCGAGGACGTGGATGCAGGCTGCTCGTCTCCCGTCGCCCGCGGGCCAGAGCTCGACGTCGAGCTCGGGGCACTCCGGCTGGACGACGGCGCAGCGGAGGTGGAACGGGCAACCCGACGGAATGGCGCGTGGATCGGGCGGGTCTCCGGGAAGGCCGGACGGATTCATACGATGCGAGTGATCGCCGATGAGGGGGAAAGCGGCCGCGAGCGCTGACGCGTAGGGGTGCCTCGGGTGCGCGAAGACCTCTTCGGCGGGGCCCTCCTCGACGATACGTCCCGCGTACATGACCGCCGTGCGCCGGCAGACATACGAGAGAGTCGAGAGATCGTGGGTGATGAAGATCATCGAGAGAGCGAGCTCGCGCTGGAGCCGCTCGAGCAGCTCCAGAACCTGCGCCTGCACCATCACGTCGAGCGCAGTCGTCGGCTCGTCGGCGATGAGAACCCGTGGGTTGCAAGCGAGTGCGAGCGCGATGAGGACGCGCTGACGCTGCCCACCCGAGAGCTGGTGCGGGTAGTCGCCCGCACGCCGCGCCGGCAGTCCGACGAGCTCGAGGAGCTCGGCGACCCGAGCTGTGGCAGCGGGGGTCGTGCGGTGGGTCTCGATCGCCTCCTCGATCTGATTGCCGACCCGCTGGACGGGGTTGAGCGCGTGGAGAGCTCCCTGGAACACGATCGACATCTCCGTCCACCGGACCGCACGAAGCCGGCCGGGCTTCATCTGCAGGACGTCCTCACCGTCGAGGAGCACCTCGCCGGTCACCTCGGTGCCCGGCGGAAGCACCTTGAGCAGCGCGCCGGCGATCGTCGACTTCCCGCAGCCCGACTCGCCTGCGAGCCCCAGCGTCTCCCCGGGGTGGAGGTCGAATGAGACGCCGCGAACCGCCGGGACGGGCCCAGCCTCCGAGCGGTAGGTGACGTGGAGATCGCGGACCGAGAGGAGCGGCGCCGTCATTTCCGCCGTTCGCGCAGGCGAGGGTCGAGAATCTCCTCGAGAGCGCTGCCGATGAGCGTGAAGGCGATGACCACCGCCATGATCCCGAGACCCGGCGGAAGGAAGTACCACCACGCGTTTCGCGAGAGCGCACCGGCTCGGAACGCCTCGTCGAGCATTTTCCCCCACGAGGCGCGCGTCGGGTCGCCGAGCCCGAGGAAGGCGAGCGTCGTCTCAGAGAGAATCGCGATCGGGACCGTGAGCGTGAGGTTGGCAAGGATGATCGGCGACACGTTCGGGAAGATGTGACGTCCGATGAGATGGCGATTCGAGGCGCCGAGCGCGCGGCTTCGCTCGACGTACAGACGCTCCTTGAGTGTGAGCACCTGCGCGCGGACGAGCCGAGCCGTGCTCGGCCAGGACGTGATCCCGATGACGAGGATGATGTTGCGGACCGAGGGGCCGAGAATCGCCGCCAGCACGATCGCCAGAGGGAGGAACGGGATGACGAGGAACCACTCGGTGAGCCTCATGAGAACCGCGCTCCCGACGCCGCGGTAGAACCCCGCAGCGATACCGACGACCGAGCCGATCACGATCGCGATCAGGGTCGCCGCCAGTCCGACGAGCAGGCTGATACGAGCTCCCCAGACGAACTGGGCCCACACGCTCCGTCCGAGGTTGTCGGTGCCCAGTGGAGGAAACTCCGACGGCGTCGCCCAGGTCGGGTTGTCGACCGTGTTCACCGCACGTAGCTCGTCGTGATTGGAGATCACCGGCGCGAGCAGCGCCATCGCCACGATGACGACGAGGACGCCGAGCCCGATCATTCCCGGCAGGTGCCGACGGTACTGCGCCCAGGCCTGCGCGAGCGCTCGTCGCCTGCGCTGCCACGCGATGCTTCGCGGAGAGACGGCGATCGAGCTCACGGTGTCCGGACCCGGGGGTCGAGAAAGCCGTACAGGAGATCGGCGACCAGGTTGAAGAAGATCACCGCCGCGCTGAAGACGAGAAACAGCCCCTGCAGCATCGGTAGATCGGGCCCCTTCAGGGCGTCGTAGGTGAGCAGACCGAGCCCGGGCCAGGAGAAGATGGTCTCGACGGCGATCGCTCCCGAGAGCACGAACCCGAAGTTGATTGCGATCAGGGTGACGACGGGCAGCAGTGCATTCGGAACCGCATGTCGGTTGCGCACCACCACGTCACGCAGTCCCTTGGCACGGGCCAGAGTCAGGTAGTCCTCGCGCATCGTGTCGAGGAGCGAGGAGCGCATCACCAGTGCGTACTCCCCGAGGTATGCCAGCGTGAGCGTGAGCGCGGGCAGGAACATGTGGTGGGCCTGGTCGAAGAGCTTGGCGACACCTGTGGCGTCGGAGCCGGTGTCGGTGATGCCTCCCACCGGGAACCAGCCGAGCGCGACCGCGAAGCTGATGAGAAGGAGCATGCCGAGCCAGAAGTCGGGCATCGAGTACGTGGCCATGGAGAAGCCGGTCCAGCCGTAGTCCGCCTTCGTTCTCCGCCGCCAGGCAGCGACGATCCCGATCAAGATGCCGAAGATCGCCGAGAACAGCGTCGAGACGCCGACGAGCGCGATCGTCGGCCACGCGCGCTCCCGGATCTCCGACGAGACCGGCTGATTCGAGCGGTACGAGCGCCCGAGGTTCAGCTGCGCCGTCTGTTGCAGGTAGCGGACGAACTGCTCGCCCTTCGAGCCGTCGAGCCCGAACTCCTGGCGCAGCTCCAGCCGCTGCGCAGGGGTGAGGTTGCGTCCCCGGAACAGGCTCGCGACGGGATCGGATTCGACGACGCGGAAGAGGAAGAAGTTGAAGCAGACGACGAAGGCGAGCGTCGCCAGCGCGGCGAGCACCTTCCGGCTGAAGTAGCCGAAGCTCATCCGCGTCCGGCGACGCCCGTCGGAACGCTCGCTACTCGCGCTCGCCGGCGGTGGAGCGCCGGCGCACGAAATAGACGATCAGCGCAACACCTGCGATTGCCACGGCGACGAGGGCGATGATCGCTCCGGTTGACATGCCTCCGCCTCCGCTCGAGCTCGACGCTGCGACCGTCAGATTTCTGTAGGTCGGCGACGTGTTCGAGAAGATCACCGGCCCCACGTCGGCGGGCTGGTGGAGCCAGCCCGCGAACCGATCCGTTCGATACGCCTGCAGGTCCGGGGTCAGCGCGAATACCTGGTACACGGCCGACTGGTGCCAGCGGCGAAGCATCTCGTGGACCATCTCCAACCGCTTGTCGTGATCGAGCTCGACCTTCTGCTGGTTGTACAGCTTGTCGTACTCGGGATCGCAGTAGTTCGCGTCGTTGTAGTAGTTCGTCGGATCCGCAGGATCGCTGGCGATCTGATTGCACTGGAAGTACGACAGCTGAGCATCCGGGTCGACGTATGGCGTCCACGACCAGTGGAACATGTCGTAGTCACCCTTGCCGATCACCGTGATCAGCTCGTCCGCGCTGATCGGCTTGAGCTCGAGCTTGATCCCGATCTCGGCGAGCCAGCCGGATACGAACTCGGCCACCGGCGGGGCAACCTCGGACTCGGAGCGAACGTAGTACGAGAACTCGAGCGGCTCGCCGCCGCCCGGCATCTCACGTACGCCGTCCCCGTCCGTATCGGTGTAACCGGCGTCGTCGAGGATCTGCTTCGCCTTCTCGGGGTCGTACGCGAACTGCTCGTCGGCGGGAATCTCCGGCACCCAGGCGGGGTCGGCCGAGGGGCTGATCGCCTCTTCGACGCTGCCCTGACCGAGGTAGACGCGGTCGACAAGAGTCTGCTTGTCGATGGCGTGCGCGATCGCAACGCGGACGTTTCGGTCGAGGAGCGCCGGGTGCGGTTTCTTCAAGCCGTCGCCGCCGTTGATCGCGATCTCGTCGAACCCTCCTTGGTTGCCCTGGACTGCGACGATCGAGTCCGATGTCGAGAGCTTCTCCATCGCCTGCGAGGGCACGTTGTGCGCAGCGTCGATCTCGCCCTTCTCGAGCGCGGCGACCATCGCATCGGGGTTGTTGAAGATCCGGAAGACGATCTCGTCGATCGGTCGCACGCCTTCCCAGTAGTTGGGGTTCGACTTGAGACGAACGTACTGACCGCGCTTGAACTCGTCGAGGACGAAGGGGCCGGAGCCGACGCCGTCCTCGCCCGGATACTTCGAGATCTCGTCGGCGTCGTACTTGCCCCAGATGTGCTCGGGAAGGATGTAGATGTCACCGAGCCCGGGCAGCTTCGGATCCGGCACGCTCGACGTGATCTCGACCGTGCGATCGTCGATGACCTTCGCGGTGAGGTTCGCCACCCACGACTCGTAGTTCAGCCAGCTCTCCTCACGCCCTCGGTTGATCGTGAAGGCGATGTCCTTGGCAGTCAGCGGCTTCCCGTCCGACCACTTCAACCCGTCGCGGAGGTGATAGGTGTAGGTCTTGCCGTTGTTCGACGCTTCCCACGACTCTGCAAGCCCAGGAGTCGTCGCGAAGTCCGCGGCAGACTTGCGGGTGACGGTCTCGTACTGGTTGTTCCAGACGTCGTAGTCGAAGGCGGTCTGCCCGACGAGCGGGCTCATGCTGTCGAACACGGACCCCTGCACGCCGACGGTCAGTACGACCTTCTCTTGATCGTCGGACTGGGCAGTGGCGACAGCGGTGGCGCCGAGCGCTACGAGTACGGCGAGCGCTGCGGCGAAGAGAAGCTTTACGGGTCTCACGGACATCCCTCCGGTCGGGTGGCACGGCGATTATGTCCCCCCGGCAAAGCGCGCACCAGTGTAGGGAACGCACCGCTGCAGCACCGTTATACGCTCGTTGCGTGAGCGCTCCGTCCCAACGTGGCCCGCGGCTCCGCGAGCTCGGTCTCCGCATCGGCCGGTTCGAGGCGGGGTCGTCGAATGCGATCACGGACGTCACCGGCGTAACGGTCGGCCATGTGACGATCTGGCGAGACGAGCCCGAGCCGCCGGAGGGCCGTGGCGTCGCGCGCACCGGGGTTACCGCGATCCTCCCGGCACCCGCCGAGACACTCCATGCCGAACCCGTACCAGCGGGAACGGCGGTGCTGAACGGTGCGGGAGAGCTGACGGGCTCGATGGTGATCGCGGAATGGGGTCGGATCGAGACGCCGGTCTACCTCACCTCGACGCATGCCGTGGGGCGCGTGTACGACGGCGCGATCTCGGTGGCCGTCGCATCCGATCCGAACGTGGGAACCGAGAACTTCGTCATCCCCGTCGTCGGAGAGTGCGACGACAGCTGGCTCTCCGAGGGACGCCTCGTGCAGGTCGAGGCAGAAGATGCCGGTCGAGCGGTCGCCGCAGCGACGGGCGGCCGCGTGGCGGAAGGAGCGTTGGGCGCCGGCGCGGGGATGATGACAAAGGGCTACAAGGCCGGGATCGGCACGTCGAGCCGGCTCGTGCCGTCACTGGGCGGCGCCGTCGGCGTGGTCGTCCTTTCGAACTTCTATCCGCCTCCGGGCCTGGTCATGGACGGAGTCCCGGTGGGCGAGCTTCTCGGCGAGCCCCCGGCTGGGCGCCGGTCGAAAGCCGGGAGCTGCATCGCGGTCGTCGCCGTCGACGCTCCGCTTTCCGGCCACCAGCTGGAGCGGGTGGCACGCCGTGCGGGACTCGGCCTCGCGCGCTGCGGCTCGGTCGCTCATCACGGAAGCGGCGAGATCTTCGTCGCGTTCGCGCCGCCGGGCCGCCGTCCGCGTGGCGAGGCGCCGGTCGCGACGGTCCCGAACTACGATCTGAACGACGTCTTCGAGGCTGTCGTCGACGCGACGGAGGAGGCAGTGCTGAATGCGCTCTGGGCGGCGCCGGAGGTCGTCGGGCGCGAGGGCCGCGTCGGCCCTGCTCTCCCCCACGACGACGTGCTCGAGATCCTCGGCGCCCACGGACGCCTGGGCAGATAGGGTCGAGACATGGCCACCTTCCTGCACACCATGGTTCGCATCACCGACCCCGAGCGGAGCCGCGGCTTCTACGAGGCACTCGGCTTTCGCTTCTCTCGCGACATGGACATCGTTCGTAACGGCGAGCTCGAGGCGACGAACTACTTCTTCTCGCTCGGAGACGCCGAGAACGTCCTCGAGCTGACCTACAACCACGACGGGCGCTCGTACGAGCTGGGCACCGCCTACGGGCACATCGCGATCGGCGTCGACGACCTCGACGGCACGCTCGCCGCGCTCAACGACGGCCACGGCATCGAGCCCGAGCGACCTCCGTACCAGGTGCGCGAGGGCGGCTCGCGCATCTGCTTCGTCCGCGACCCCGATTCGTACCGACTGGAGCTCATCGAGCTGGGCGCATCCTGATCCGCGTAAATCAGATTTATCGGATACTCTGAAAGGCATGGTTCGCCTCACCGCCACCGAGGTTGCTCGCAGCTTCTCCGACGTGTTGAACCGCGTCGCCCAGGGAGAGGAGATCGAAGTAACTCGAGCCGGGGCACCAGTCGCGGTGATCACTACGCCTCGTACTCGCTTCATCTCTGCAGCACGCTTCAGGGAGCTCCTCGCGACCGCACCGCCCGTGGACGACGACTTCGCGGACGATGTGCGCCGGATTCGAAGCGAGGCCGGCCAGGTGCCGGAGAGTCCCTGGCCGTCCTGATCGATACCGACCTGTTGATCGAGTGGGAGCGGGCCGAATCCGCCACACTCGAAGCGCTCGTCGGCGATGAAGAGCGCGCCATCAGCGTGATCACTGTCAGCGAGCTGCTGCACGGCGTCCATCGCGCCACTCGTGCACGCAGAGCGCGGAGAAGCGCATTCGTCGAGCACGTGCTTGCCGGCTTCGAGCCGGTCCCCATCACCGAAACCGTCGCGCGCGTTCACGCCGAGGTGTGGGCCGATCTCAGCCGGAGGGGCCAGCGGATCGGCGCACACGACCTCTGGATCGCGGCGACGGCGCTTGCGCACGGGCTCGGCGTGGCGACACGCGACCGTGCGGACTTCGGTCGAGTTAGAGGGTTGCGCGTACTGTCGCCGGCTCTCTAGCTCAACGTTTTCGAGCAACCAGACGACTATCGAATCGAGCTCATCGAACGAAGCTGAGCACCCGGCTGCGCGGCTACGTCGTTTCAGCGACGATCGCAGATAGGGTCCGGTCGACCCCGAGCATGGAGGATCGCGTCATGAGCATCGTCGTCCGCTTCAGCCCCACGAACGTCACGACTGAGAAGTACAACGAGAGCATGAGGCGGCTCGAGGAAGCCCGTGCGTGGCCACCCGATGGCCTCGAATACCACGTCCTCTTCGGGTCGGACGGGAACCTGAAAGTGAGCGAGATCTGGGACTCCCGGGAGCAGTTCGAGGCGTTCGGCGGGCCGTTGATGCCCATCCTGGAGGACACCGGCATCGAGTTCTCGGCGCCGCCAGAGATCTTCGAGGTTCACGACAGCTTCAGACGGTAGGCAGCGAAGGGTCGGCGCACACGATCTCTGGATCGCCGCCACGGCGTTTGCTCATCCACGATTCCGCCAAGAATGTTGGACGATCCCGAGGAGGCGCGTCATTCCGTCCAGTGAGGCGGACGACGGCGGAAGGCCGCGTAGAGGGCGATGTCGTAGGCGCTCTTCACTACACCGGCGACGACGAAGGGTGCACCGAGCGACACCTGCATGATCGGCGCGGCGACGAGCGGGCCCA
Source organism: Actinomycetota bacterium (assembly GCA_020029615.1). Lineage (GTDB taxonomy): Bacteria > Actinomycetota > Thermoleophilia > Gaiellales > Gaiellaceae > GMQP-bins7. The sequence continues at coordinate 14,798 of JAIBJO010000042.1, forward strand.
GCGGTCGGGTGGCGTAGCGTGCGGTGTTCGTGTACGCGGCTGCAGCCGTCCTCTCCTCAGCGTCGACGACGCCTACCACGTAGGCCTGCCGGGTCGGCACATCCATCTGACTCAGGGCGAAACGCGAGAAGAGGAGCACGAAGGCCGCCGCCTCCGTCGGCGCGAGCGGGATCAGAGCCAGGAGGACGTTCGACGGGAGGTGGGTGAGCACCATCGTGTTCAGGAGCCCGACACGGCCGGCGAGGCGGACGGCAATCTGAAACGAGAGCGCCTGCAGGATCCCGGCCAGGAAGAACGCTGCACCGAGCACCTCGGGTGACGTTCCGTACGTCTCCGTGAACCAGTACGCGATGAACGCCTGGGTGACGAAGCCTCCACCGAACGAGTCGAGCGCGAACAGGCCCGACAGGCGCCGAACGACTCCCTTCGAGCGCGTGAGCGGCGCACGTGTCGCGCCGGGGGCGGCTTCGACCGCAGGGGACAGGCCGTGGGTCACGATCGCGCCCGCGACGGCGACGAACGCGTAGACGAGCAGCAGGCGCTGTGGGGCGACGTCGAGCACGGCCGTCAATCCCGCAGCCAGCGCCCCGAGGGAGCCGGCAAGCGTCGCCACGGTGTTGTACGTGCCGAAGAGACGAGTGGGATCGCGGTCGACGCCGGCCGCGCTCGGGAGCATCGCCTGCTCGAGCGACGTGAACGGGCCCGACTCCACGACCTCGGTCGACACGGTTCCCGTCAACGCAGCGACCACGAGAAGCCAGATCTCGTCGGTGAGGGCGAATGCGGTCCCGGCGAGGCCCATGACGAGGAAGAGCGCCGTGTACCACCGACGCCGGCCCACCCGGCCTGCCGTGCGCGCGATAGCGATCGACGCGATCGCGACTCCGGCCAGCAGCGCCGCGAGTACGATCCCGACCTCGAAACCCGACAGACCTCGGCGAGCGAGCGAGACGCCGATCAGGATGCTTCCCAGCCCGTACGCGAAGGCACGCAGTGCCTGGACGGCGAGGATGCGTCGGGCGTCGGCTGTCAGGCTCGTCCCGACGCCACCTCGTTACGGCACCACGCGTAGAGCGCGTCGTAAACGGGCAGGCTGAGCTCGAGCTGTCGATGGTCGTCGAGGTCGAGGAGGTGGAACCCCTCCGCGACCGCGAGGAGGCCACGCGACTCCGCCGTCGCGTCCCGGTCCTCTGCGACGTCTGCGCCGTGGACGACGCGCGCGAGGAGCCGGACGGCTGGATCCGCGATCTCGTACTCGTCGACGAGCACCTCGAACGAGCAGAGCCCGTCGCGGTGGGTGTACCGGGCGCCCGGTGCGTCGAACGACAACGCGTCTTCACGCTCTGCGACCGCCAGTACCTGGTCCGCCGGCACGTAGAGGAACTCGGCATCGGGATCGATGAAGTTCAGGACGAGCCAGGGACAGGCGATCCGATCGGTCTTCGGCCGCTCGCGGGTGACCCACTTCATGGTGTCGACTCTAACCCGCGAGTGCCGTCGGATAGGGGGCGACCCCACACAGAGGAGCGCTGCGGGCCTCTAAGGTGCCTCCCGCATGAGCACCACTCGCCTGCGGCTCGTGGTCGCGAGGGAAACCCTGTTTCCCCCGCGTGCCCTCTTCTCTTGGAGAACGTGGGGAACCTCCCGTTTCCCCACATCCTTCCACGCTCATAGTGCAACCAAGGTTGCCCTATGAGCCTCTTCCTCGGCATCGGAATCATCGTCCTCTTAAACGCAGTCGCTATTACGTCGATGCTGCTCGTCCGTCGGCGGGCGCCCGAGGGCAGCTTCTTCATGGACGGCGACCGCGCAGCCGGGGTGTTTGGCGTCCTCGCCACCGGTTTCGCGATCTTCGCCGGGTTCGTGATCTTCCTCGCGTTCTCGACCTACGACCAGTCCCGCGCGGGATCCGAGGCCGAGGCGCTGATCGTCGTGCAGCAGTTCGAGACGGCGCAGTTCCTCGCACCGGAGACGCGGGACCGTCTGGCGGGCGAGCTCGTCTGCTACGGCCGATCGGTCGTCGAGCAGGAATGGCCGCGGATGGAGTCAGGCGAGCTGGGTGACGCACTCAATCCGTGGGGGGTGGCTCTCTTCAAGACCATCAGGGGCGCCGACACATCGAGCGCGGCGGAGCAGACGGCCTTTGCAAAGTGGCTCGATCAGACCTCGGACCGGGAGGAGGCACGCAGAGACCGCGTCCACGGAGCAACCGGAATCACGCCGATCACCCTCTGGATCGTCCTCCTCCTGACCGCGCTCATCATCTTCCTCTTCATGCTCTTCTTCGCCGACAGCGCCGAGCTCAGGCGCTCGCAGGCGATGCTCATCGGCTCCGCGACCACGATCGTCGTGGTGACACTGCTCGCGATCTACGCCCTCGACAACCCGTACCGGCCAGGCCTGGGAAGCATCCGACCGGTCGCGATGGAGCGCACCCTGCGGATCCTCGAGGAGGCTCGGCTGGCGCTGAACGACGAGGCAAAGATCCCCTGTGACGCCGAGGGCAGCGCGAGCGAGTCGTGATGGAGGTCGAGAGGCGGGACCACTGGCTCGAGATCGCTGCCACCA
>JAIBJO010000043.1 GCA_020029615.1 Actinomycetota bacterium
AGAAGCCACTCGGGATCAGCACCGTGTTCTGGACGGGCGCCGCGATCGCGGTCGCCGTCGCGCTCGTGCTTCGCTACACGACCGCCGGCCGGCGCTTTCAGGCCGTGGGTGCGAACCCGCGAGCTGCGTGGATGACCGGTCTGCGCGTACGAACATACGTCGTGCTCGCGTACACGGCGGCGGGCGCTCTCTACGCAGTCGCGGCGATCTTGCTCGCGAGCGTACGCATCAGCATCGACCCGGCGTTCGGTGCCGCGTATCTCCTCGCGCCAATCGCCGTGGTCGTCCTCGCGGGCGCGGCGCTCTCGGGCGGGCTCGCGAGCGCGACTTCGACCTGGGTCGCAGCGCTCGCGCTCACCTTCCTGATTGAGATGCTGCTCATCTTCGGACTCTCGGCGCCAATGCAATTCATCGTGTACGGCGCAGCGATCATCGTCGGGATGCTGGTGTCGGGGGACCGGTTGGCGTCGCTCCTCGGTCGTCTTCTGCGGACGATCGAGAACCATGCGGCGGGCGGGCAACGTACTGTCAACGACATCACGAGCTGAGGCAGGCTCGAAAGGAGGCACGATGGAAGGTCGGAAGGAGCCCGAGGTGTCGCGTAGGCGCCCGTTGGCAGCAGGCGTGCTGACACTGGTGCTACTCGGGGCGATGCTCGCGCTCGTCTCGGCGAGCAGTGGCAGCACTGCCAAGCCGCAGGCCGCGGCTCAGAAGCCGTCGGCGATCATCAGCACGGGCAAGGGCTTCGGCGAGGTGTACGCAGCCAAGGCGTCCACCCTGAAGCACACGCTCTTCAAGGCAAAGCTCATCCCGAAGGAAAAGATCGCTCGCAATATCGCACTGGCAGGGCTCGGTCGTGCCGACAGGAAGGTCAACGAGGCCCTGGCGCTCAAGTGCTGGAAGAACAACGGCTGCGATACCGGGACGAAGGGCAAGCTCACCGTCGCCTATATCGAGCAGTTCGGCGAGAACGTCTACCGCCAGATGTCGAAGATGGAGTTCATCCTCCAGGCGCTGACGTACCCCCAGGTCGGGAAGATCGTCTACTCGAGCGCACACTTGGATTTCAACAAGGCGTTCGCCGACTGGAAGGCGGCGATCGCCCAGGGTGTCGACGTGATCGTCACCTATCCGGACTTCGCCGACGCCATGATCCCGGTGATGAAGGAGGCGACCGACGCCGGAATCCCCGTTGCGACGTATGCCTGGGGCTACGTCACCGATCCCGGCAAGAACTACCTGACGGTCGTCGGCGAGGACACGTGCGTGACCGGCAAGACGTACGCGTACGTCATGAACAACCGGGTCAAGTCCGGCAAGATCGCGTTCCTCGGCGGCTTCGCGGGGAACCCGCTCTCCGAGGGCTGGCAGAAGTGCGAGGGGCCCGCGCTTCGGTCGTCGATCGACGTCGTCGCGAAGGAGCCGACAGACTGGAATCCGTCCAAGGTGCAGCAGGTCGTGGCCGGAATCCTCGCGAAGCATCCCGACATCAAGGGCTGGAGCTACGAGTACGGGCTCGGCATGGCACAGGGCGCCTACGCGGCGTACCGAGCCGCAGGCAAGCCGTTCGACACCGTCCTGACGCTACGCACGGACGACGTCGGCATGGGCTGCCTGTTCAACCAGCTCAAGAACCCGAAGCTCGAGATGTACTACACCAGCTCCTTCAACTCGCACATCCGGGTCGCCCTGACGGCGGGAATGATGAAGCTCAAGGGCGCGAAGATCCCGCCGAAGATCGTGTTCCCGATCGAGCTGCAGAACCAACGGGTGCGTGACTCCTGCGTCAAGGGCTATCCGCAGGAGGCCTCGGCGACGTCGCTCATCCCGTTGAGCCTGCTCAAGAAGATGTATCCGTAGGAAACCGGAAGTAGAAGAACCAGACCATCGATGTCGACTTCCGGGCTCGCTCGCGGGGGAAACGTCGTTTCCCCCGCGAGCCCGGTACTCACGCTCCGTGGCGTATCCAAGGCGTTCGGTGCGGTACAGGCGCTCCGTGAGGTCAGCGTCGACTGCCGTGCCGGCGAGATCCATGCCCTCGTCGGGGAGAACGGGTCCGGGAAATCGACACTGCTCGGGATAGCCAGCGGCTTCCTCGTTCCCGACGAGGGCACCGTTGTGGTCGGCGAGACCGAGCGTCGGCGAGTATCTCCGGCCGAGAGCCGCAGGCTCGGCCTCGGCATCGCCTATCAGACGTACTCGCACGTGCTGCACCTGACGGTGGCCGAGAACCTCTACCTCGCGGCGCCGTCCGACCTCCGACCGACCTACGGACGCATGAATGGTTGGGCGGCCGACCGGCTTGGCGCGTTCGACCTCGACATCTCGCCGACCGCGCTCGCGGGGACGCTCTCGCTCGCGGAGAGACAGCTCCTCGAGGTCGTCAAGGCGCTGCTCGCCGAGCCGAAGGTGTTGCTCCTCGACGAGCCGACAACGGCCCTCGGGCCCGAGGACGTCGACCGTCTCCACGCATTGGTTCACGAGCGAAGCCGCGCCGGCGTCGGGGTCCTCTACGTCAGCCACCGCCTGCCGGAGGTCCTCGGCATCGCCGACCGGATCAGCGTTCTCCGCGACGGCGTGGGCCAGGGGACGTTCGAGGCCGCCTCGATGTCGGAGGAGAGCCTCGTCGCGCTCATGATCGGGCGTCCGCTTCAGCTCGCGTTTCCGCAGCGACACGAACGTGAGGCGGGGCGCGAGGTGCTTCTCGCGGTCTCCGGACTACGGGGCGATCGGTTCGGGCCGATCGACCTCGAGGTGACGAGCGGCGAGATCGTCGGAATCGCGGGCGCGGAGGGCAACGGGCAGGCGCAGTTCCTCCGGGCGCTCGCCGGTGCGGAGCGATCCACGGGCACGGCGACCTGCGACGGTAAGGAGCTCGATTCGAGCTCTCCGCTCGGGCCGCTCCGCGCAGGAGTCGTGTTGCTGAGCGGCGACCGCGCGTCCGAATCGCTGTTCCCCGTCCTGAGCGTACGAGCCAACGCGACGATCCAGGTGCTGCGGCGACTCGGAAGGCTCGGGTTCGTCAACCGCCGCCGCGAGCGCCGCACGGTCGACGGTCTCGTGAAACGCCTGAGCATCCGAACGGCGTCGATCGAGCAGCCGGTACAGACGCTCTCCGGCGGGAACCAGCAAAAGGTCTCGCTGACGCGACCGTTCCAGCGCGGAGACGTCAGGGTCATCCTGGCCGAGGAGCCGACTCAGGGCGTCGACGTCGCCTCGCGGTTCGACATCTACGGTGCATTGCGCGAGAAGGCGAAAGAGGGAGTTGCGACCATCATCAAGTCGAGCGACCCGCTCGAGCTCGCCGGGCTCTGCGACCGGGTCGTCGTGATGTCGCGCGGGCAGATCGTCGACGAGATCCCCGGCGACGAGCTGGGAGAACGCCGGATCGTCGAAGCGATCGTCGGCTCGCGGGCGGGCGCGCGGGAGCGGGCGGCCGAGAGCCCTGAGGAGTCCACGTGAAGTGGAGCCGGTTCAGCGGCGCGTTGCCGCTCGTCCTGATGACGCTGCTGATCGTCGCAGTCGGCACCTTCGCGACCGTCCGCCAGGACGCGTTCCTCACGAGCTTCAACCTCAACAACCTGCTCCTCCTGGCGATGCCGCTCGCGCTCGTCTCGCTCGGCCAGACCTGCGCACTGCTCGTCGGCGGCTTCGACGTCTCGGTGGCGGCGCTCATGACGTTCTGCGTCGTCGTCGCCTCATACACGATGACGTACGAGACGTCGGGGTGGGCGTTGTTGCCCGGAGGCCTGGTGCTCGTCGCGGTGGGACTCGGAACCGGGATCTTCAACGCCGTGCTGATCCGCGTGCTCAAGCTCCCGTCGATCATCGCGACGCTCGGAACGCTCAGTATCCTCGAGGGCGCATCGCTCCTCCTACGGGATCACCCCGAGGGGCCCATCTCGAGCGACGCTGTCAGTGGTCTGACGAAGAGCGTCAGCTTCGTTCCGATCGCCTTCATCGCGGTCGTAGTCCTCGCCGTCGCCGGCGACGTATGGCTGTACCGAACGCGCACGGGGCTCGCCACAAGGGCGGTCGGCCTCGACGAGACGTCGTCGCGTCGCCTCGGGATGGCAACCGGCCGGATCGTATTTTTCGCGTTCGTCGCCTGCTCGGTGATGGCGTCGCTCGCCGGCCTGTACCTCGCGGCCCAAGTCCAGATCGGCTCGCCGATCCTCGACATCGGCTTCTCGCTGGAGAGCATCGCCTGCGCCGTCCTCGGTGGTGCAGCGCTCTCCGGCGGGAAAGGTTCGTTCGTGGGCACCCTGCTCGCGGCGCTCTTCCTTTCGCTGTTCGACAACATCCTGCCGTTGTTCCACCAGCCGACGGAGTACTCGCAGATCACCATAGGCGTGCTGATCCTGTTGGCGCTCGTGCTCTACTCGGCCCCGGACCTTCTCGCCCGCTTCCGGACCAGCAGGGCGGGCGTCGGTCGGCTCCGGTCCGCCGAGGGCGACGCGGCCGGCTGAGGCGCGCAGCTAGTCGACGACCGCGCGCGGCAGCGATGCCGTCGTCCGCGGATCCGCCTCGCGGCCGATGACGACCCAGATCGCGTGGACGGGCTCGCCGCCGATCGTCCACAGCCGGTGAGGCGACGACGAGTCGAACGCGATCGACCCGCCCTGCCCCAGCTCGTACACCTCGAACCCGACCTGTACTCCGAGCGTTCCGCTCGTCACGTAGCCGTACTCCCGGCCGCCGTGCGTCATCAGCGCATCCTCGGGGCACGACGCGGCTCCGACCGGGTACACCACGTACAGGAACTCCACGTCCGGGTCGCGCTCGTGGGTGAGGCGCTCCCAGCGCACGCCCGACGCAAGATTGATCACAGGCCGCGTTTCGGGCCGCTCGGCAAGGCCGTCGCCCGGCTGGACCACGCGCTCCTCTGGCTGTTCGCCGAAGACGTCGCTCATCGTCATGCCGAGCTCCGTGACGATGGCGTACAGCGTGCTGACCGATGGATTGACGCGGTCGAGCTCGATCTGGGAGACGAGGCTCGGAGAGACTCCCACCCGACGCGCGAGCTCGCGGAGACCGATGCCGCGGCGCTCTCGTTCGGCGCGGAGGCGATGGCCGACCTTCGAGCCCTCGAGACCGCGCTCGAGTGAACTGGAGGAAGGCGCCGGCTCGCTCATCGGTGGTGAGCCTCCACCGGTGTGCGCAGGCCGTTACCGCGCACGGGCGCGAATCTCCCGTGCGATTCGCCCTGGACCGGGCAGGAACGCGTCCTCGAGTGGAGGGCTGTAGGGGATAGGGGTGTCGGGCGTCGCGATGCGCCACGCGTCGTCGAGGTCGCCGAGCGCGTGCTCGACGACGGACGCGAGCACCTCGCCCGCCCAACCACCCGTCAGCGGCCCTTCTTCGACGACCACGATCCGGTTCGTCTTCCGGACCGAGGCCACGACCGTGTCGAGATCGAGCGGGCGGAGGGTCCGGAGGTCGATCACCTCGACGGACATGCCCTCCGCCTGGAGCTCGTCGGCGGCCTCGAGGCCGTCGTGGACGCTCTTCATGGCGGTGACGAGCGTGATGTCACGCCCTTCGCGAACCACGACCGCCTCGCCGAGCCGACCGGCCGCGCCGTTCACCTCGCCCTCGAGGCCGTAGAGCCGCTTGTGCTCGAAGAAGAGCACCGGGTTGTCGTCCCGGATCGCGGCTTTCAAGAGCGCGCTTGCGTCCGCAGGCGTGGACGGGGCGACGATCTTGAGGCCGGGCACTCCCATGAACCACGACGCCGGCATCTGCGAGTGGATCGCCCCGAACCGGCCACCGGCTCCTACCACGGAGCGGATCACGAGCGGCACGCTGATCTGCTCCTGCGTCAGGAACCAGTACTTCGTCGACTGGTTGACGAGGCTGTCCATCGCGAGCGTGAGGAAGTCGCCGAACATGATCTCGATGACGGGCCGGAGGCCGTGGACCGCCGACCCGAACGCCGCGCCCGCGAGCGCGAGCTCGGAGATCGGCGTGTCGAAGACCCGCTCCGGGCCGTACTTGTCGTAGAGGCCGGTCGTCGTGGCGAAGACGCCGCCGGCGACGGCGACGTCCTCGCCGAAGAGGATCACCCGCTCGTCGGCGGCGAGCTCGTCGTCGAGGGCATCGCGAATCGCCGTTCGGAACGCGATCGCAGGCATCTCAGCGGCTCCGTCTCGTCATGGCCGAGTCACGGTGTGAGCGCGAGCGGTCGCTCGAGGAGCTCGCGTAGCCGGGACAGGAACCGAGCGCCGTCCGCTCCGTACAAGACGCGGTGATCACAGCTCAGGGTCACGGATATGAGATCGCGGAAGGCGACTCGGTCTGGCTCCACCTCGACGGGTGCCCTCCGCGCGCTTCCCACCGCGAGGATGGCGACCTGAGGAGGGTCGATGATCGCAGTGAACGAGCGAACGTCGAGCATCCCGAGATTCGAGACCGTGAAGGTGCCGCCGCGGAAGTCGTCGGGTGCAAGCGCTCGGCGCCGCGCGGCGTCGGCCAGACGCCGCGTCTCCCCGGCGATCTCGGCGACCGACTTCAGGTCGGCGTCGACGACGACCGGCACGAGTAGCGCATCGTCGGTCGCGACGGCGATACCGACGTTGACCCGCGAGTAGCACTCGACCCTCCCGTCGACGTACGACGCGTTGAAGCGCGGGAACTCGCGTAGGGCTCCGGCCGCCGCCTTGACCACGAAGTCGTTGACCGACGGAACGTCCTCGCCGTCGTCCCGCGCTTCGCGCCGCGATGCCAAGATCTGCGACACGTCGACGTCCGCCGAGACGGTGAAGACCGGGATCGTGGTCGCCGACTCCGTCATCCGGCGCGCGATCGTCGACTGCGTCGGGGTCGGCTCGAGGATCCGAACATCACCCTTTGCACTGTCCCCGTCCTGCGGCCCCGCGGTGCTCGCCTGAGCACGCGCCTCGCCGGCAGCTCTCGTCACGTCCTCGACGGTTATCCGGCCGCCGGGCCCTGTTCCGGTGAGGCCGTGGAGTGAGACGCCGAGCTCGACCGCGGTGCGCCGTGCGACTGGCGTCGCGACCGGACGCGGAGCCCGGGACCCGTCACCTGCGGGCGGCGCACCGCCAGCACCCGTGTCGGCCGTGGGAGGTGAGCTCGCCGACTCTGGTCGTGGCGACGTCGGCTGCACCTCGCCGCTCACGGCGCCGTCGCCGTTCGCCAGGGTCGCGATGGGCTCTCCGACGGCGACCGTCGCCCCTTCCGGAACGAGGATCGAGGCGAGCGTGCCGTCCCACTCGGCCTCGTAGACCACGGTCGCCTTGTCCGTCTCCACCTCGATCAGGCCCTCGCCTCGCTCGAAGGCATCGCCTGCCGACTTCAACCACCGGACGATGACGGCGTCGGCCATCGAGTCCGACAGCTTGGGCATCGTCAGCTCGCGCGGGACCACAGCGTCAGTCCTTGAACTCGCGGGCCGTCAGCTCGGCGGGGAACGGGGCAGCGAGCCCACGCTCGCGCATCTGTTCGAGCTGCACGCTCATCTCGCGCTCGGCCTCGTCGAGATCCGCTGCGTCGACCCCCTCGGCCTCGAGCTGCGCGCGGAGGACCACGATGGGGTCCCGTGCTCTCCACCGGTCGAGCTCGCCGTCGGGTCTGTAGGCGCCCGGGTCGCTGCGCGAGTGGCCGACGAAACGGTACGTCAGTGCTTCGACGAATACCGGCCCATCCCCGGCGCGGGCATGTGCGACCGCCCGTTCGGCGGACTCGCGCACGGTCCACACGCTCATCCCGTCGATGGTCTCGGCCGGCACGCCCATGACCTCGACCCTGGCGCAGATCTCACCCGCCGTCACCGAGCGGTACGGCGTGTACTCGCCGTAGCCGTTGTTCTCACACACGAGGACGAGCGGAAGCTTGAAGACCTGCGAGAAGTTGAGGCATTCGAAGACGTAGCCCTGATTCATCGCGCCGTCGCCGAAGTACGCGACGGCGACGCCGCCCGTCGTCCGCCCGAGTGCAAGCGCCGCGCCCGTCGCAGCAGCGATGCTGCCACCGACGATCCCGAACGAGCCGATCAGCCGGTCGTCGGGCGAGTTCACGTTCATCGAACCGGCCCGCCCACCGTTGACACCGGACGTGCGCCCGAGCATCTCGTCGAGCAGCTTCTGCGGGTCGACCCCGAGCGCAAGCGCGTGGCCGTGGCCGCGATACGTCGCCGCAACACGATCGCGCTCCTCGAGGACGCTCGCCACCCCGGTCGCGATCGCTTCTTGCCCGGAGTACAGGTGCGTCGTTCCGTAGACCTCACCCGCGAGGAAGAGCGACTGGACGAGATCCTCGAACCCGCGGATGAGCAGCATCTGCCGGTAGATCCGCCTGTACAGGTCGAGGTCGTCGAGGACGCCCGTCGCCGGCTGGTCTCTGACGTGGCTCACAGGCCAACCTGTGTTGGCCTGTGAGCGGGGAAGCGTGCGGGAAACCGGGAGGTTCCCCGTGTTCGCCAGAAGAAGGGGGCACGTGGGGGAACCATGGGTTTCCCCACGAACGCGAGCCGAAGGCGAGCGTTGCTCACACTGCACCGACGCTCGTGTCGGATGCCAGACGCTCGACAAGGTAGTCCCAGTCCCGCTCGTGCCGGTACGAGTGGCGCGGCGGAGGCCCGGGCGCCGAGGTCTCGAGCCACCGCACAGTTCGTCCCTGCGTCTCGTAGAACGCGTGCACGCACCCGGTCCCAGTCCAGAACACATCACCGGCGCGAAGCGTGTAGCGGTCGCCGTTCGCGACGACGTCGACCTCTCCGTCGAGCATGTAGTAGGACTCCTCGAACGGGTGGTCGTGGGGGTTGGCGCAGGCTCCCGGCTGGTAGTCGACCATGAACATCGTATGGAGCTGCGCGTCGAGTCGCTGGTCGACGAGCATCTTCACTGCGATCCCGCTGTACGCGAGGACCGCAGTGGCCATGCTCCCCGACACGGTCGGCGCGCCCATCGCCTGCGCTCGCTTCAGGCGATCGAGGTCCGTCTCGCCTTCTGTGAGCAGGAAGAGGTTGTGGTTGCGCGGGTCGCGCACGTCCAGTGGGGTCGCTTCGCTGTCCGGCGCCGGTCCGAGGAGGAACGAATCGCTGCCGTCGGCACGCGGCCGCGGTGAGGCCATCTCGATCCACAGCGCGCTGCCTGTGCAGCGAAAGGCGTGGGGGGCTCCCACCGGGACTGCACCGCAGGCGCCCGGCTGGAGCCTCATTCCGTGCCCCTCCAGGTAGAGCAACGGCTCCCCTTCGAGGACGTAGAAGCTCGTCTCGTACGAGTGCAGGTGCTCGTCGACGTGACCCTCGACGAGCGAGACGAGCGTCAGCGCCATGTGCGTCGAGCCGAGCGCGCCGTCGACGAGCCGGCAGGTGGTCAACCCGCTCGAGCGGCCCGGCAGGGCGTCGGTGAGCTCGACGTCCTCGCGCCGGACCAGGCGGTAGCCCGGGCGCCCGTCCGCCATCTGGCGCGTGCCGCTGTCCGAGCTCATCCGGGGACGCCGGCCGGATCGACGACGGCCGCGGACGCGACAGCGGCGGCGAGACCCGGATCGCCGTCGATCTTGGCGTCAGGGCCGCGCTCGACGAGATCCGCACCACGCACGTACGTGCGGCCTGCGACCAGCAGCTCGTCGGCCGGGAAGCGCGTGATCACGTCACAGCCGGTCGCGGTCACGACGACCTCCTCCTCGATCCGGGCCGCGGAGCGACCGTCTGTCGCAGCGCAGTAGGTCTCGAGCGCGAACACCATGCCTTCTTCGAGCTCCACCGGGTGATCGAGGGAATGGACACGCGAGATCATCGGAGATTCGTAAAGGCCGACGCCGATGCCGTGCCCGAACTGGAGGCCGAAGCACGTCTCCTCGTCGGGGAAGCCGAGCTCCTCGGCGGTCGGCCAGACTTCCGCGATCCTGTCCGTCGTCATACCCGGCCGCACGAGGTCGATCGCCGCGTCGAGCCACTCGCGGCACTGCCTGTACGCGTCGAGCTGCGCGTGGCTGACGCCGCCCACGTTGAAGGTGCGGTAGTAGCACGTTCGGTAGCCCATGAACGAATGGATGATGTCGAAGAAGGCCTGGTCGCCCGGCCGCAGGAGCCGGTCGGAGAACACGTGTGGGTGCGGGTTACAGCGGTCGCCCGAGACGGCGTTCACCGCCTCCACGTGCTCCGACCCCATCTCGAAGAGCAGCTGATGCGCGCGCCCGACGATCTCATGCTCGTACACACCCGGTCGCAGCATCCGGTAGATCTCCTCGTAGACGGCGTCGACAAGCCCGGCCGACTGGTCGAGCAGCGCGATCTCCTGTGCTGTCTTGATCTTCCTAGCCTCGAGAACGACCTGGGATCCGTCGGTTACGTGCACTCCGGCGCGCTGCAGCGCCTCGATCGTGACGAGGTCCGCCATGTCGATCCCGAGCGGCTCGTCGTGGACGCCGAGCTCGCGCAGCTCGTGCGCGATCCGCGCGCCAAGTCGGTCGGGGATCCCCGTCTCGACGGGCATCGCGCCGCGCATCGGTGCAACGCCGGCGCGGAAGTTCTCCGCGGGAAGCCAGGGCGCGAAGAGCTGGTGGTGGCGGGCGGCTGATCCGAAGTCCCACAGGATCGGGTCGGCGCCGCGTGCCAACAGAGTGAAGCGCGCGTTCTTGTCTCGCGCCCACTCGCCGATGTGCGTGCTCGTCACGTACCGGATGTTGTTCGGGTCGAACAGGAGCACGGCCCCGAGATCCGAGGCCTCGAGCGCCGCCTTGGCGCGGTCGAGGCGCTCCCGTCGCAGTCGCGGGAAGTCGATGCGCTGCTCCCAGTCGACTGCACGCGTCGCATCGGGGGAGCCGACGGCTCTGCTTCGTGTGGTCACCGCACTGCCTCCTCGGTAGCGGAAGCGCTCCGCAGGTGCAGGTAGAGCGCCATGAAGTCGTCGTCTGCGTAGCCGGCCTCGATCGTTGCTCGAAGGAGCGCCTTCATCTGTCGCGCCAGCGGGAGCACCACCCCGGCCTCGTCGGCCGCGTCGAGCACCAGATCGATGTCCTTCTCCATCAGCGCGGTCGTGAACGTCGCGGAGAAGTCGTCTCGGAGGAGCGGCTCCGTCTTGTACTTGACGAACGGCGCTCCGGCGGCGGAGCTGCCCATCACCTCGAGGAGCGCCGCACGGGATACGCCGGCGGCCTCGGCGAGCACGAGGGCCTCGGACATCGCCTGGGCGAGCGCCGCGATCATCGAGTTGATGGCGAGCTTCACGATCCGTGCCTGTTCCCCGTCCCCGACGTGATGGACGGTGGGGCCGATCGCCCTGACGACGGGTTCGACCCTCTCGAACGTCTTCCGCGGTCCGGAAACGATGAAGCTCAGCGTTCCGGCGCGCACGACGGTCGGGTTGCCGCTCACTGGTGCACGCAGGTAGTCGACGGACGCCGCCTCCGCCAGCGAGGCGACCCGTGCCGATACGGCCGGCGAGACGGTGCTCATGTCGACGAGGACGGTGCCCGGCCGCGCGGCGCTGACGACCCGCTCCGCCACTGCTTCGAACGCTTCGTCGTCAGGGAGCGACGTGAGGACCACGTCGACCTGCCCGACGAGATCCTCGGGGGTCGTCGCAACGACTGCCCCCCTGGCCTCGAGCACCTCCGCCTTCTCCGGAGTTCGATTGTTCACGACGAGCGGAAAACCGGCGTCGAGAAGCCGTTCCGCGATCGCCGTGCCCATGTTGCCGAGACCGATCAACCCCACGGTGAGACGCGGGTCGTGAGAGGCGCGCACTGTCCAGTATGAATAAACGAACGGCCGCGGCGGGTCAAGCGGCGCACTCCGGCGCTACAACCTCACCTCGCTTCCTGCCGACGGTCTGTACAGCCATACGACACGTTTTTCCGCGGCGTCGAACACCCTGCGGGCAACTGTAGGACTCGGGGAGGCTGATCGCCAATCGAACAGCAATGGAACAATGAGGTCGAGTAGGCCGGCGACAAAAGGCGATCGAAGATGTATGAGCAAGTGAGAATCGTGTCGAGCCTCACGCGGAGTGGATCGTCGGTCGGTCAGAGCGACTCGGTCGTGAACGCAATCAGGATGCGGCTCGAGGATGCCGGACACCAGGTGAGCGGCGTTCCGGTCGTGTACGAGGACCTCGACGGAGGGAGCGAGGAGCGGGGCTCCTGGGACGCTGCTCGCGAGAAGGCGAACGCCAGCTACGCAGCCGCCCAAGCCGACGTCCTCGCCTACATCGGCACGCTCGACACCGACGCCGCGCCCTACTCGATTCCGATCACCAACGCGGCGGGTCCGCTGCTGATGATCTCGCCGTGCAACACCTACCCGGGCCTGACGAGGCCATTCGAGCCGGGAGAGCCCGACAAGCACTACCCGACCGGCCGTCGCAACTATCTGCGCACCGCGCTCAGCGATGACCTTCAGGGCCTGTTCGCGGCGCAGTGGGCGTCCGAGCTCGGCGCGAAGCACGCATTCGTCCTTCATGACACGGAGCCATGCGGTCGCGGCGTCGCGTTGCCGTTCGCCGACGCGTGCCAGCGGCTCGGAGTCGATCTCGTCGAAGCTCCCTTGGGGATCGTGCCGAAGCAGTCCGAGTACGAGGCGCTGGCTGAAACGATTGCGAACAGTGGCGCCGACCTCGTCTTCTACGGCGGCATCATCCAAAACGGCGCGGGGCCGCTGTGGCGCGACATCCGCACCGCGGCGCCAACGGTCACGATGATGGGTCCCGACACGTTGTACGAGCACGCCTTCATCCGTGACGCGGGTGCGCACGCCGACGGCACCCTGATTACGTTCGGAGGTGTGCCGCCGGCGCTGCTCGAAGGGAAGGGTCGCGCGTTCCACGAGCGCTACCTCGAGCGCTTCGGCCGCGAGCCCGAGTGCTACGCAGCCTCCGCCTACGACACGACCGGAGTGATCTTGCAGGCGATCGAACGCGTCGGCCGCCCCGACCGCGCCGCGATCACCGAGGCCGCGTTCGCGACACGCGACTTCGACGGCGTCCTCGGCCGCTGGAGCTTCGACGCGAACGGAGACATTGACTTGAGGCGCGGAACGCGGCTCACCATCGATGACGGCCGCTTCGAGACGCTTCGGGTCCTACCTATCGACGAGCAGACCTAAATGGACGTTGTGATTCCATGCGCGCCCGGCAGGAATCGAACCGGCGACCCGCTCTTCACTCGCGGCACGTTTGAAGTGACTGCTGTCATTGGACGATTGCCGGAAACTCCGCCGGCTTGACCTCCTGCATGGACTCGGACGTCGGCTCGGGCTCGTAATGCTCGAGCCGAGGAAGCCACTCGAGCCATCTGGGCAGGTACCAGTTCCAGTCTCCGAGCAGCTTCATCGTCGCGGGCAGGAGCACCGCGCGGACGATCGTCGCGTCGATCAGGACGGCAGTCGCGAGCCCGACGCCGAACTGCTTGAAGAAGGGCCACGAGAGCGTCGCGAAGATCGCGAAGACGCAGACCATCACGATCGCAGCGCTCGTGACGACCCCGGCGGTGGACTTGATCCCGTACGAGACCGCCTCGTCCATCTTCGCGCCGCGGTCGAACGTCTCCCGGATGCGGCTGAGGATGAAGACGTGGTAGTCCATCGAGAGGCCGAACAGGATCACGAACAAGAGCAGCGGCACCACCGCCTCGATCCCGTCCGCCGAGCTGACGTCGAACAGGTCCTTGCCGACACCGTGCTGGAAGACGAGCACCAGCACGCCGTAGGCCGCGGCCACCGACAGCAGGTTGAGCAGGATCGCCTTGACCGCGATCACCAACGAGCGGAAAGCGACCAGCATCAGGCCGAACGCGAAAAGCAACACGAAGGCGACGACGGAGGGCAGGTTCGACTTCAGCTCGTCGGCCTCGTCCTTCCACGAGGCCGTCGGCCCGGTGACGCCCGCCTCGGCGTTCGGAACGACGCCGACCGTCGCGTGCTGGGCGAAAGGTGCGCGCCGGTCCGCAAAGCAAACGGGCGAAACCGGGTCTCAACCGAGACCACTTCGCCATGACAGGGCGCCGTCACGTAGCCCCAGGTGTTCGAGTCCCCGTAACAGCACCTGACGCGTAATCGCTGACCTTGCCGGCTACTCGCCGTGGGCGATGGTCGTGAAGAGCGTGTAGCCCTCGGAGGTGTCGAGCCTCGAGTGCTGAACAACGATCGGCACATCGCTTTCGACCGCGTATGCATATGGAACTCCTCGCGGCAACTCGATGCCTCCGATCTGTTTCGGATCGTCGAGCCGGACGTGCCACGTCCGACGCGCACCGAGCGTTAGGTCGATCGGACCGACCGGCTCGCGATCCTCGAAGTAGAAGGTAAAGCGCACATGAGCGTCCTCGTCTGACGTGTTCAGCAGACACGACGCTTCGTGGCTCACGGCAGTGCCGGACGACCCCTCAGGCAGATAGGCGTCCGGCACGAACCACTTTCGTTTCCCGTCGTTGATCTTTCGATTCTCCTCTTACAATGCGTTCCCCCCGGTAGGGAGAGTGAAGGCCGAAGCCTTCACTCTCCTATCCGGCTCCTAGAACTTGAACTGGTCGATGTTGCCCTTCGTGAACGCGAACGGTGGGACGCCGATCATGACGCCCTTCTTGCCGACCGTCCGCTTGCCGGCTTTGCCGGCAGTGAACGACTCACCGGCCTTGCCGGTCAGCTTCCCGGCGAGCACGGCATCTGCGGTCTGAACCGCGACGTAGCCGAGGTCCTCGACGTTCCACAGCCCGAACTTCTTCACGCAATCGGATTTCACGTACTTCCGCATCTGGCTCGGCAGCCCGAGCCCTGTGACTCTCACCGCGGAGCACTTGTTCGCCTGCTGCACCACGCGCGCCGAGGCGGCAATGCCCACCGTCGTCGGGGCGATGATGCCCTTCAGATTTGGATACGCCTGCATCAGCCCTTGAGCGAGCTGGGCTGACTTTGCGTCGTTGTCGTCCCCGTACACGATCTTGACGAGCTTCATGTTCTTGTATTTCGGCTGTTTCAGAGCGACCTTCATGTACTTGATCCAGGCGTTCTGGTTCGCCGCCGTGGCAGCCGCCGAGAGGATCGCGAACTCGCCCTTGTAGCCGATCTGCGAGCCGAGCCAGTCAACCTGCGCAAAGCCGACCGACCTCAGGTCCGGCAGGCTTACGTAGATGATCCGGGCGTCGGAAGCAACGTCGGCGTCGTAGGAGATGACCTTGACACCCTTCGCCGCCGCTCTCTTGAGGGCGGGTGCGACGGCATTCGGGTCGTTGCCCGAGATGATGATCGCGTTGTAGCCCTGGCGGACCGCAGTGTCGATGAACGTCACCTGCTTCGTCGCCGAGGCCTCGGTGGGAGCGTTGTAGGTGACGGTGTCACCGAGCTCCTTGGCTGCTTTCTGGGCGCCCTTGTTGCTGGCGTTGAAGTAGGGGTTTCCCAGGTTCTTGGGCAGCAGGTAGATCTTGTAGCCCTTCGCCGTCGCGCTCTGGCCGGCGCTTCCTACGCCCGCCGCGATGCCCGCCGTGACGACTGTCACCGCTCCGACTCCGAAGAGCACTGCAAGCCATTTCCTTCGCATCTCGTCCTAACCTCCTTAGTCGCTGTCTGACTTCGCTGCGGCTGGAACTCCGTTGACCTGAACCACCCCCTTCCGCGAGAGGAGAATTGGCCTCCACGGGGCCTGGCGGCCGCGTGCAGCGCGCACGCCGTTCCCGACGAGAATCGCGGCGAGTAGAAGGAGGCCGATGACAAGGTCCTGCGTGGCGCCGCTGACTCCATCGAGCTGCATGCCGTTTCGCAACTCGGTGACGAGGACTAGGGCGAGGAGCACCCCCAGGATCGAGCCCGATCCGCCGAAGATGTCGACGCCGCCGAGAACGACCGCAGTGACGACGTCGATGAGCTCCGAACCGGCGGCCGCATCGGCCTGCACGGAGCCGAAGTACCCGAGGTACACAATCCCGGCGAACCCAGCCATCAAGCCGGAGAGCGCGAAGATCGTGACGCGCGTACGACGCACCGGTATTCCGGAAAACTCGGCGGCCTCCCGGTTGGAGCCGATGGCGAACAGATAACGCCCGAATCGTGTGACATGAAGAAGCAGACCGAGGACGAGTGCAAACCCGAGCAGCACGAGGAGGGCGTTGGGCAGGTCGCCGCCCAGGAGGCGGTAGCCACCTCCGATGTCGGTGAAGTCAGACGGGAAGTTCGACCGTGACTCGCCTCCAAGGATGACGTAGGCGAGGCCTCGGTACGCGGCTAGCGTACCGAGTGTCACGGCCAGGGACGGCAGATCGAGCACGCCGATGAGCAGGCCGTTTACGAGTCCGAGTATCGCGGCAACGGCGAGCCCGAGCAGCGCCGCGACCCAGACGTTCGTCCCCTGCTGCCAGATCTCCGCAAACACTACGGCCGAGACGGCCATGGTCGAGCAGATCGAGATGTCGATCTCGCCGGCGACTACTACGAACGTGAGCCCGAATGCGAGGAGCCCGATGTAGATGTACGGCGTCATGAGATCGAGCAAGTTGACCCGGGTGAGAAAGACCGGCGACTTCGTCGTACTCCAGTAGCCGACGATCAAGATCAGGACGACAAGGAGCGCCTCCCACCGGGCGAAGACTCTCCAGGCAAGCTGACGCACCACACTCACGCCTCCGCCACCTGCTCCTTGGTCGCCAGGACCTCGGCCCGGCGGCGCCTTCGCAGCATGTCTTGCAGCCGCTCTTTGAGCAGAGCGTCGATCGTCACGGCTGCGACGATCGCGGCTCCGTTGAAGAAGATCTTCCAGAATTCCGAGATCTTCAAGAGCGTGAATCCATCCTGGATAGTTGCAACCAGCAGGGCGCCGAGGACCGCGCCGAGGACGGTGCCCGATCCGCCGAAGACATTCACGCCGCCGATCACGACGGCGGTCACAACGTCGAGTTCCAAGCCTCTACCGGAGACGGCGTCGACGCTCGCAAAGCGGGCCGCAAACATGAAGCCTCCGAGCCCCGCGAGCGCGCCGCAAATCGCGAACGCTGCGACCACGCGACGGCCAACACGAATCCCGGCCAGGCGGGAGGCATCGGGGTTCGATCCGATCGCGTAGAAGTCGCGTCCCCACGGCGCCCAGCGGAGCATGGCCGCACCGGCTACAGCAACGATGAGCGCGATCCAAGCGAGCATCGGAATCCCGAGCGGCTTCCGCGCCGCAAGGTTGAGGAAGTTGTCCGGCAG
>JAIBJO010000044.1 GCA_020029615.1 Actinomycetota bacterium
TGCGGCCCTGCCGCCACTCGGCCCAGGCGAGCTGCCCGGATGCTCGGGCCGCGGCGTGCGTATCGCCGACCGACTCGTAGAGCGAGACCGCCTCGGCCGCCAGGCTCTCGGCGGCGTCGATGTCGCCCGCATAGAGGCCGGCGAGCCATCCGGCCCGTAGGAGCAGCGCCGCCCGCTCTGGAGCGTCGTCGGCCAGGTCGGCCGCCTGCTGGAGGTAGCGCTGCGCTTCCGTGGCCGCACCGAGCGCGTCGGCACGATCGGCCGCACGGACGAGCGTCGTTCGTGCCTTCCCCTTGACCTCAGGGGCATCCTGGGCTTCCGGCGCCGCCTCGTACGCGGAGACGTAGTGAGAGGCGATCACCTCGGCGATATCGTCCTCCTCCGGGAACGCGGACTCGAGATGTTTGGCGGCGGCGAGGTGGCGGGCCTGGCGCTCGCGTTTGGAGAGCGTCTCGTACGCGACGTGGCGCACGAGGTCCTGGAGGAAGCCGTACTGGCCGTGCTCGGGGGAGCGAGGGTCGGCCTGGACGCCGAGCACTTCCTTGCGAACGAGGGCGGTGAGCAGCGGCTCGAGATCGACATCGGCGGGAGCGAGCGCGGCGAGCGCCTCCTCCGTGAAGGTCTTGCCGAGTACCGCCGCGTCCTGAAGCAGCCGTCGCTCGTCCACAGACAGGCCGTCGAGCCTCGCCGCGATCAATGCGTGCAGCGTCTCCGGAACCTCGAGCGCCTCGATCTCACCAGTCACCCGGTAGACGGAGCCTTCCTGCACGAGGAGCCCGCGGTCGAGGAGCATTCGCACGGTCTCGACCGCGTAGAGCGGAATGCCCTCGGCGCGCGCGAGGATGCGGTCCCGGACCTCGGCAGGAAGTCCGGGCACGAGCCCGGCCAGGAGCTCTACCATCGCCTGCTGCGAGAGCGGCTCCAGGTAGAGGGAGGTGAAGCTCCGCTGCCCGGCACCCCAGGTCGGCCGGCGCTCCAGCAGCTCGGGTCGCGCAAGCGTGACGACGAAGATCGGGTGGCTCCGGGACCAGTCGAGCAGGTACTCGACGAAGTCGAGCAGGCTCGCATCGGCCCACTGCATGTCCTCGAAGGCGAGGACGGTCGGGTAGCTGGCGGAGAGGCGCTCGAAGAAGAGTCGCCAGGCAGCGAAGAGGTCCTGCTGGTCGCGAGCCTGATGTTCCGCGAGCCCGAGCAGATGCGCGAGACGCGGCTCGAGAAAGCCCTGTTCCTCGCGGTCGAGGATGTGCTCCTCGAGCGTTGCGTGCAGCTTGCTCCGCGCGGACGCGGGCTCCTCGTCCTCGGCGATGCGGCAGCGCATGCGCACCATGTCTGCGAGCGCCCAGTAGGTCACGCCCTCGCCATACGACAGACAGCGCCCGCGGTGCCAGTACACGGTCTCGGCGATCCCGTCGAAGTACTTGTAGAACTCCCACCCCAGGCGCGACTTGCCGATGCCGGCGATGCCGGTCACCGACACGAGGTGCGCCTTGCGCTCGTCCGCGCAGCCGTGGAAGAGGTCCTTGATCTGTCGCAGCTCGCGGTCGCGTCCGACGAAGGGTGCCTCGAGCCCCTGCGACTTGAGGGAGCCGCGTAGGCCGGAGACGACCCGCTGCGCCTTCCAGAGCGGGGTAAGGCTCTCCTTGCCCTTGAGCTCGAACGAGCCCGCCTCCTCGTACACGATCGTCTGCTCGGTCGTGCGCCGCGTGGACTCGCCGACGTAGACGGACCCGGGCTCGGCGGCAGACTGGATGCGGGAAGCGGTGTTGACGAGATCGCCTGCGACCATCCCCTGGCCTTCGGCGCCGATCGTGACTGCCGCCTCTCCCGTGAGCACGCCCGCACGTGCGCGGAGCTCGGGCGCTCCGACCTCGTCGCCCAGCGCGGACACAGCTGCAACGAGGTCGAGGGCCGCGCGCACCGCGCGCTCCGCGTCGTCCTCGGTCGCCGTCGGCGTGCCCCACACGGCCATGACCGCGTCGCCGATGAACTTCTCGACCGTCCCCCCGTAGAGCTCGATGAGGCGCCGAGACGTCTCGAAGTAGCGCGAGAGGAGCTCGCGCACCTCCTCGGCGTCACGGCTTTCGGAGAGTGCCGTGAAACCGACGAGGTCGGCGAAGAGGACAGAGACCAAGCGGCGCTCGGCAGCTGGAGGAGCTGTCTCGGGCGCCTTTCTAGGCTGCGGTTGCGTAGCAAGCGCAGCCCCGCACTCCGCACAGAACTTCTGTCCCGCTTCGTACGACGCTCCACACGCCGGGCACGCCTGGGCGAGCGCCGTTCCGCACTCGGCGCAGAACTTCTGCCCGGCGCGCGCGTCGGCTCCGCAGCTCGGGCAGCTCATGCCGTCGTCTGCGCGGCTGCGGCCACGGATTCGGCCCGCTCGAGCCAGGGAGCGGCGCCGAGTTCGTCGAAGATCGAGCGCGCCTCCTCGAGCAGCGGTGTCGCCTCTTCGCTACGCCTCTCCCCGGTGAGCCATTCGGCGTGCTCGAGCCGCGTCACCGCGAGGTGGAACGGCATCGCCAGTTCGTGGAAGAGCCCGGCCGCCTGCTTGAAGAGGCGGTCGGCGTCTTCGTCGCCCGAGATCCCCGCGAGCCGCGCGCGGAAGCGGAGGCTCTGCGCGCGGAGGAATTGCGGAAGGTTGCCGGAGGGAAGCTGGTCGATGAATGTGAGAAGCTCCGAGGCACGAGCCGCGTCGCCCAGGGCAAGCGACGCCTCGAGCGCGGTGACGAGCGCTTCCTTCACATACTCCTGGAACATGCCCATCTCGTCGCTCGCGTCGAGCGCCGTCAGCGCCGACGCAAGCGCCTCGCGCGCGTCGCCGCGGGCGAGCAGGAGGCGGGCGCGACCACAGGCGTAGCCGGCTCGTTCCTGCGAGTCCGGAGAGTCCGAGAACTCGTCCAGGAGAGTAACCCAGCGCTCGGCTTCGCCGAGCCGCCCGCGGTGTGCGTTCACCGTCACGCAGATGCTCGCCACCGTGGGGAACGCCTGTCGTGCGTTTCGCCAGTCCTCCGGGAGCTCGGCTGCGAAGTCCAGCACGTCGTCCCACTTGCCGAGCGCGAAGAGCGCATAGCTCTGCCCGAGGAAGAGCAGCTCCTGGTATCGGTTGCCGACACGGCGAGCGAACGCGAGCCCCTCCCGGACGCACGCCTCGGCCTCCTCGTAACGATCGGACTGGCTGAGCGAGTCGGCGAGATTGAAGTAGGCACGGAGCGCCGCGGACGGCTTGTCGTGCTCGAGCGCGACGTCGAGCGCGTAACGCAGCAGCGCGAGGCCCTCGAGCATGCGGCCGTGCGAGCAGAGGATGATGGCCTTCGTGTTCAGGGCCTGTGAGAAGGTCTCCGGAATCGCGAGGTCCTCGGCGAGCTGGAGTGCCGACTCCACGCGCTGCAGCGCGAGGTCGTGGCGGCCGCCGAAGAACAGGAACCGCCCGAGCTGCGCCGCGAGCGCGGCGAGATCCGCGTCGGGCTCCTCTTCCGAGAGCGCATGGTAGGCGCGATCCATGCGCTCGAGCCCGTCCTCGAGGCGGCCCCGATCCCACATGATCTCCGCGAGCCTGGCCTCGAGTCGCGCGCTCGCGTGCGTTTCGCCTACTTCGCCGAAAAGGGAGATCGCGCGCTCGTAGTGGTCGGCCGCCTCCTCGGGTCGGGCCCCGGTGTGGGCCGTGAGCCCCGCGCGTTCGTGCAGCTCCGCCTTGGGGAGCGGCTCGTCCGTCAGCTCGATCGCGCGTTCGTAGGCGTGCTGCGCCTCCGAGCTCGCCGCGAGGGACGCGGCGCGCTCGCCGGCGCGAACGAGCATCTCGCGAGCGCGGGTGCGGATCTCGTCGGCGTCCTCGTCGTCCGGTGCAGCTTTCCAGGCGTCCATGTAGTGCGTCGCGATCACCTCGACGATCTCACCCTCGTCGGCGCTTGGCAGCGACTCGAGGAACCGAGCCGCGGCGAGGTGCTTCGCCTTCCGCTCCCGCCGCGAGAGGGTCTCGTAGGAGACGTGGCGTACGAGGTCCTGCAGGAATGCGTACTGGCCGCGCTCGGGTGAACGCGGGTCGGCCTGGATCGCGAGGACCTCTTTGCGTACGAGTGCGCCAAGGTGCGGTTCGAGCTCCGACTCCATGAGGCCGGTGAGCGCCGCCAGTCCGAGTCGCGTGAACGTCTTGCCGAGCACCGCGCCGTCCTGCACGAGTCGGCGTTCGTCTGCGGAGAGCCCGTCCAGGCGCGCGGCTATCAATGCGTGCAGCGTCTCCGGCACCTCGAGCTCGCCGATCGGGCCGGTCGGTCGGTACGCGTTGCCTTCTGGCACCAAGAGTCCGCGGTCGAGGAGCATGCGAACGGTCTCGACGGCGTAGAGGGGCACCCCCTCGGCGCGAGCGAGCACGCCGGCGCGCAGGTCTTCCGGGAGGCCCGGCACGAGCCCGCTGAGTAGTTCCTCCATCGCCTGCGGCGAGAGGGGCTCGAGGTACATCGACGCGAAGCTTCGCTTGCCGCCTCCCCAGGCTGGCCTCTTGTCGGTGAGCTCCGGGCGCGCGAGCACGAGCACGAAGAGCGGGTGTGAGCGCGACCATTCGAGGAGGTATTCGAGGAAGTCGAGCAGCCCGCTATCGGCCCACTGCATGTCCTCGAAGACGAGGATCGTGGGCGCGCGCTCGGAGAGCCGTTCGAAGAGAATCCTCCAGGCAGAGAAGAGGTTCTCCTGGTCGCCGGGTGCGCCCTCCTCCAGCCCGAGCAGGTGCGCGAGCCGAGGCTCGACCCAGGCGCGCTCGTCGGAGTCCGGGAGGTGCTCGGCGAGCGTCGAACGAAGCTTCGCCCGTCCCGAGGCGGGATCTTCGTCCTCCGCGATGTCACACCGCATGCGGACCATCTCGGCGAGAGCCCAGTAGGCGACGCCGTCGCCGTAGGAGAGGCAGCGACCCCTGTGCCAGAACTGATCCTCGAGGAGTCCGTCGATGTACTTCTCGAACTCCCAGGAGAGACGTGACTTGCCGATACCCGCGATCCCTGTGATCGTGACGAGCTGCGCCTTGTCCTCCTCCGCGGCCGCGTGGAAGAGCTCCTTCACGAGCCGAAGCTCGCGATCGCGTCCGACGAACGGCGCCTCGAGCCCGGACGAGCGCATTGCCCCGAGGCGGCCTGCGATAACGCGAAGCGCACGCCACAGCTGCACCGCCTCGGCCTTGCCCTTGAGCTCGGCCGAGCCGACCTCCTCGTACGCGATCGAGGCCTCGGTCGCCCGGCGTGTCGCCTCGCCGACGAGCACGTGCCCGGGATCCGCCGCCGACTGGATCCGCGACGCCGTGTTGACCAGGTCGCCCGCCACCATGCCCTGGCCCTCGGCACCGATGGTCACGGCTGCCTCTCCCGTGAGGACTCCCGCCCGTGCCCGGAGACCCTGTGCGCCCACCTCGTCGCCGAGCGACGAGACGGCAGCGGTCAGATCGAGAGCCGCCCGGACCGCTCGCTCGGCGTCGTCCTCGCGCGCGATCGGCGTCCCCCACACGGCCATGACCGCGTCGCCGATGAACTTTTCCACGGTTCCGCCGTAGCGGTCGATGATCGTCCGCGCTGTCTCGAAGTAGCGCGACAGGAGCTCTCGCACCTCCTCGGCGTCGCGGTTCTCTGACACGGTCGTGAACCCGACGAGGTCCGCGAAGAGGACGGAGACGAGCCGCCTCTCGGCCGCGGGCGGCTGTGCCGCCAGGTCTTCCCTAGGCTGCGGTCGCGAAGCGAGCGCAGCCCCGCACTCTCCGCAGAACTT
The DNA here is from genome assembly GCA_020029615.1 of Actinomycetota bacterium. Classification (GTDB taxonomy): domain Bacteria; phylum Actinomycetota; class Thermoleophilia; order Gaiellales; family Gaiellaceae; genus GMQP-bins7. The sequence goes on from JAIBJO010000044.1 coordinate 5,743, forward strand.
GACTCCAGGCGCATTCGCGGCGCCGCACGACGGGCACGCGAGCGCGAGCGCCGTGCCGCACTCGCCACAGAACTTTCGCCCCGTCTCGTTTGCAGTCCCGCAGGAGGAGCAGGCAATCGTGTCGGCCACGGACGAACTCTATTGTCACGAAGCGCGCCGCTCAATTGCTACGGCTACCCTCCGGCTCGTGGCGCTGGACGTGGCCGACACCCGCGACGATCTCTCGCCCGATCGAGCATGGTGGCTGCGCGTTCCCGCCGTGCTTCTGAGCCCGCGCTCGGTGTTCTTCGCCCTCCGTGAGGATGATCCCGACGACGTCGCGGCACGGTCGGAGCCGCTTCTGCTGGTCGTCTGGATGGCCGGTGCCGCCACTGTGCTCGCGACCCCGACGGCCGCCGGGCTGCTCGACCAGCCCGACTACGACGCGTTGCTCCTCGCTATCTGGGTGTTCGTCGCCGGTGGCATCTACGGGGCGGTCGGCTACTTCTTCTTAGGCTTCGGGCTCTTCTTCGGGGCGAGGCTGCTCGGGAGCCTCGGGGACTTCCGCCGGGCGCGTCAGCTCGTCGGGTTCGCGCTGGTGCCGCTTGCGGTCTCGTTCCTTGTACTGCTGCCTCTGCGCCTCGCTCTGTACGGCGGAGATACCTTCCGCGGCGGCGGGCCGGACGAAGGGGCAGGCGAGACCGCGCTTCTCGCGCTGCAGCTCGCCTTCGTCGCCTGGGCTCTCGTGCTCCTTGCCGTCGGCGTGCGGGTCGTCCACGGGTGGGCCTGGCTGCGCACGGTCGCCGCGCTAGCTACCAGCGTGGCGCTGCTAGCCGCGATCGTCGGCGTATTCGCGCTGATCTGACGCGGCCTGCTCGAAGAGCGCCAGCTCGTCGATCGGCATCGCGTACGTGTGCTGCTCCTCCGGGAAGGAGCGCTCGCGGACGTCCGCCGCGTACGCCTCGAGCGCGGTACGGATCGAGTCGCCAATCTCTGCGTAGCGTTTGACGAAGCGCGCCGCGCGACCTTCGTAGAGGCCCAGAAGGTCGTGCCACACGAGCACCTGACCGTCGCACTCACCGCCCGCTCCGATCCCGATCGTGGGGATGCCGAGCTCCGACGTGACCCGCGCGGCCACCGGGGCGGGCACCGCTTCGAGGACGAGCGAGAAGCAGCCTGCGGCCTCGAGTGCATGCGCGTCGGCGAGGAGCCCCAGGGCCTTCTCCGCCGATCTGCCCTGTGCCTTGAAACCGCCGAGCATGGTGGCCGACTGGGGCGTGAGCCCGATGTGCCCCATCACCGCGATACCGGCGCCGACGATCGCCCGGACGCGCGAGAGCATCGGCCCGGCCCCCTCGAGCTTCACGGCGTCCGCGCCGGCCTCTTTGACGAAGCGGATCGCGTTGCGCACGGCGTCCTCGTCGGAGACCTGGAACGTCCCGAACGGCATGTCCGCGATGACGAGCGGCCGCCGGGACCCGCGCGTGACGGCGCGGGTGAGGATCAGCATCTCGTCCATCGTCGCCGGCACCGTCGAGTCGTGGCCGAGCACGGTCATCGCGGCCGAGTCGCCGACCAGAATCAGGTCCACGCCGGCCTGGTCGGCCAGACGGCCACCCGGCGCGTCGTAGGCCGTGACCATCACGATCGGTTGCCGGCGCGCTTTCATCTCGGCCAGCTCCGTGATCGGGAGTCGTCCCGGTGCGGGCGTTGCGGGCGCGGGCTCCTGCGGGCGGATGCTCATGTGTCGTCTCCTTTGTCGGATCGGGAGTCTGAGCCGGCGTTCAGCGGCACGTTGTCGATGAGGCGGGTCGAGCCCACGCGGACGGCGCCGGCGATGACCGGTGGGTCGAAGTCGGCGACCTCGACGTAGTCGACGACGAGCCCGTTCGAAGCGGCAAGGGCCGAGCGCGCGGCGTTCGCGCTGCCGGTGGAGAGCGCCCTCGAGAGTGCGAGGGCGCGGGTGCGGTCCTCCGGTGACAAGAGCGCGTTTCGGGAGCTGAGCGCGAGCCCGTCGGGATCGCGCACGATGGGGAGGACGCGGAGCTCGATGTCGAGCGCGAGGTCGTGAATCAGCCTGCGAATCACCTCGGCCTGCTGGGCGTCCTTCTGGCCGAAGTACGTTCTGTCGGGACGGACGATCGCGAACAGCTTGAGCACGACCGTGGCGACGCCGCGGAAGTGGCCGGGGCGAAAGCGCCCCTCGAGGATCGAGCCGAGCTCCGTCACGTCGACCCAGGTCTGGAAGCCCGGCGGGTACATCTCCTCGACGGCAGGAGCGAAGACGACGTCGACGCCCGCGTCCCGCGCGAGCTCGAGGTCGTGCTCCTCTTCGCGGGGGTAGCCGGCGAGGTCGGCGCTCTCCGCGAACTGCGCGGGGTTCACGAAGAGGCTCATCACGACGGTGTCGTTGTCGGCTCGTGCAGCCTCCAGGAGCGACAGATGTCCTCCGTGGAGCGCCCCCATCGTCGGTACGAGCCCGATCGTCCCCTTGCGGACGTGCTCGAGCCGCTCCCGCACCTCCGCAATCGTCCGGCAGACCTTCACGAGCGACTCCAGGCTCCTTGTGACACTGTGTCACTTGGCAGCTCGCGCCCTGCGACGCGGGCCGTTGCGGCGGCGAGGGCGAGATACAGGTCCTCGAGCTCGGGACGGTCGGCTCGGATGACGGCGAGATGCCTCTCGACGGTCTCCCAGTCCCCGCGCGCGATGGGGCCGGTGAGGTCGAAGCCGCCGTCCATCACGCCGCGGATGAGGGGATCGAGCGCTTCGGGAGGGGCTCCGGCGACCTCGAGCAACGAGCTCGCTGCAGCTCTGAGCGTGACGAGGTAGTTGGAGGCGAACGCGGCTCCGGCGTGGTACGCAGCGCGATTGGCGTCGTCCAGCTCGAACGGGCGCAAACCGAGCGTTCTCGCGAGCCAGAGCCCGGTTGCGCGTGCGTCGTCGCTCTCGGCAGTGACCGCGGCCCAGGCGCCGTCGAGCTGCTCCGAGCCGTGCTCCTTCGAGAACGACTGCAGCGGGTGCATTCCGAACCTGCGGACATGCGGATCGAGCGCCGAAAGGGGCGTCGCCCCGCTGACGTGGGCGACCCAGGGGCCCGGCGAGACCTCCGCTGCCACTTCCGCGATCGTCCTGTCGGGCACGCAGAGCAGGACGAGCTCCGGGGTCGCCGAGTCGAGCGCAATGCCTCGCTCCGCGAGCCGGGCGCTCACTGTCGAGCCGACGCGCCCACTCGCGCCCACGATTTGAACATTCTCGATCACTTTTCCGTTGCTCCAGTTCCCGTCGGGATACCGGGCACCTCGGAGTGTAGCTCCGGCGCCTTATTTCCCTGCAAGTCGTGCTTCGAGATGCGCGCTGACGGAAGGCCAGTCGTCGTCCAGGACGCTGTACCAGGCACTGTCTCGGTTCTCGCCGTCACGCACGAGCATGTGCTTTCTGTGGACGCCCTCGAACGTCGCGCCGAGGGCCTCGAGCGCTCTACACGAGCGCTCGTTCTCGGCGTCGGTCTTCCACTCCACGCGGCGACAGCCCCAGACCTCGAACGCATGACGCATCTGGAGCAGCTTCGCCTCAACGTTGGCGCCCGTCCCCCAGGCCGAGGGGTGAAGCCACGTCCAGCCGATCTCGACCGATCGGTGCTCCAGCCGCAAAGCGAGAAACCGCGTCGAGCCGACGATCTCACCGTGGCGCAGTGTCACAAGCGGGATCTCCGTCCCGGCGTCGGCGGCCGAGAGTGCCTGTCCCAGGAACGCGCTCCACTCGCCGCGCGTCCTCGGCTGGACGACGTTGAGCCAGGTCCAGGTCGCCGGGTCGCGAGACGCGTGCCAGAGGCCCTCCTCGTGGTGGGGGGCGAGCGGCTCGAGCCGAACGATCCGACCTTCCAGAAGTGGAGGGCTCCACCTCGCCACGGCTCCCGACAGTACACTCGAGCCGTGCCCATCTACGAGTACGCGTGCATGGAGTGCGAGTCGCACTTCGAGGAGCTCGTTCGTTCGAGCGACCAGGCGGTCACGTGCCCGGAGTGCGGCGCCGCGAAGGTGCTGAAGCAGCTCTCGAGCTTCGCGGTGGTCGGCGCCACGTCGAAGCCGAGCTTTGCGGGCCCGGCAGGCGGCGGGGGCGGCTGCTGTGGCGGCTCCTGCGGCTGCGGCCACTGAGCGACCGCAACCATTCCAGAGACCGCGGTACGATCCGGCTCCGAAGGGAGGAACGATGGATCGCAAGCGCCTTGCCTGGGCTCTCGTGGCGCTCGGTGTCGCTCTCGCCGCTCTGTCCGCGCTCGCCGATCCGCTGGCCATCGGGGAGGGCGGAGGCATCGGCTACAAGCAGGTGACGGGCATGGTCGTCGGCGGGGCTCTCATTGCTGCAGGAGTGGTCTTGCTGGTCATCGCGCGTCGCTCGGCGGGTTGGCAGTCAACCGAGCTCTGACGCATCCGGGCCGCCGCGTAAACTGCCCTTCCGATGGACGTCGTCGAGCGCGCCGCGGCGCTCCGCGACTACGCGGAGCAGACGGCCTCGTGCACCAAGTGCGCGCTTTCTCAGGGGCGCACGCAGGTGGTCTTCGGTTCCGGAAGCCCGGATGCCGACCTCATGTTCGTGGGCGAAGCCCCCGGCTTCCACGAGGACCAACAGGGCGTGCCGTTCGTCGGGCAGGCGGGCAAGCTGCTCGACAAGCTCCTCGGCGGCATCGGGCTGACGCGCGCGGACGTCATGGTCGTGAATGTCCTGAAATGCAGGCCTCCCGGGAACCGTGATCCGCTGCCCGAGGAGATCGCGGCCTGCGAGCCGCATCTTTTCCGGCAGATCGAGCTGATCGAGCCGAAGCTCGTGGCAACGCTCGGCAACTTCGCGACCAAGCTTCTCTCCGGCCGGCCGGCCGGAATCACCCGCGTACACGGCCAGGAGCAGGAGGTCACGCTCGGCGCGCGGACGGTCCATCTCTTTCCGCTCTATCACCCGGCCGCCGCTCTCTACACGCCGTCGATGCTGAAGGTGCTCGAGGAGGACTTCGCACGCATCCCTGCACTCCTCGAGCGGGCAAGCGGCGAGACGACTGCAGCGCTCGAGGCCGCCGCTCCGGTGTTCGAGCCCGAGCCCGAGTCCGTACAGCTCGGCCTGTTCTAGGTGCGCCTCTCGCTGGCCAGTGCCTCGGCCGAGGAGACCGAGGCGATCGCCGCACGGCTCGCCGTCCGGCTCGAGCCGGACGACGTGGTCACCGTCTCCGGCGAGCTGGGCTCCGGCAAGACGACCTTCGTGCGCGGCGCCTGCCGAGCACTCGGCATCACAGCCACGGTGACGAGCCCGACGTTCACGATCGGGCATCGGTACGAGGGTCGCAGCGAGGTGTCCCATCTGGACCTGTATCGCTACGACGGCCTACAGGGCGCCGATTGGGGAGACCTCGAGCCGTACTTCGAGAACGCCATCGTGTTCGTCGAGTGGCCGGAAGCCGGCGGGGGCGCGCTTCCTCCGGAGCGCGTCGCCGTCTCGATCCGACATCGCGGCGGTGACGGACGCCTGATCGAGCTCGTCTCCACGGAGTCTGCACTGCTAGAAGGCGTCGAGTGATGCTCGTGCTCGCATTCGACACCGCGACCGACGTCGCGACCAGCGCGCTCCTTCGGGACGGCGAAGTCCTCGGCGAGCGAACGTCCGTGCCACGCACGGTGCTCGAGGACCTGGATGGGCTACTGCGCGAGGTCGGCGCCGAACCGGCCCAGGTCGACGGCCTGGTCGTGGGGACGGGACCCGGGAGCTTCACCAGCACGCGGATCGGCCTGGCGATCGCGCGGGGCCTGGGCCTGGCTCTCGGCATCCCCGCGGCGGGTGTCTCGACGCTGGATGCGCTCGCAGCTGCTCGCGCGGACGTGTTCCCGGTGATCGACGCACGCCGGCGCGAGGTGTTCGTCGCAGGCCCGCGCGTGGTCGAGCCCGACGACCTGCAGCTCGAGCCGGGAACCGTCTGCATCGGCAGCGGAGCCGTGCGCTACCGCTCCACGCTCGAGCGCGCGGGCGCTCGCGTTCCGGAGGCGAGCGACGAGCTGCACGTTCCACACGCGCGCCTCCACGCGGCTCTCGCCGTGGAGTTCGGGCCTGCGGATGTCATTCAGCCGATCTACGTCCGTGCGCCCGATGCAAAGACGATGCCCGCGTGAACGTCGAGCTGCGCCGACTCGAGCTCGGTGACCTGGACACGGTCGAGGAGATCGAGCAGGCCTCGTACCCCACGCCGTGGTCGCGGTCGATGTTCGTCGCCGAGCTCCGCAAGCCGAGCTCGCTCGCGCTCGGGGCATACGCCGAGGCGGGAGAGCTGGTCGGCTACGCGTTCGTATCGCGATATGTCGACGCCTGGCACGTGATGAACGTCGCCGTCGCCGCCGAGTACCGTCGGCGGGGAATCGCGACGACTCTCCTGGAGCGGCTCTTCGAGGTGACGGCGTCAGATCCGCGAAGCGGGTACACGCTCGAGGTGCGCGTGTCGAACACGCAGGCGATCCGGCTCTACGAGCGACTCGGGTTCGAAGCGCGCGGCCTCCGCCGCGGCTACTACACCGACAACCACGAGGACGCGCTGATCATGTGGCGAGAGCCGGCCGTTTCCGCTGGCGCGGAAACGGCGTAGGAAAGCGGACCCGACGGATGGCTGAACTCTGGAGTTTTCTTCCAACGCTTTCGCCAAGAGAAAGCGCGTGATCCTCGGGATCGAGACGTCGTGCGACGAGACGGCGGCTGCCGTGGTCACCGCGGACGGGTACGTGCTCTCGTCGGTCGTGTCCTCGCAGGCAGACCTCCACGCCCGCTACGGCGGTGTGGTGCCGGAGGTCGCATCCCGGCGGCATCTCGACCTCGTCTCGCCGGTCGTCAGGGAGGCGCTCGACGCGGCGGGAGTCACGCTCGACGGGGTGGAGCGCGTTGCCGTTACACAGGGGCCGGGCCTCGTCGGCGCATTGCTCGTCGGCGTGTCGGCCGCCAAGGCGATCGCGTGGGCGCGGCGGCTTCCGCTCGTTCCCGTCGATCACCTGTCGGGGCACGTCGCGTCGCTCTATGTCGAGCCGGAGCCTCTCGTGCCGCCCTTCCTCTGCCTGCTCGCGAGCGGTGGCCACACGCTGCTGCTGGCTGTCCGTGAGCGGGGCGCGTCGGAGCGCCTGGGGACGACGCTCGACGACGCCGCCGGCGAGGCTTTCGACAAGGGCGCCCGCCTGCTCGGGCTCGGATATCCGGGCGGCGCCGAGCTCGACAGATTGGCGCGCGACGGAGACCCCGGAGCGTTCACGTTCCCGGTCGCGCGGGTTTCGGGTCTCGACTTCTCGTTCTCCGGCCTCAAGACCGCGCTGCTCTATGCCGTGCGCGACCTCGGTCCTGACCAGGTGGAGCTGAGGAAGGCGGACCTCGCAGCTGCATATCAGCGCGCGATCGTTCGAGCGCTGGTGCAACGGATCGACGAAGCCGTGTCGGTGACCGGCCTCGACCGCGTCGCGGTCGTCGGCGGCGTGGCCGCGAACTCGGCGCTTCGCGCCGCACTCCCGGGCGTGCGCTTCGCTCCACTCCACCTGTGCACCGACAACGCTGCGATGATCGCCTCGGCGGCACGCTATGTCGACGAGCTTCCGTACCCTCGCTACCTTGGGCTCGATGCGTACGCGTCCGTCTCGTAGTCGTGGTGTCTGGCTCTCCGTGGCGCTCGCCGCCGTGCTCGTGCTCGGGACCGGCGCACGCGCGCAGGAGCCGACTGCGTCGGCGATCGACGAAGCGGGGTGGCAAGGAGTGCTGGGCGTTCGCGCCGCAGTCTCGACAGCCCAGCGGTACGTCGTCGTTCTCGAGCCTCCTTCGCTCGCGGAACGTGTGCGCGGTGCGGGGGGACAGGCATCGGAGCGTGAGATGCGCAGCTGGACCGCGGCCGCGGTCGCACAGCAGGAGCAGTTCATCGCCCGCGTCTCCGCGGGAGGGGCTCGAGTTGCACCCGAGTACCGGTACGTCCGCGTGCTCAACGGGTTCTCGGCGAGGCTGGATCCGACCTCGCTCGCTCTCCTCGAGGGCGATCGTGAAGTCGAGGGCGTGTTCCCCGTCCGGATCGCGTATCCCGCTCAGGCCGCGGGGGCCGAGGGCGTGCTGCCTTCGTCCGTCGCGGATCTCGAGATCCCCGGTCTCGACGGCACCGGAGTCACGGTGGCGCTTCTCGACACCGGAATCGACCAGTCGCACCCGTTCCTTCGTCGAAGCGTGCTCTCGGGGATCGACACCATCAACCCCGGGAGCGGTGGGGTCGCACAGCCGCACCCCACGATTCCCGGACGTCCCGAGCGCCATGGCACCGAGTTGGCCGGGATCGTCACGGGCTCGGATGGGCCGGACGGCTTACACGGCATCGCGCCCGGCGCGTCGATCCTCCCGGTGCGCGTCGCCGGCTGGCAGCCGAACGCGGAAGGTGGGTACACGGTGTACTCGCGGACCGATCAGATCCTCGCGGGTCTCGAGGCCGCTGTCGACCCGAACGACGACGGCGATACGCACGATGCGGCGCGCGTCGCCTTGATCGGAGTCGTCGAGCCGTATGCATCGTTCTCCGACGGGCCGCTGGCGCGGGCCGTCGGTGGCGCGGCGGAGCTCGACATGTTGACGATCGTGCCTGCCGGCAACGACGGCCGCGCCGGTCCGGGGTACGGCAACATCGCAGGGCCGGGTGGCGCGGCTGCGGCAGTGACCGTCGGCGCGGCGGACGGGCGGCTGGCGATGCCGACCGTGCGGGTGCTCGTTCGCGCCGGCCTCCGAGTGCTGTTCGAGGACACCGTGCCTCTCGGCGGGGCGCCGTCGGAGACGGTGACCGGGGACGTCGTCCTCGTGAACCGTGTGACCGCGGCGAAGGGAATCCAGGGGCTCTTCTCCACTGACGGCGTGAGCAGCGTCGCGGGCCGCGCCGTGCTCCTGCCGCGAGGCGTCCTCTCGGACGACAGGGTCGAGGAGACGACCGCGGCCGGTGCTCTCGCGGTCCTCGTCGACGGCCCACTCCCGGCGGGCGCGTTCAGCCTCGACGTTCCGGCCGGTGTGCCCGTGGTCGGCCTCGCCGACGGGCTCGTCCGCGAGATACGCGCCCTGATCTCAGCCGGGGTACCCGTCACCGTCGCCATCGGCGGCGTCGAGATCGCGGAGCGCGAGGGTGGTGGGTCGGTTGCGGCGTTCTCGTCGCGAGGGCTCTCGTTCGACGGCGGCGTCAAGCCCGATCTCGTTGCGCCGGGCGTGTCCGTCCCAACGTCGGAGCCCGGCCGCGGCGACGAAGGAGAGGTTCGCTTCGGGACCGTGAGCGGGACGAGCGCGGCGGCGGCCGTCACGGCCGGGGTCGCGGCGATCCTCGCTCAGGGCCGGCCCGGCGTCGACGCCGTGGGCTTGCACGGGCTCCTCGTCGGCTCGGCCCAGAGGTCCGACCTCGACCCGACCGCCTCGGGCGCCGGCCTTGTCGACCTTCGTCGAGCGGCGCAGCTCGAGGTGTTCGCGGATCCTGCCGTCGTCTCGTTCGGAACGGCGACGACCGGCTCCTCGGAGATCGAGCGAGTCCTCCGCATCCGCAACATCTCCACTCGCCGTCTCGCCGTGTCGATCGGCACCGCGCCGATCGCGCCGAAGGGCGTGGAGATCACGACCGACCCCGAGCGCGTGCGGCTGCGGCCGGGAGCGAGCGCGGAGATCGTGGTTCGGGCGGAGACGTTCGATCTCTCCGACGAGGCCGGAGTGGCGACAGGAGAGCTCGTCTTGCGCGCCGGCGACTCTCCGGAGGTGCACGTCCCGTGGGCCGTTGCAGTGCCGGAGCCGGTCGACCTCGTCTCCCGCGTCACGCTCGAGCCGACCGCCGCGCGTGTGTCGGAGGCGACTCCAGCGGTTCTCGGCCTCGTTGTCGGAGCGGTGACGGTGACACCCGGCCCGCAGGTCCGGGCCGTCGAGCTCCTCGAGGTTCAGCTTTGGCGCCGGGATTCGCTCCTCGGCGTTCTGGCGCGGCGGAGGGAGCTGCTGCCGGGCCGGTACACGTTCGGATTGACCGGTCGCGGCGCCAACGGCGAGCGGCTCCGAGCCGGGACGTACATGATTCGAGTCGTCGCGTGGCCAGGCGACGGGACTCGTCGACAGGCCGAGACGATCCCGTATCGCGTCCGGTGACGCGCGTCCTATACTCGCGACCGTCTAGACGAGCCAGGGGGTCGCTCCATGTCAACAGCCGAGGCGGAGTCCCATCTCCGCGAGAACCCGTTCGAGATCGCGAAGGCGCAGCTCCGCCGCGTCGGTGAGATCTTCGCGCTCGACCCAAACCTGATTCGCGTTCTCTCGGGATGCAAGAAGGCCGTCGAGGTCTCGATCCCCGTCTCCATGGACGACGGGTCCACCGGGGTCTACCAGGGCTTCCGCGTGACCCACAACATCGCGCGCGGCCCGTCCAAGGGCGGCATCCGCTATCACCCCGACGTCACTCTCGACGAGGTCAAGTCTCTCGCCATGTGGATGACGTGGAAGTGCGCGCTCATGGGACTGCCATTCGGTGGCGCCAAGGGCGGAGTCATCTGCAATCCGAAGTCGCTGTCCCTGACCGAGCTGGAACGCCTCACGAGGCGTTACACGAGCGAGATCATCAACGACATCGGGCCCGAGCGGGACATCCCGGCGCCCGACGTCGGTACGGACGGACGAGTGATGGCGTGGATCTTCGACACGTACTCGATGAACAAGGGCCACTCCGTGCTCGGTGTCGTCACCGGCAAGCCTCTGTCGGTCGGAGGCTCGCTCGGTCGTATCGAGGCGACCGCTCGTGGCTCTCTCTACTGCATCCAGGCGCTGGCCCAGAAGCACAACCGTCGCCTGGACGACTACACGGTGGCGATCCAGGGGTTCGGCAACGTCGGCGCGAACCTTGCTCGACTGCTCGACCTCGAAGACGCCAAGATCGTGGCGGTCTCGGACTCACTCGGGGGCGTCTACAACGCCAACGGCCTGGACGTGCCGGCCGCGCTCGCGCACAAGCAGGAGCACGGAACGCTCGCCGGGCTCACTGATTCCGAAGCGGTCACCAACGAGGAGCTCGTCGAGCTCCCATGCGACATCTTCGCGCCCTGCGCGCTCGAGCAGGTGGTGACAGAGGAGAACGCGGACCGGGTGAAGGCAACCGTCATCTGCGAAGGAGCGAACGGGCCCGTCACGCCGGCCGCGGACGCGATCCTCGAGGACCGCGGCGCGCTCGTCCTCCCGGACGTGCTCGCGAACGCCGGACGCGCGAGAGTCGCGAGACGAGCCTGCGGATGGCCTCGTACGGGCTCGCTGTGCAGCGGGTCGCCGAAGCGACGACGACGAGGGGCTTGTACCCATAGCCACTTTCGCACTGCGCGCGAAACTGGTTAGCCGATGACGAGACGCGTGGTCGTCTACACGGCCGAGGGTTGCGCACTCTGCGGGCGGGCGCTCGAGGTCGTCCGCGGAGTCCAGGAGGAGCTCGCGTTCGACCTGAAGCTCGTCGACATCGACGGCGATCCGACGCTCGAGGCGCGGTACCGAGAGCACCTGCCCGTGGTCGAGGTCGACGGGGAGCGTGCGTTCACGTATTTCGTGGACGCCGACGCGCTTCGACGACGGCTCGCTCCGACGACCTGACGGTTCCGGCCGCAGCCGCGGAGCGACCACAGGCAGAATCGTGACGTTTTGTCACAAGCCAGCCACAAGGGGGGACCGTGCCCGAACGCTTGACCGTTGGTGTCGCAGCCCGTCTGAGCAGGTACCTCCAGGTCCTCAGCCAGGCGAGGAAGATGGGCAAGGAGCGGATCTCCTCACAGGAGATCTCCGAGTACACGAACATCAACGCGACACAGATCCGGCGAGATCTCTCGGCGTTCGGCAGGTTCGGCAAGCGCGGGGTCGGGTACCGGACCGACGCGCTCCTGGACGAGATTCGTCAGATCCTTCGGACGCAGGGACAGCACAACATCGCCCTCGCCGGCGCGGGGCGCCTCGGAAGCGCCATCGCCAGCTCGCCCATCTTCGCCGAGCACGGGATCACGGTCGCGGCGATCCTCGAAGTCGATCCGGAGAAGATCGGGCAGCGCGTGGGAAACCTGACCGTCAGCTCCGTCGACGACGTGGCGCAGGTGTGTCGTGAGCGGAACATCATCGTCGGGGTCATCGCCGTGCCGGCCGAGACGGCCCAGGACGCGGCCGACGCGCTCATCGGTGCCGGTGTGAAGATCATCTTCAACTACTCGGAGGCACTGCTCGACGTCCCTTCGGACGTCAGCGTGCACACCTCCAACCCGGCCGTCGACCTGCTGTACGCCCTGTACTTCCACCTGACGTGACTCTCTAGAGCAGGATTCGCGAATGCGGATCCTGCTCTGGCACGGGTACCTCCTGGGCGGGACGGGCTCGAACGTGTACACGCGCCAGCTTGCGCGGGAGTGGTCGAACACCGGTCATGACGTGGTCGTCTTCAGCCAGGAGCAGCATCCGGAGCTCTACGACCTCGGGGGCGCGCGGGTCGTCCGCCCAAACGTGCGCGGCCTGCTGCCGGTCTTCGTGCTCGATCGCTACGAGGGCTACGACGTCAGGCTCCTACAGGACTGCACGCAGGCAGAGTTGGCTACCTGGGTCGACGCGAACGCGGCCGCCCTTCGAGAGCATCTTCCCGCCGACCTCGTGTTCTGCAACCACGTGCTCCTCGGCGGCGCGGTCGGAGTTGCGAGCGGGGCTCGCTACGCGGTCAAGGCGCACGGGTCCGAGCTCGAATACTCGATGCGCGGGCGCCCGGAGCTCGAGCGCTGGGGGAGAGAGGTCCTCGACGGCGCGACGGCCGTGTTCGTCGGCTCCGCTCACATCCGCGACGTGCTCGAGGACGTGTGTGGTCACGTCGGCCGCGTGCACGAGGTTCCGCCGGGAGTCGACGTCGACGAGTGGCGGCCGCAGCCACGAGACGAGGCGTTGCGCGCGCTGATCGCAGAAGCTCGGCTCGATCCGGCGAATCCCGGGAATGCGAACGAGCGCGTCCCGGACGAGGGGAACGCAGAACGGCTCTCGCGGTTCCTCGCAGGCGAGCAGCCGACCGTCGTCTACTTCGGGAAGCTCCTCTTCAACAAGGGAGTCCATGTGCTGCTCGAGGCGCTCGGGGGAATCGACGCGCGCGTGGTGGTCGTCGGATTCGGCGACTACCGCGATGAGCTGCAACGGACAGCAAACCCCGCGCGCTCGCTGTTCACCGGTCCGCTCGAACATCGGCACCTCGTTCACCTGCTCGCACTCGCGGACGCCTGTGTCGTGCCCTCGATCTTCCCGGAGGCATTCGGCATGGTCGCCGCCGAGGCCGCCGCCACCGGGTGCCCGCCGCTCGTCGCCCGGCACTCCGGCCTGGCAGAGATCGCCGACGGGCTCGAGGCGGCGTACCCCCTCGAGCTCCGGCACCTCGCGTCGTTCGCGACGGGTGACGTCGCCGAGCTCCGCTCCAAGCTCGAGACGCTTCTCTCCCTTCCACCGGCCGAGCGTGCGGCCATCTCGGACGCCGCCCGGCGCACCGCCGTCGAGCGCTGGAGCTGGGCGGGCGTTGCCGAGCGCCTGCTGGCGCTCGGAGGTTCAGGGACCTGACGCGGCTCGAGGTCGACCTCGGCATTGGCGCGAGGAGATGTCCGGGCCGGTGGTTCGGGATGCCGTCTGATGGTTACGCCAAACGTTGACGCAGCGCCAGACGCTCATTTCGCGAACTTGACGTAAGTGTCGTGTGTGACGCCGTCGCCGATGTCGAGCATCAGCTTCGCGCACGTGTTGACGTCGGTCTTGCGGGTCGCCCAGTTCAGCCGGTAAAGGCCCTTGCCCAGATACGCGAACGACGTTGTCTGCTTCACGACCTGTCCAGTCGTCGCCAGCGTGCTGCAGGCGACCGCGCGCGTCCGCAACACCGCACGGGAGAGCGTCGAGACCGGCGTTCCCGACCCGTTCGTCAACATCCACTTGAGCTGCACCGTGCTGCCTGCCTTGACGGTGTTGAGCGGGTTGTCGAGGGGTTTCAGGAAGCCGGTGAAGTCCCAGCTCCACCCGCTCAGGCTGCCGCCTGCCGCGATCTGTGTCGTGATCCCGTCCACGGTCACCGTCACCGTGCCGCCGCTCACGCCGGTCACCGTGAAGCGGCCGTCGGCAGTCGTATCGATGGTGGCGCGAGCTCCCGCAGCAATGCTCACTTTCACCAAACCCCCCGG
>JAIBJO010000132.1 GCA_020029615.1 Actinomycetota bacterium
GTCAGCCGCCTCTTCCTCGACACGCGCTTCTCCGGCGAGATCCCGCCCCACACGGCCGCAGACATGGTGCAAGGGCTCGTCGACCAGATGGACGCACGGCTCGACGAGCCCGACGCCGGTTTATGGGAGTTCCGCGGCAAGACGAGGCTGCACAGCTTCTCCGTGCTCATGCACTGGGCAGGCGCGCGGAGGGCAGTCGAGGTCGCGGAGGCGCTCGCGGCCGCCGATCTTGCAGCGCATGCCCGTCGCGTCGAGCTGCGCGCAGCGGAGCTTCTCGAGACCCGCTGCTGGAACGAGGAGATCGGCGCGCTCACACAGGTCGCGGGCGAGCCTCAGCTCGACGCGGCGCTTCTCCTGGCCGTTCACCTCGGGTACCTGCAGCCCGACGATCCGCGCGCGACCTCACACGTGGAGGCAATCGGCAGTGGATTGTCCGTGGACGGCGGCTTGTTGCGCCGCTACACCGCCCCCGACGACTTCGGAGTCACGCGTGCGGCGTTCACGGTCTGCACGTTCTGGCTCGTCGAGGCGCTGGCGCTCATCGGGCGGACGGACGAGGCGCGAGACCTCTTCGAGCGGATGCTCGGGCTCCACAACGGGCTCGGGCTCTACTCCGAGGACATCCTCCCGGACACGCTCGAGCAGGCCGGCAACTTCCCGCAGACGTACAGCCACGTGGGCCTCATCAACGCGGCATTCCGGCTCTCCCGTCGCTGGGACTAGCCGACTCAGTCCGCCGGATCCGCCACGCGCCATTAGCGCTGCCGCTCGACTCGAGCAGCAATCGCCATGGTGATTGCGGAGTGAGCGCGCAGTGCTCGGCGTTCTCACATGCATGGCCCCCCGCACGTTTCCTCTTTCATGACCGCGCCCGTCAAACACATCTGGGCTGCACTCCTCGTCGTCTACGTGGTGTGGGGCTCCACGTATTTCGGGATCAAGATCGTCGTCGAGACGATGCCGCCGCTGCTGGCCGCCGGCTCCCGCTTCCTCACCGCCGCGCTGCTCCTGACGGGGATCCTCGCGTGGCGCGGCACCTCGCTCCGCATCACGCGGGCAGAGCTCGGCGCCAGCGCGATCGCCGGCGGTCTGCTCCTCGGGCTCGGGGTCGGCGTCGTGCACATCGCCGAGACCAGGATCGACTCGAGCGTGGCAGCGATGATCGCCGGCACGGTTCCGCTGCAGATCATCGTCCTGCGCCTGCTCGCCGCCGAGAGTCCCGCGCGCGCAACGCGCCTCAGCACTCTCGCGGGCCTCGCAGGGCTCGGGCTCGTCGTCGTGCCGGGCCTCGGCAACGGCTCGACCGCGCTCGGGCTGGCCGTGATGATCTCCTCGACGATCGCTTGGTCGACCGGCTCGTTCCTGTCGAAGCGCCTTCCATTGCCGCGCAACCCGTTCGTCGCGACCGCCTGGGAGATGGCGCTCGGAGGCTCGTTCCTGATGCTCGGCGCGCTCGCATTCGGAGAGTACGGCGAGCTCGGCTCCGACGCGTTCGCGCTCGACTCGGTGCTCGCGTGGACCTACCTCGTCGTGATGGGCTCGCTCGTCGGGTTCTCCGCGTATGCGTGGCTCCTGCGGGTGGCGCCGATCTCGCTCGTGGTCACGCACCAGTACGTGAACCCGTTGGTCGCGATCTCGCTCGGGATGCTGTTCCTGGGCGAGCGCCCGAGCCCGTGGTCGCTCGCGGGCGCGCTCGTCGTGGTTGCCGCGGTCTATGTCGCGATACGCGCCGAGTTCCCTAGGAAGACTCGACGTGCGAGCGTCGTGCCGAGAGGAACTCCAGAAGGTCAGACCGCGTGAGGATGCCGGTCGGACGCCCCTCACTCGCCACGACGACCGCGCCGCTCCCGCCCGACAGCCCTTCGTAGACCTCGTTCACGGAGGCGTCCGCGTCGACGGCACGCAGCGGCGGCTGCATGGCGACGGCGACGTCCTCGTTCAAGGCATCGGGGTTGCGGAACACTCGCTCGAGCAGCTCGCGCTCCTGCAAGGAGCCGACGATGTCGGCAAGCGAGTCGAGAGGCTCGCCGCGTACCACGGGGAGCTGTGAGATGCCGTACTGCTGCATCACGTCGATGGCGGCGCCGACCTTCTCGTGCGACCCGATCGTGACGAAGTCCGGAACCTCGTGCCCGACGCGCCGGAAGCGGAGCACCTCCTCGACCGCGGGGGGAGGGGTCGTCCGCTCGAGGAAGCCGTACTGGATCATCCAGTTGTCGTCGTAGAACTTCGACAGGTACGAGCGCCCGCTGTCCGGGAACATCATCAGGACACGCGCCTCGGGACCGAGCCTCTTGGCAACCTCGATCCCCGCCCAAGCGGTCGATCCCGTCGACCCGCCGACGAGGAGCCCCTCCTCTCGCGCGAGCCGCCGCGCCATGAGGAACGAGTCGCGGTCGGAGACGCGCACCCACTCGTCCACGATCTCGGGATCGAGCGTGTCCGGCCAGCACTCCTTGCCGATTCCCTCGACGAGGTACGGGCCCTCGGGGTGCTCGGCATCGGCGGTGAAGACGGAGCCCTCGGGGTCGACCGCGACGATCCGTGCCCGCGACTCGTGCTCCTTGAAGTACCGGCCTACTCCGGTGATCGTGCCGCCCGTCCCCACCGATATCACGATCGCGTCGACGTCGCCGCCGTCCGTCTGCTCCCAGAGCTCGGGCGCGGTCGTTGCATAGTGGGCCTCCGGATTCTGGGGATTCGAGTACTGATCGGGCTTGAACCCGCCCGGGATCTCCTCGGCGAGGCGATCCGAGACGGCGTAGTAGCTCTCCGGCGAGTGTGGATCGACGGCGGTCGGGGTGATCACGACCTCAGCGCCGTACGCGCGCAACATCGAGATCTTCTCCTGGCTCATCTTGTCGGGCATGACGAAGATGCACCGATAGCCCCGAAGCGCAGCGGCCATAGCGAGGCCCACGCCGGTGTTGCCCGAGGTCGGCTCGACGATGGTGCCGCCGGGCCTGAGGCGGCCGTCCTTCTCCGCCGCCTCGATCATCGCGAGACCTATCCGGTCCTTCACCGACCCGCCCGGGTTCAGGTATTCGAGCTTCGCGAGCAGCTCGCCGGGGACATCGCGGCCGAGGCGGTCCAGCCGCACGATCGGCGTGTGCCCGACGAGCTCGAGAATCGTTGGATACCCGCGGCGGGCCATGTGCGGCCGAAGACTACTTCTCTGGTGCCTTGGTGCCTGGCTTCAGCCAGGCACCCACCGCTGACACGGGACCACCTGACGGCAGGGGTCTGGCTGAAGCCAGACCCCAGGTCGCCCCTACGACAAGGACCAGAACTCGCCGGTGAGATCGAGACCGTCGAGGATCGCCTGCGACTCGTCGGGCGGACGCGGGCGCCAGGCCGGATCGAGCCGTGTCCCCCACCACCGAAGGGAGAGCTCGTTCATCTTCGGTGTCGTGAGAGTGGCACCGGGCTCCCGGTGGTCGTTGTCGTCGAGCCATCGCCGTAGGTGCTCCTCCGACCGGAGGTAGACCATCGTGCTTCAGGTGAAGCCGATGTCGTCCCACCACCTGCGTGCCGGGACGAGGATATGAACGAGAAGCTCCCCGCCCTCGACGAGCTCGCCGTCGCGCACCTCGAGCGCAACCGGCTCGCCGCAGCACGCGCAAGCCGAGGCAATCGAGGCGTCGATATGAAGCGCCGCCGGGATCCCGAGCGCGTCCCAGGCGCAGGTCCCGGTCCAGACACGACCTCCAGCCGTGACCGTGTGCGGCGTCGGTGCGAAGCAGAACGGATTCGCCATCCAGACGTCGGTCGTGTCCGGGAAGAGGACGAGCGCGTGTGCGTCGTGCAGCCGCTGATAGGCGTCGGCGATCTCGGTCGCACCGACGCCGAGCCCGGCCGCGGTCTCTCCGGTCGTCGGGGGCCGACCGTTCTCGGCGACCGAGCGGTAGACGTGCCGCCGGACATCGAGATCGAACGCGTCCACGCGGTGATCGTCTCACGTTCACGCCGTCGGGGGTCAGACCCCGGGGCATGTCCCAATCCGGCCATGCGACGGGGTTCTCGGGGTCTGGCTGAAGCCAGACCCCGGCCTGTGCGGTTGCCGTGGATCCTGGGGGTCTGTGCGGTTGCCGTGGATTCTGGGGGTCTGGCTTCAGCCAGACCCCCAGGAGAAGGCTTGGCCCCCGCGTCAATGTCTGAAGTGGCGGCGGTGTGTGAGGACCATCGCCGCGCCCGCGGCCGACACGGCTTGGATCACCTCCGCGTCCCGCTTCGACCCGCCCGGCTGGACGAGCACGGTCACTCCCACATCGAGCGCCAGCTGCGGCCCGTCTGCGAACGGGAAGAACGCGTCGGAGGCGAGCACGGCGCCGGCGAGCTCGTGGCCGAGGTCGCGCGCCTTCGCGAGGGCGATGCGCACGGCATCCACGCGGCTCATCTGGCCGGCACCAATCCCGATCGTCTGCGTTCCGCGCACGAGCACGATGGCGTTGGACGTCACGTGCTTGACGACGCGCCAGGCGAAGATCACGTCGTCCCATTGATTCTCGGAGACTGCACCGCAGACGACCTCCATCCCGTCTCGCCCACCGATCTCCCAGTCGCGATCCTGGACGAGCATTCCACCGAGGACACGTCGGTAGTCCGGCTCGGGCTCGGTCAGCCGACGCCGCTCGGTGTCGTTGAGGACGCGCATCGACGTCCTTCTCGCGAGTGCCTCCACCGCCTGCTCGTCGTAGCCCGGTGCGAAGAGCAGCTCGACGAACTGCTCGGCCAGCGCCTCCCCGAGCGCAGCTGTGACGGCGCGATTCAGCACCACGACGCCGCCATACGCCGACACCGTGTCCGCGGACAGCGCTCGAGCGTACGCATCCTCGATCGTCTCGGCGGTCGCGACACCGCACGGATTGGCGTGCTTGACGATGACGCAGGCCGGCTCGTCGAGCTCGCGCACCAAGAGCCGAGCAGAAGAGAGGTCGTTCAGGTTGTTGAACGAGAGCGGCTTACCACGCAGCTGCTCGACGTTGGAGAGGAGATGCGTCCGACGGCCGCGCTCGACGTAGTACGCCGCTGGCTGGTGCGGGTTCTCACCGTAGGCGAGCTCGAGCGCCCGATCGAACGCGAGCGAGATCGTCTCGGGAAAGCGCTCGTCTCGCTCGAACCACGCGGAGATCGCGGCCTCGTACGCAGCGGTCGTCGCGAACGCCGTCGCGGCCAGGCGCCTGCGTGTCTCGAGTGACGTCGCGCCGTCGGCGCGCAGCTCGGCAAGGACGCCCGCATAGTCCTCGGCACGGCACACAGCCGTGACGTACACGTGGTTCTTGGCAGCCGCCCGGAGCATCGACGGCCCGCCGACGTCGATCAGCTCGACGACGTCCGATTCGGCGGCATCCGGCTCCTCCGCAACCCGAGCGAAGGGATAGAGGTTCACGCACACGAGGTCGAAGGGCACGATCTCGTGGTGCTCGAGTGACGCGATGTCGTCGGCGACGTCGCGTCGAGCCAGGATCGCGGCGTGAATCCTCG
>JAIBJO010000133.1 GCA_020029615.1 Actinomycetota bacterium
GACGATCGCCTCAGGGGCTACGAGACCTGGCTTTCCGCGCGCAACCTTCGCAACGACACGAC
The DNA here is from genome assembly GCA_020029615.1 of Actinomycetota bacterium. Lineage (GTDB taxonomy): Bacteria > Actinomycetota > Thermoleophilia > Gaiellales > Gaiellaceae > GMQP-bins7. The sequence goes on from JAIBJO010000133.1 coordinate 63, forward strand.
CGATGAGGCGGTCCAGGCGCTCATCGACGCGACCGTGAGCCGGTACGACGTCGTCCAGCGCTACTACCGGCTGAAGGCTCGTCTGCTCGGCGTCGACCGCCTTTCCTTCTACGACCGGATGGCGCCGCTCGGCGACGACCAGGCCAAGTTCTCCTGGGAGGAATCCCGGCAGGTGGTGCTCGATGCCTATCGCGACTTCTCGGTCGACGTCGGAGACATCGCCGAGCGCTTCTTCCGAGAGAACTGGATCGACGCTCCGGTGCGCGAGAACAAGCGCACGGGGGCGTTCTGCGCGACGAACGTCCCTGGCGTGCATCCGTACGTCTTCCTGAACTTCACAGGCGAGCGACGGTCGATCCTGACGCTGGCGCACGAGCTCGGGCACGGGCTCCACGGGTACCTCGCCCAGCCGCTCGGTCTCTTCAACGCCGCGACACCGCTGACCACGGCCGAGACGGCGTCGGTCTTCGGAGAGGCGCTCACCTTCAAGCGACTGCTCGCAATCGAGGAGGATCCGACTCGCCGGCTCAACCTGCTCGCCGGGCGCATCGAGGACTCGATCGCCACGGTCTTCCGGCAGATCGCCATGAACCGCTTCGAGGAAGCGGTCCACACGACGCGTCGCGAGGAGGGCGAGCTCTCGATCGACAAGCTCGAGGAGCTCTGGCTCGGGACGCAGCGGCAGTTGTTCTTGGACTCGGTCGACGTCGACGGGTACGGCAGCTGGTGGAGCTACGTGTCGCACTTCATGGGCTCACCCGGGTACGTCTACGCGTACGCGTACGGCTTCCTCTTCGCGCTGTCGATCTTCCGGAAGTACGAGCTGGAGGGCGACGCGATGGTGGAGCCGTACCTCGACGTTCTCCGAGCCGGAGGGTCGAAGCCACCGGAGGAGCTCGCACGGATGGTCGGGCTCGACCTGACCGATCCGACCATCTGGGAGAGCGGGATAGACGCACTCGCAGCAGAGCTCGACGAGGCCGAGGCGCTCGCTACCGACGTCGGCCTCGGCTAACCGAACGTCTCCCGCGCCGTCCAATGAACGGGGCTCGCGGGAGTCCCTGGCAGCGAGGGCGCGGCGACGCTACCCTCGCGGCTGACAGGCAGGTCGGAGAGGGCTTACAAGGAGGAGTCGGTGCGAAAGTTCATTGCGTCTGCGGTCGTCCTGGTTGCCGCGCTCGCGCTCACAGTGCCAGGGGCCATCGGCGGGCCCGGCCAGACACCGGGGATCACAGCCAAGACAATCACGATCGGCGGGACGCTCCCGCTCACGGGGCCCTCTGCGCCGTACGCCCCGATCGTGCTCGGTCTCAAGACCTACTTCACGTGGGTCAACGCACGCCGCGGACCTGATGGAAAGCGGGGCATCATGGGCCGCCAGGTCGTGTACAAGATCTACGACGACGGCTACAACCCGGCGAACACGGCTCAGCTGACACGCCGGCTCGTCGAGCAGGACAAGGTCTTCGCGACCGTCGGCCAGCTCGGGACCGAGCCGGTCCTCGCAGCACGCCCGTATCTCAACGAGCGCAAGGTGCCGCAGGTGCTCGTGGCCACCGGTGCGTCGTACTGGGGAACGCAGTACAAGGAGTTCCCGTGGACGATCGGCTTCCAGCCCGACTACATCGCGGAGGGCCGGCTGTACGGTCTCCACATCAAGGCGAACCACGCTGGGAAGAAGATCGCGATCCTCTACCAGAACGACGACTACGGAAAGGACTACCTGTACGGGCTCCGCTCCGCGCTCGGCAAGACGTACGCGGACGCCAACGTGGTCGCCCAGGAGGGTTACGAGTTTACGGCTCCGTCCATTCAGTCCCAGATGGTGAAGATCAGGGCCTCGGGTGCGGACGTGTTTGTGATCCTCGCCCTTCCTGGTCAAACGATCCAGGCGTACGCCTTCGGCAAGGGGCTCGGGTTCAACCCGGATCAGATCTACGTCAACTCGGTCGGTGCGACCGCGGCATTCCTGAACGTGGCCGTGCAACGAGCCGGAGTTGATTACGTGAACGGATCCATCTCGATGAACTACCTGAAGGACCCGTCGAACCCAGCCTCGAGCGGCGACGCCGCAGTTCAGGAGTACCGGCGGATCATGGGGAAGTACGCGCCGTCGGCGAACGCGTCGAACCAGCTCTACATCTACGGCTTCGCTCTCGCGGACGCGTTCGTCCAGGCGATGTACAAGGCCGGGAAGAACCCGACCCGTGCCGGTCTGATGAACGCGATCTTGAACCTGAACTCGACGAATCGCTTCGCGCTTCCAGGCGTCGTGATGAAGACGAGCAAGTCGGACCACTTCGTCCTCAGTCAGCTGCGACTCCAGCGCTTCAATAACGGCATCTGGTCGCTCTTCGGCCCGCTCGTGGAGGGGCGCCCCGGCCGGCCCTAGTCGCGAACTCAGAGGCTGGACACGTAGGGGCCGGCTCGTCCGGCCCGGCCCCTACTCGCTGTCCGTGTGCAACCGGTACTCCTCCCAGTAGCGCTCCATCGTGGTCGAGCGGTGCGAGAGGTGGAGGAGGTCGTACGGGGCGACGTTCACCGCGCGCACGATCCACTCGCCTTCTTCGCCGAGGTCGAGCACGTTCACGCACGCGGGCGCCTGCTCGAAGTGGCCGAGGAACATGCGCTCGTCCGTGAGCGCGTGGGACAGGATCGCGCGGTTCACGCCCCCGTGCAGGACCGCGAGCGCCGTGTGCCAGCCGTCGTCCGCGACCAGTCGCTCGAGCGCGGGGAGGACACGGTCGAAGAGCTCGCCGATCGACTCGCCGCGGAGGAACCTCGTCTCGTTCGGGATCACTCCCCGGAATGCGTGGACGAACTCGTGCTGAAGCGCGTCCGTCGGGATCTCCGAGAGTCGTCCGCCCTGGATCTCGCGAAGCTCCGGCCACGACTCCGCGGCGGCGCGGGGGGCGACGATGGCGGCGGTCTCGAGCGTGCGCGGGAGGCCGCTCGTGATGACGCGGTCGAGCTCGATCTCTCGCAATGCCTCGGCCACCACTCGCGCCTGCGCGATGCCCTCGTCGTTGAGCGGAACCCCGTGCGGGTCGACGGGCGCTCCGTTGTCGGAGAAGTACGACACCTCCGCGTGGCGCATGAGATACAGGCGGCGGCGCATGAGGGGCATAGGATCGCATCGATGTCACGAGCGATGCCGTCGGGCGACATCGTCGAAACCGCGGCTGCTGCCGTAGGCCTGCCCATGCCGCCGCTTCTCGTCCTCGACCGTTTGCGCGTGTTCCTCGACGAGCACGACCTCGGCTCAGGTGAGGTGCACGCGCAGCGGATCGGTGAGGGGGGTGGGTCGAACTTCACGTTCCTGATCGAACGCGACGAGGGCAGCTTCGTCCTCCGTCGCCCACCGCGACCGCCGCTGCCGCCGTCCGCGCACGACGTCGTGCGCGAGGCTCAGCTCCAGCTCGCGCTCCGCGAGGCCGGCTTCGACCGGCTGCCGACGATCGTCGCGGTCTGCGACGACGAGGGCCTGCTCGGCGTCCCGTTCTACGTCATGGACTATGTCGACGCGTGTGTCCCGACCGACGAGCTGCCGCCTGGTCTTGACGACGAGGCAGCGCGCCGCCGCCTCGGAGACGACCTCGTGGATACGCTCGTCGAGATCCACGACGCGGATGTGTCCTCGCCCGGCCTGGCGGCGTTCGCGCGGCCCGGGAGCTACAACGAGCGCCAGATGCGCCGGTTCGCGCAGCTGTGGGAGATCAACAAGACGCGCGAGATCCCACGGGTCGAGGAGGTCGGCTCCTGGCTCGCGGACAATGTCCCTCCGGCGCTGCCCGAGACGGTCGTCCACGGCGACTTCCGTCTCGGCAACACGATGGTCGGGCGCGACGACCCGACGCGGGTCCTCGCCGTCCTCGACTGGGAGATGGGCGCGATCGGCGACCCGCGCGCCGACGTCGGCTACCTGCTCGCGACGTACAGCGAGCCGGGCGGCCCGCCCAACCCGCTCGGCACCTCTCCCGTCACCGCGCTGGCCGGATTTCCGTCCCGCACCGATCTCGTCGAGCGCTACGTCTCGGGCAGCGGTCGTGCCGTCGAGCCGCTCGGCTGGTTCGAGGGACTCGCTCTGTGGAAGGCCGCGGTCTTCTGCGAGGCGATCTACGGGCGGTATCTGCGCGGCGAGCTCGGTGTGGAGGACGAGCGCGCCGCCCGTTTCGAGCAAGGCGTGCCGGACCTCGCCGACGCGGCGGCCGTAACCGTCGGCTTGTAGGGGCGAGGCTTGCCTCGCCCTGCCCCCTCGCGGCGGTCGATCGGGGAGGCGAGCCTCGCTCCTACAGTGCCAGCTCGGCCAAGGCGCGCAGCGCCTCGGGTTGCTGCGTCGACACGAGAAGTGAGGTCGCGCCCGACTCGCGCCATGCCTCGAGGCGCTCCGCAAGACGCTCCTTCGGCCCGACGAGCGCCACGTCGTCGATGAACGCGTCCGGCACCGCTGCGGCTGCGTCGCGCCTGTTTCCGTCCAGGTAGAGATCCTGGATCTCGTGCGCAGCGTCCTCGTAGCCGTACCGGCAGGCGAGGTCGTTGTAGAAGTTCTTCCCCCTCGCGCCCATGCCCCCGATGTAGAGGGCGTAGTACGGCTTCAGGAACTCGCGGCCCGACTCGACGTCGTCGATGAGGATCACCGGGGCGGTTGCGGCGATGTCGAAGCCCTCCCGCCCGCTCGCGATCACGTCGCCGAAGGCGTCGCGCGCCTTTTCCGGAGACCAGAAGATCGGGAGCCAGCCGTCCGCGATCTCGAACGCCTGGGCCACGGCCCGCGGGCCCATCACGGCGAGGTAGATGGGGATGTCGGCGCGGAGCGGCCGCGCCATCAGCTTCAGTGGCTTCCCGAGCCCCGTGCCGTCGGTGACGGGGATGTCGTAGTGCTCGCCGTGGTGCTCGACGAGCTCGCGTCGCAGCGCCGCGCGCACGATCTCGACGTACTCGCGCGTCTTCGTCAAGGGCTTCCCCCACGGTTCGCCGTGCCACCCCTCGACCACTTGCGGACCTGACGTCCCGAGACCGAGGAGGAAGCGACCGCCCGAGAGCAGGTCGAGCGTCGCCGCCGTCATCGCGGTGTTCGCCGGAGTCCGACCCGGGATCTGCATGATCGCCGAGCCGAGCTTGATCCTCTCCGTCGTCGCACCGAGCCAGGAGAGGACGGTCACGCAGTCCGTTCCCCAGGCCTCTGCCGCCCACGCCGAGTCATAGCCGAGTCGCTCCGCCTCCTGAGCCAGCGCGATCGGCTCGAGGGGGCTCGTTCCTGGTGGGGCATACCCCATGTAGAAGCCGAGGCGCACGCCTGCGATGCTAACGCCATGACCATCACCGACCTCCGACCGACCGACGAGATGCACGAGCTGCGAGCGCGCTATCGGGCGTTCATGGAGGAGCACGTGTATCCGAACGAGCTCG
>JAIBJO010000045.1 GCA_020029615.1 Actinomycetota bacterium
CGTCGGAATCACTCGCACTCCGAGGCGCTGGGCGAGAACGGGGCTTCGATCGGCGTCGAGATCGAGGACGCGGAGCCGTTTCTTCTGCGTCACCTTCACCCACGCGACGAGACTCTCCATCCGTCTCGAAGGACCGCTGCGGCGGCCGCTCACGAAGACGAGGGTGAGAGGGTTCCGCCGCGCCTCTCGCGAGGGGCGAGCTTCGTCGGGTGCCATACGTGCGGAGTGCCCGTGGGGCCGAATCCCCAAACGGCCGTCTCTTGGACGTTTGGACGCGCTGCCCCCGGGGAAAGCCGACTGTTCGAACCCCGATCAAGGAGGCTGTGATGACACAAACCGCGGTGAGGGACGTCATGACGTCTGGTCCGACGTCGATCGCGAGTGACGCAATGGTGGTTGAGGCCGCACGCCGGATGATGTCGGAGGACGTCGGCTCGCTCCCGGTCGTAGACGGCGATGAGCTCGTCGGGATGGTGACGGACCGCGACGTGGTGCTCCACGTGGTTGCGAAGGACCTCGATCCCTCCAAGGTTCCCGTCTCCGATGTCTGCTCGGAGACACCCGTGACAGCGGAGGCCGACGAGCCCCTCGACGACGCCCTCCGGCGCATGGCCACGGAGCAGGTACGACGGCTTCCGGTCGTGATGGACGGCCGGCTGGTCGGCATCCTTGCCCAGGCCGACGTCGCACGAACCGCTCGCCCCGAGTCGACGGGACGACTCGTCGAGAAGATCTCGGAGTAGCGAACCGCCTGCGGGCCGGCCCGCCTCCGGCCCGCAGTCCTCTCCCTCGGGTCAGGGCGTGCACCGGCCAGGTGCGCAGCTGAAGCTCCACACCGACGCACACCAACCAAACACCCTGTCTGGCGAGGCGCTTCAGCGGCTCGCCTTTGTCGTTCAGGCGACTACTTCGAAGAGAGTCGCAGGGTGAGCCACTCGGCCCCGTCGCGGGTCTCGCTGTCGACCTCGTCGACGAGACGAGCGAGTACGACACGGAGCCCGGCATCGTCGCTGCTACCTTCGCGAACGGGGCCGACCGCGAGCCGAAGCCCTTGCGCGTCGGCTTCTACCTCGAGGGTGACGTCACCGCCGTCGCTCGCATCGAGCGCGCTGAGCACGGCGAGCTGGAGGTCGTCCATGCGCTCGTACGGGAGGTCGAACCTACTTCCGATTCCTCCGACGACGAGCGTCGCGACGCCACGGAACCGCGGATCCGCCGGAATCGTCAGGACGATCCTGTCCGTCACGAGCCGTCACGTCCGGCGCACACTGCCTGGCTCGCGGGCGAGCCTCTAGACTCGACGGAGGTGGCCACGACGGACGATTTTGACGTACGGGTCGAGACAATGCCCGGCGGCGCCGCCGTGCTGCGCGTACTCGGAGATCTCGACCTGGCAACTGCTCCACGGCTCGAAGCAGTCATCACCGACGTGGGCGCTTCGCCGCGCATCGTGGTCGATCTCTCGAGCTGCACGTTCCTCGACTCGGCCGGGGTGCGCGTGCTCATGCGTGCAGTCGGCGAGCCGGCCCGACGCCGAGTCGCGCTGGTCTCGGCGGATCCGGGCATCTTGCGAGTCCTAGAGATCACCCGCGTAGACACGTTGCTGGATGTCTACCCGACCGTCGACGCAGCGCTCTAGCGCGCGTCGCCTGTACTCGGGATGGCTTCGGCCCGGCTGGCGTGAAGCTCGAAGACCCGGTCGAGCATGGTGATCTCGAAGATCCGACGAATGTCGGAGCTCGAGACGACGACTTCGAGCTCGCCGCCCAGAGCCGCGAGCCGCTTCTTGACGCTCAGCAGCACTCCGAGCGCCATGGAGTCGAGGAACGTCGTCCGCGACAGATCCAGAAGAACGCGCCGAACTCCGCCGTCGATCAGCGTGTTGAGACGATCACGGAGCTCCGGGGCCGAATAGAGGTCGGCGTCGCCGACCACCGCGACGATCGCGGCTGCGCTGGACACTTGGTCCACATCGACGCGATATCCGGTTTCGGTGTGACTCATGAGAGGACGTTCGTCCATCGACGAACTCTCGGTACCCGAATTGCCGCCGTCCGAAACATCGCGGCCGTCAGCCGCAGCCGACAGCGATGGTAGACCCCAACGCCGCGCCAGACGATCGAAATCCCGCTTCAAGAGGATCTCGACGATCGCACCCGTTCTCTCGCGTACCTTCCTGGCCTTCCTACGCTTACGGGTCGTCAAAGCCTGCCGCATCACGGTGCACTCGAGATAGACGCCGAGCTCGGGCAGGAAGAAGTCCGGCGTGAAGGCTTCTCTGACGTTTCCGTCGCCGTCACGCTCGAGCACGAAGGTGTGCGGCTCGTACGCCCAGGCCACGCCGAGCTGATCGAGCAGGCGAGCAAGCTCACGCTCGACGGGGTGGGCAAACGGCACGACCACCCTCGTGTGTTCCCGACCCTGCGAACCGTCAAACGGCCGGAGGAATATCCTCACTCGGCATGGCGTCCTACGAGCTGGAGCACCTCGAGGAGGACGACTCGGGCATCACGGTGGCCGGGTTGACCGGTGAGCTCGATCTCACCAACGTCAACGAGCTCGCTCAGCGACTGGACGAGATCGCGGGCCTGGAGACTCCGCTGGTGCTCGACCTGAATCGGGTTGTGTTCATCGACAGCGCGGCGCTCCACTGCCTGTTTCGGATCGCACGCGATCGGGGTCGGGACGGGCTCGCCCTCGTAGTCGACCCGGAGTCTCCGATCGCCGCAACACTGGCGATCGTCGAGCTTGGTCGAGCCGCCACGATCGCGCCGACGGCAGAGGCCGCAAGGGCCGCCGTCGCACCGTCTCCTCGCTGACCGAGGTTTCCCGTCTTCGTGCGGCGGGGCCAGTCTGCTGCCGGCCTACTTCCGGCAGAAGGCGAAAGGAGCGAGACACATGGGTATCAGCTTGAGCATCTTCCTGATCGCAATCGGTGCAATCCTCGCGTGGGCAGTCAGCGCCGAGGTGTCTGGTATAGACGTGCAGGTCGCCGGCGTGATTCTCCTCGTCGTCGGGGTCATCGGGCTCTTCGCATCGCTCGTCTTCTGGTCGAGCTGGGGCGGGTTCGGGAACCGCGATGCAGCGGCGAGCGGCGGTCAGAACACCACTATCGTCAACCGCGACCGACCCTAGGCGAACCGTGGGCATCATCGGCTGGATCGTGCTGGGGCTCCTTGCCGGGCTGATCGCAAAGGCGATCATGCCGGGTGGGGAAAGAGTCGGCATCGTCCTCACGACGGTGCTCGGCGTAGCCGGGGCGCTGCTCGGAGGATTCCTGGCTACCGCCCTCGGGCTCGGTGATCCGATCGACGAGTTCTTCGATCTGAGCACCTGGATCGCGGCAGTCGGCGGCTCGTTGCTCATCCTGTTTCTCTGGAGCACCATTCGCGAGCGACGACTCGCCTAGGTCTAGCTTGGCGCTGGCTTGGGGGGCGCTCGGGGTCCGCTGGCCAGCCCCGGGCAAGCCCCCTCTCCTCTCTTTCACACCGGCGTGCTTATCTCTCTCTCCCATGCACCGTGTCGTGATCGAGAGAGACGAGGCTACGGCGATCGTGCAGGCGGCGGGCGAGCTCGACGCATTCGCGGCGCCCGACCTCGCACAGGCGTTCGACCAGGTTCGCAACGAGCCGCGGGTCGTCGCCGACTTCGATCGCGTGGCCTTCATGGATTCGACCGTCCTCGGCCTGATCGTCCGCATGGCGCGTGAGACGGCGGAGGCGGGCGGTGCCGTACGGATCGTCCTTCCGAGCGGATCGGCTCGGCGCATCTTCGAGATCACCGCACTCGATCGCGCCCTACCGATCGCCGAGACGAGATCGACCGCTCTCGCAGAGCTGGGACGGTCTGGCTGAAGAGCGAGAGAACCGCACACGCGCCGGGGAGGGCCTCTTGGGGTCTGGCTAAAGCCAGACCCCAGGCCTGAACTGAGCATCGGGACGGGGTCTGGCTTCAGCCAGACCCCGAGACGAGGTCAAGCGCCGACGGGTGCCAGACGCTTGGTCATGCGCACGACCGTTCCGCGACCATCGGCTCCCACTCGAACGTCGAGCTCGTCGGCGATCGTCCTGATGATCGCCATGCCCATCCCGCCTTCCAGCGGCCGCGCCGGAGACTCGCCGTCCAAGAGGCTCTCACGGTCGAGCCCGGTGCCTTGATCCTCCACGATCATCTCGAGGACGTCGTCCGCAACGACGAACGAGATCGACACCTCGCCGCCGCTGTCGGGATACGCATGCCTGACCGCGTTGCCACACGCCTCGGTGACGGCGAGCTTGAGGTCGGCCAGGAGCTCGTCGCCGACGTGCAGCTCGCGGTCGAGGCCGGACAGCGCAAGCCGCGGCAGCAGCAGGTAGTCAGGCTTCGCGGGAATCAACAGACGCACGACGACCTCAGCCACCTGCGGCTTCCTCGATCCGCCCACGCATGAGTGCGAGTGACCTCCGGAGCAGGCGAGAGACGTGCATCTGCGAGATACCGACCTCCGCCGCTATCTGCGACTGCGTCATCTCGTGGAAGAATCGCAGCTCGACGATCCGACGTTCACGTTCGTCGAGCGCGTCAAGCCCTGCCGCGACCAGCGCTCCGTCCTCTACCTCCCCATACCCCAGATCGTCTGCTCCGAGCTTCTCGGAGAGCGTCCCGTTCGAGCCTTCGTCGAGCGGTGCGTGCAGTGAGCGCGTCGAGTAAGCGTTCATCGAGTCCAGGGCGTCGATCACTTCCTCCTCCTCGACGCCGGCGGCCTCTGCGAGCTCCGCGATCGTCGGAGAGCGACCGAGCTCGGACGTGAGACGGTCGAGCTCACGAGAAAGCCGAAGGCTGAGCTCCTTGAGACGACGCGGTACGTGCATCGCCCACGCCTTGTCGCGAAAGTGACGCCGGATCTCCCCGACGATCGTCGGTACGGCATAGCTGGCGAACTCGACGCCCCGATCGACGTCGAAGCGATCGACCGCCTTGATGAGCCCGATCGACCCGACCTGCACCAGGTCCTCGAGAGGCTCACCCCGCCCCGCGTAGCGGCTCGCCAGCGCTCGTACCAGCGGAATGAGCTCCACGAGCGCTCGGTCGCGCGCGTCGCGGTCGCCGTCGCGGTGGAAGGCTACGAGGAGGGCGTCGACGTCGGTTTCCATAACGAGGCTCATCGTCTGCGTGCGTCAGACGGTGTGAGGGTAAGCCGTGGCTGCCGTTCCCGCCCCTATCCCCATTCCTGCGTTACATCCGCCTGCGTGGGGAATACCCCGAATGCCTGGCTCAGAAGCGTGACGTCGAAGAGTCTGCGGAGCTCCGGTTGCGCGGTGACGACCGCGAGCCTGCCGCCGAGCCGACGCAAGTGACGCGCTGTCCGGTGAAGCACCGTCAGGAGCTCCGACGTCGCGTCCTTTCGTTCCCCGAGGTCGACGACGACGCACACGTTGCCGGTGCCGACCGCAGTACCCAGAAGCCGCGCGAGATCGTGCGTAGAGGCATGCTTCATCTCGATCACGACGGTAGCCGACGTCCGCCCCTCCGTCTCGTGGCAAACCTCGATCACGTACTGCGTCGTACCCGTCACTGCGCTGCTCGAAACCTTTCGTCAGCTTCGATCGGTCGGACGCGGTGGTTCGACGTCCGGAGGTTTCGGCACCCGATGTCCGTGGGTATCCCGTCACGTCGAACGAGGAGAGGAGGCGAATGTGTACATCGGTGGTGGAGTACTCACGTTGGTCGTGATCATCCTGTTGCTGGTCTGGCTGTTCTAGCCGGCCATAGGGGGCTCGGTGGCGATCGCCCTCTCCATGGTGATCGTCGTGCCACCGTCGCCCTGGGTGACGTCGACCGACGACACGAGTGAGGCAATGAGCCGTAGCCCGAGCCCTCGATCCTCTCGTGTGGACGGCGTCGACCAGCTTCCCGTGTCCGTCACGACGACGCGCACGGCCGAGTCGTCCAGCTCGGCCCAGACCGTCACTACCTCGTCTGTCGGGTTGCGCGCATGCTCGATTGCGTTCGCACAGGCCTCCCAGGTCGCGAGCACGACGTCCTCCGAGGTCGCGGCATCGAAGGGCACGCCTTCGAGCCACGTCCGCATTGCGTCTCGCACCATGTCCATCGATCGGGTATGTGACGAGACGCGCAACTCGAGGGCGCGGGGTGCGACAGGGAACACGCGTGCAGCGAGGACGGCGATGTCGTCTTCGCGCTCGCCGCTTCCGACCAGCCGATCCAGGATGTGCTCGAGCAGACGATCGGGGTCCTTGGACGCTTCCGCCACCGCGACCTTGAGGTCGGTGAGCCCGTCGTCGATGGACCGGCCTCGACGCTCGACCAGGCCGTCGGTGTAGAGGACGATGACGCTCCCGGCCGGGAGGTCGATCGTCTCCTGCCGGTACTTCGCGTCGATTCCCGTTCCGAGCGGCAGCCCCCGCGCTTCCTCGATAAGGAGGACACGCCCGTCGGGATATGCGACCACCGGCGGCGGGTGCCCGGCGGACGACAGCTTGCAGACGCCCTTTTCGGTATCGAGCACGAGATACAGAACCGTCGCGAACGAGGTGTCGAGCACGTCGTCGGCCAGCCTGTTGAGTCGCGCGAGCGCAGAGGACGGCTTGAGACGCTCGACCGAGAAGGCGCGGATCGCGTTTCGGAGCTGCGCCATGCTGGCCGCGGCCTGTACGCCCTTGCCGACGACGTCGCCGACGACGAGGCCGAGCGTCCCGTCATGGAGCTGGAGTGCATCGAACCAGTCGCCGCCGACGTTCAATTGCGCGCTCCCGGGCAAGTACCGAGCGGCGAGTTGGACACCCTCGACGCGGGGGAGCGACACCGGCAGAACGCTTCGCTGAAGTGTCTCCGCGATCGTCCGCTCGGACTCGAAGAGGTTGGCGCGGTCGAGCGCCTGTGCCGCCTGGCCCGCAAGCGCTTCGACGATGGCCCGATCGTCCGCTGCCAGCTGATGCGGTGCGTCCCACACGGCGAGCAGAAGGCCGTTGACACGGCGAGCAGCGATGAGCGGAACGATGAGCAAGGTCTCACAGCCGACGCTTTCGAGCCTCCGACCCAGCTTCGGAAACTCGCGTCTGATGGCGTCCGCGGATTCGAGCAGAAGCGACCTTCGCTCGCGGATGGCGCGTCCGGCGGGTGTGTCGGTGTCGAGAGCCCCATCGAACACCGCAGTGATCGCTCCGTCGCCATTCGCGTGCGGCGCGAGCACTCCGGTGACGTCTCGTTCGCGAACCTCCGCCAGCCCGACGGTCGTCGCGTCGACGGCCGCTCCGACCTCGTCCACGATGACGTTCGCAACGTCCGTCGGCGTGAGAGCGTTCGAGAGCAGGCCCGTCATGCCCTGAAGCCGCTCCGCGCGGCGACGCGACCGCTGCTCCCTCTCGTACAGGCCGCTTCGCTCGAGCGCTTGGCCACACTGCGCGACCATCGCCTGAACCCACTCCCGCTGCTCATCGGTGATCGTCTTCGAGGTGCGCAGCGAGAGATGGAGCGCTCCCCGGGCACCTGCGGACGTCCGCAGCGGCACGGCGACCCATCCCGTGGAGCGCGCCTCGCTCGCACCGGTGAACGCAGACATCTCGCCGCTCGTCAGTGCCCAAACGGGCTCGCCGGACTTCATTGCGCGTGCGAACGGAACATCTGCGTCGAGACCGAGCGCACGCCATGCCTCGAGCTCGTCGTCGTCGTACCCCGAGCTGGCAACGAGCTCGACCGTGGCCGTTCCCTCGGGCCCGTTCAGGACGACGAACCCAGCCTCCGCGCCGATCGAAGCCAGCGCGTGCGCGAGACACACGTTGCTCACGTCGAGTGTGGTCGCAGCCTGCGAGAGAGCCGCCGTGACCTCCTGCAGCCTGTGGGTCGCGTCGGCACGGGCAGCGGCTTTGGCCTCGGCACGGCGCCGCTCGAGCTGCTCCAGCGCGAGCCCCGCCTGGTCCGCGAATCGACGAACGACGGCGAGCGTCGTGGCATCGGGCTCCGACACGACGGCGTCCCACGAGATCGAGAGCACGAGCTCACTGACTCCGGAGATCACGATCGGCGTTCGCAGCGACGACCGGATCCCCACCTGCCGAACGAAGTCGAGCCCCTCGCCGTGCGTGGTCTCGAGAGCATCCGAGACGAACGACGACCCCAGACCCTGGATCGCCTCCCGGAGCCGAGGAAAGTCGTCCAGGGGCAGGCGGCCGCCGGCGATGTCGGGCCGCGGCGGATCCATCGCGAGGAGCTCGAGCATGCCTGCGCGAACCCGCCAGAGCACGCTGACGTCCGCTCCGAACGTCGTTCGCGCCTCGCGGCAGATGACCCCGATCGCGTCCTCCGTCTCACCCGCCAGGAAACGGGGTGCCACCTGCAAGATGCGCTCGAGAGCGCGGCGGAACTCGCGCTCGACGTCGTAGAGGCGGGCACGTTCGAGCGCCTGCCCGGCAAGAGCCGCGACGATCCTCGCCAGCGCCTGCGTCTCGTCGGTGACCCCGTCGGGCCGGTGGAAGAGGAAGCCGATCGAACCGACGACCTCGCCCTCCGCCCTGAGCGGCACCGCGATGGCACCCTGGACCTCCCTCGGTAGGAGCTCGGAGCTCCGGCCGTGGGCGACGTCGAGCGAGACCCGATCGGACGCGACGACGATGTCGCCCTCACGCACGGCCTGTGTGAGCAGGGTCGACTGCTGCAACCCCAGACGGTTGCCGTGAACCCGGACCTGAGCCGCAAGCCCCACGGGGTTGGTGATCACCAACTCGTCCCCTTCGACCATCCCGAGGGCCACGCCGCTCGCTGAAAGGATCGCCGGAGCGTGCGAGGAGACGGCGCGTGAGACGTCAGCGGACGACAGCGCCCCGGAGAGGGCGGCAGTGAGCTCCTGGACCGCCTCGATCTCGCCGGCGGCGGCGCGAGCTGTCCGAGCCTCCACGACACTCTTCGTCTCGCGGACTCGCAGGAGCTCGCCGACACCGGCCACGACGATGGCCACCATGAGGTTGAGCCACCAGCGCACCATGTCGTCGGTATCACCGAGCGTGACTCGGCCGCGCGGCTCGACGAGCAGGCCCAGCGCCGCGATCCAGCAGAGCGCGATCGCAAGAGCGGACGGCCCGTAACCGCCGTACCAGGCCGTGAGCGCGACCGCTGCGATCAGTGGGGCGTAGATCGGCTCGGGGCTCACATCCGACTCGAAGATCGCAACCGTGACAAGCAGCCCTACAATCGCCGCCACGACAGCGAACAGGTAGCGAGCGGATCCTGACTTCGACGCCGAGGGAGCTGAGCCCGGGCGCGCACGCGGCTCGTCTGACGAGGTCACTGCGTTACATGATCGCCGACGCTCAGATCCAGTCCCTCATGCGGGCGACGACGAGCGTGGCGAACGCGATCGCGATCATCGCGACGATCACCGCCCAGAAGTAGAGCGAGTCGTCGAAAACGCCGAGCTGGAAGTTCATGCCCATCACACCGGCCAGGAGCGTGCCGGGGAGAATCAGGACCGATGCCAGGGTGAGCACTTTCATGATGTCGTTCGTCCGCCCGCTCGTACTCGCGATGAGGACGTCGAACGACCCGACGACCGACTCGCGGCTGTCGCGCGCTGCCTGTACGGCCTCCTCCAGTCGGTCGCGAAGTCGTGCGAATCGCTCAGCAGATTTCGAGCTCGCTATTGCGTCCAGCTCCGGGTGCGTAAGGGCGAGGATGGTCTCGCGATGGGATGTGAGGGCGCGCCTGAGCCCCCCGATCTCGCGCCGCACGTCCACGAGTCTCGCCAGAGCATCGTCCCGGCCCTCGACCGCGCCCGTCATCGACGACGTGTCGATGTCGTCGAGCACGAGATCGATCTCCTCGAACGCTTCGAAGTAGCGCTGCAGCACCCATTCGAGGAGGTTCGCGAGGAACTCGAGGCCGTCCAGCTTCCCCGTGTCTCCCGAGCCGGACGCGCGCTGCCTGTACGTCTCGAGCACTTCGAGCGGCGAGTCGTGCACGGTGACGACCCACCTTTCCGAGACGAGGCATACGACGCGGCTCAACCCGCCTTCCTCGGACGGCGCGTAGACACGTACGTGGACGTAGCGATCGGAGCCGTCGAGCCCCGGGGTGCCGTCACCTGGCGCGTTCAGAGAGCGCACACTCTGCTCGTCGAGATCGAGGAGCCGGGCCAGGCTCTCGACCTGGCTGTCATCGGGGCCCTCGAGATCGATCCAGAGCACCGAGGACCGACCAAGTCGCGGAAGCCGCTCTTCCCAGTCGTCGACCTCCTCGACTGCGTCGCGATCGAAGAGAAGTGCGGTTGCCATCGTGCTTCCTTACCCGCGGGACGGTGAGCTCGAACCTGGAGGCTCTAGGCGAGCACGTATGCGACCACGACCGCAGGTTTGGGCACGGCGAGGACGGGTACTGAACCACTGCCCGGAGGTCGGCTCCTTGCATCCGCTCCGACCTCCGGGAGACACCGGGTGCGGCGCGGCGACGACTCGGGGCGCGTACTCTCAGTCCACCATCGCCGATCCCACTGTCCCCGAGCTCGCCAACAGCGAACGGCTCGCACGCCGCTGGTTCGCCACGGTTCACCGAGGTGCATTCGGTGAGCTCTCGGAGCTCGTCCATGAGGACGTCGAGCTGGTTTCCAAAGTCCGAGCCGGCGTCGTCCTCCAGGGACGCGCCGAGGTCGCCCGATTCATCGACGAGACCGTCGCGAGCAGCCTTTTCGAGGCCGTCGCGGAGGTCTACACACCGATCGACGACGAGCGGGTCGTGGTCGAGGGCCGTATCCGCTGGATCGACGAGGAACGTGTCATCCGGGACGACCCGGTGATCTGGGCGATGGAGTTCAGCGATGAGCTGTTGCTGCGGTTCGTGCCGGCGCGAACGACGATCGAAGCCCAGACGATTCTCGCGTCGACCGGCTGACGCTGCCGCGCCAATGGCGCTCTGTCTCTTGCCGTCCGGACAGGCAGGGTGGGCAGCTGAAGCTACGCACCGGTCGCATAATTCACAGGACTGGTGCCGGAGACTGCGGGTGCGCAGCTGGGGCTACGCACCCTGTCAGTGCTATGCGGCTGGACGCGACTCCTGCAGGACGTCTTCGAGAACCGTCCTGAGGTCGAGCATCGCCTTGCGGAGATTTTCCGTGGCCTCGCCGCCGTCGACGGTGTCGAGCATGGCGTGAGCGTGGCGATACCGATCCGCGACAGCCGGGTGGTCGACCGAGACGAGCGCGACGAGCCTGTCGCGTTGCTCGTCGTCGGGGTAGCCCCGTTCGTGAAGAGCGCGCAACACAAGGCGATCCGCGGTATGCGCTGCATCTCGCGGATCGCTGACGAACCGCGTCTCCGCCTGTCGCCACTCGTCCAGGTAACGCTCACGCGCAGCCGGCGGGAGCGGGCGGACGTCCAGGCCGTCCCGCTCGCTCTCGATCTCCCTCAGACGTCTTTCGGCGGTGCCGGTACCTGCGTCGGAGACTGCACGCTGATACTCGGGCCCGAACCGCTCCTTGAGACGCCAGCGGCGTCGCCGGACCCGCGCCAGCACGAGCGCGAGCACCAGCACGAGGGCGACTATCGCGCCGATCACGATCCACTCCCAGGTCTCCATGTGGCTCCTCCTTTTGCCTGAGAGAGCCAGTTCCCGATCGCGACCGCGCTGAAACATGCAACGTTGGCGTAAGCCTTCGGTAAGGGGACTGCAAATCGCCTGCTGAAAACAACCGGCGCCGGGTACCCGACTCCAGCATCACGAACGAAAGGAGTCGACATGACGCACAGATCACCGGCGCGGCTGTATCGCGCCTACATCGCGATCGTCGGCGCCGCAGCGGTCGTTGCGGCCGTCGGTGCCTTCTTCGCCCTCTGGGCAGCCGAGACGACCTCGGCAGCACCGAATGCAGCTCCGACGAACGCCGGCGAACCGAGCATCACAGGCACAACGAAAGTCGGTCAGATCCTGAGGACCACGCGAGGTAGCTGGACGGGCACCGAGCCGATCCAGTACGCGTTTCGCTGGTTCCGCTGCGACGGCCCCGGGGCGCCGGATGCCTCGAACTGCCGCCGGATCTCCAACGCCGCGAACGACACGTACGTGCTGCGGCCCTCGGATGCCGGGTTCAGGATCCGCTCACAGGTCGTCGCGACGAACCTCGACGGGTCGGCGCATGCCACCTCGAACCCGACGAATCTCGTGATCACGGGGAGGCCGACCAACACGAAGGAGCCGTCGATCACGGGCACGGGGACCGTGGGGAGCCGGTTGCTCGCCAACCGCGGCGAGTGGGTCGGCGACCAACCGATCACCTACTCGTTCGGCTGGCTGCGCTGTAGCCCGCAGGGTGACAACTGCAGCGAGATACAGGGCGCCACCGACACCGACTACGAGGTTCGGGACGCCGATGCGGGCCGGACGATCCGGGTGCGCGTGGTTGCTCGCAACGACCGTGGCTCGACGTCCGCCATCTCGAACGCGACCGCTGTGATCGGAAGCCCGATCCCTAGCACGGGCACCATCGATGCCGGTGCTCTCCAGGCCGCCGGTGACCGTCTCGTCGTCTCACAGGTTCGGTTCATGCCGAACCCTGTGACGAGCAGCACTGCACCGATCACGGCGCGCGTGCAAGTGACCGCACGCGGCGGCCGAGCCGTGAGTGGGGCCCGCGTCTTCATGCGCGCGACACCTCGTGTCGTGCAGGGGCAGACGCAGGTCACGCAGGCCGACGGCTGGACGACGCTCACGCTCGTCCCGAACCGGTTGTTCCCGGAGCCGCGGAACGGCTTCAACGTGCAGTTCTTCCTGAAGGCATTCCGGGCAGGCGATCCGCCGCTCGGCGGCATCGCCGGATACCGGCTCGTCCAGGTGCGGCTCGCAAACGGCGTCTAAGGGCATGTGGCGGAGGGGCGGCGGGCGGTCATGCCGCTCCTCCACCCACCGCCTCTGGCGGTTTGGAACGGGCTTCGGACGGGCACTTTCCCGTGCCGGAACGACTCGACTAAGGAAGGAGTCACGCATGAACAGCGACCGCGTGAAAGGCAAGACCGAGGAGACCGAAGGCGAGGTTCAGCAGACGTGGGGCGAGGCCAAGGACAAGTCGAGGGACGCCTGGGACGACGTGCAAGACAGGATCGAGGACTGGGGCGACGACGCCGAGGAGCGTTGGGAACAGCGAAGCGAGCCGGATGAAGAGCTCGCCGGGCGCACGTAGTCGCGCCCCCGGTGATCCTCACCTGTGACACAAAGGGGGCCGGCGAACGCCCGCCCCCTTTGTGTTTGCTCGCCTTACCTACACCTAGGTCGCGCTGCGACCAATTGCTCCGAAGAGCGCGAGGGCGAGCGCGACGACGAGCAGCAGGAAGAGGAACTTCGAAAGCGCAACTCCACCACCGATCGCGAGTAGCAGCAGCAGGAGCACGATCAGCCAGATCATCGGTTCACCTCCAGTGCGTTCGCTTCCATCCGACGGCGACGACATACCCGGGAATCCAGGAGCCTGAACCTCGAGGTCAGCGGTAGAAGCCGACGCCTCCGAAGAAGACAAGCACTACGAGCAAGACGATCAGAACCAGAAGCCATGTGGGCATCTCATCCTCCTGTGTCCTTCATCTTGGTCTCGAAGAGGTGCCCCGGAGACACGCGTACGAAACTCACCGCCGCGGGCATTCGTAGGCTTCGGCGCGTGAAGGTCTTCACCGTGGTCGGGAACCGGCCGCAGTTCATCAAGTCGGCGCCGCTCTCAGCCGCTCTCCGCGATGCAGGTGTCGAGGAGATCGTCCTGCACACGGGCCAGCACTGGTACCACACGCTCTCGCAGGTCTTCTTCGACCAGTTGCGCCTCGCCGAGCCGCGCTATCGGCTGAACCTCCGGTCCTCCGACCCGGACGAGATGGAGCCAGCGATCGCCGAGCGGATCGCGTCCGAGTCGCCCGACATCGTCCTCGTCTACGGGGACACGAACTCGACCGTCGCCGGCGCACGCGCGGCGGCGGACGCATCCGTTCCGCTGGCGCACGTCGAAGCCGGGCTACGGAGCGGAGACCTCTCGATGCCGGAGGAGCACAACCGGATCGAGGCCGACCGGATCGCGTGGCTCCTCTTCTGTCCCGACGATCGCTCGCGGCGGACACTGGAGAGCGAGGGTGTCCTCGGCCGGATCTACGTCGTCGGCGACGTGATGGCGGATGCGAGCCGGCTCTTCGCCCCGATCGCGCGGGCGAGATTTCCGGTGCCGTACGAGCCGCGCTCGTACGTCGTCGCGACGATTCACCGGCAGGCGAACGTCGAGCAGCCGAGACTGGGACGGATCGTGGACGGCCTGAACCGGCTCGAGGAGCTCATCGTCTTCCCCGTGCATCCGAGGACGCGCGCACGCATGGACCAGGAGGGACTCGCGCTCGGCCCGCACGTCCGGGTCATCGAGCCCTTGAGCTACCTCGAGCTGGCGTCGCTCGGGTCACAGGCTCGCGTGATCGTCACGGACTCGGGCGGGCTGCAGAAAGAGGCGTACTGGTACGGCGTTCCCTGTGTGACCGTTCGGCCGTCGACCGAATGGGTGGACACGGTTGCGCTCGGCGCGAACGTGCTCGTGGACGACGATCCGAATGCGCTCGCCGCGGCAGTCGAAAGCGCCGTCATGCCACCGGGATTGCCCGTTCTCTACGGCGACGGGCACGCCTCGGAGCGGATCGCACAGGTGCTGGTCGCTACGATCCCCGGCCGATGAAGCGCGATGTCGCCATCGTCGGGGCGGGCTACGTCGGCCTGCCGCTCGCGCGCGTGTTCGCGGAGGCGGGCAAGAGCGTGCTGCTCGTCGACGTCGACGCCGACCGCGTCGCCGAGCTGAACAGAGGCCAGAGCTACATCGAGGACGTTCCGTCCGAGACGCTCGGGCCGCTGGTGGAGGACGGACGCGTCGCCGCCACCACCGACTACGACGAGCTCCGCGAGGCCGACGCCATTCTCGTCGCCCTTCCGACGCCGCTTTCGCGGCAGCGCGAGCCGGATCTCAGGATACTCGCGTCTGCTGCGGAGGAGATAGCCACGCGGCTTCGCCCCGGGCACCTCGTCGTCCTCGAGTCGACGACGTATCCGGGAACGACACGCGAGCAGGTGCTTCCGGTGCTCGAGATGGGAAGTGGCCTCCGCGCCGGACACGACTTCCACCTCGCGTTCTCGCCGGAGCGTGTCGATCCGGGGCGCGAGGACTGGACGACGAAGACCGTGACCAAGGTCGTGGGTGGGATCAACGAGGAGTCGACGGCAGCGGCCGTCGCGCTGTACGAGTCCGCGATCGACGTGGTCCACCCCGTCTCGTCGCCCGAAGCAGCCGAGCTCACGAAGCTGCTCGAGAACATCTTCCGCTCGGTGAACATCGCGCTCGTCAATGAGCTCGCGCAGCTCTGCGACCGGATGGGGATCGACGTGTGGGAGGTCATCGACGCTGCGGCGACCAAGCCGTTCGGGTTCATGCCGTTCAAGCCGGGGCCGGGCCTGGGCGGCCACTGCATCCCGATCGACCCCTTCTACCTCACCTGGAAGGCGCGCGAGTACGGCTTCTACACCGAGTTCATCGAGCTCGCCGGCAAGGTCAACGAGTCGATGCCGTACTACTGCAGGTCGGTCGTCTCGCAGGCGCTCAACCACTCGCGCCAGCGGTCCCTGAAGGGCTCGCGGATCCTCGTCCTCGGCGTGGCGTACAAGCCCGACATCGCGGACACGCGCGAGTCTCCCGCCGTCAAGCTGATCAGCCTGCTCCAGAACGCGGGCGCCGACGTCGCCTACCACGATCCACACGTGCCCTCGTTCTCCGAGAACGGCGTCACCATGAACTCCTCGTCGCTCGACGCCGGCGCGTACGACTGCGTCGTCGTCGTGACGAACCACTCCGGCATCGACTACGAGCAGCTCGTCGAGGACGCGAACCTCGTCGTCGACCTGCGGAACGCGACCGGGAAGGACGGGAAGCACTCGGACAAGGTCTGGAAGCTGTGACGCGCGTGCTGCTCCCAATCGAGGGCGAGGCAAGCCTCGGCCCTACGGTGGCCGCCTCTTGACCACTCGCGTCGGCGTGGCGGGGCTGGGGCACTGGGGACCGAACCTCGCCCGCAACTTCGCCGAGCTCGCCGAGCTCACGTGGCTCTGCGACTCCGACCCGGAGCGGAGTGACCTTGCGTCCCGCTACCCCCAGGCGCGGTTTACGAGCAGCTTCCAGGACATGCTCGACGACCCCGAGCTGGACGCGGTTGTCATCGCGACCCCGGTTCCCACGCACTTCGACCTAGCGCGCAGCGCCTTGGCTGCACGCAAGCACGTGCTCGTGGAGAAGCCGCCCGCGATGAAGGGTCACGAGATGGACGAGCTGGTTGCACTCGCGGCCGAGCGGGAGCGGGTGCTCATGCCCGGCCACCTGCTCCTCTATCACCCCGGCGTCCAGCGGGTGAAGAGCATGATCTCGGCCGGCGAGCTCGGCGATGTCCTCTGCGTCTACGGGAACCGCCAGAACCTCGGGATCATCCGCTCGAACGAGAACGCGCTCTGGTCGCTCGGCGTCCACGATCTGTCCGTGATCCTCTACCTCCTGGACGAGGATCCCGACGAGGCGAAGGCGTTCGGCCGCGACTTCCTGACGAGCGGCGTGGAGGACGTCGTCTTCTGCTATCTGCGCTTCCCGTCGGGCAAGATCGCGCACATGCATCTCTCCTGGCTCGATCCGCACAAGATGCGCAAGATCACCGTCGTGGGGACGGAGAAGATGGTCGTCTTCGACGA
>JAIBJO010000134.1 GCA_020029615.1 Actinomycetota bacterium
CGATCCGAAGGCGTTTCGGCGAGCTGCGCGCGGGACGTACTCCGCGGCGTTCTACGAGTTGCCGGAGCCTCCCGAGGACGCGCTCAAGGAGAACTATCCGATGCTCGTCCGCACGCTCTCGAACGTCGTCCTGCTGCGTGTGCCCGGCAAAGGGGTGTGGTTCACGACGATGGAGCGCGGCACGTACCACGTGCCCGACGACCCGGAGGAGATCTACGAGCGGCTCGAGCCACTCGCCACGTCACGGCTCGTGATCGACAACGAGTGGATCCCGGACCTCGAGCCGGAGCTCTGGGACGGCGACGACGTCACCTCGGACATCGGAGAGGCGGGTCGCCGCCTCGACGAGCTCGATCTCCTGCCGTCGCCGTTCCCGGTCGAGGAGTATCTCTCCGGACGTGACCTCCGCCACGTCATGCGCCTCTACAGCGTGGGCGGGCTCTCCTACGGAAACCTGTCAGCGCGCAAGGACGAGACGCGCTTCTGGATGAGCGCGAGCGGCGTCGACAAGTCGCAGCTCGAGACCGTCGGCCGGGACTTCCTCATGGTCAAGGACTTCGACGACGAGCGCGGGGTCATCGTGCTGAGCGTGCCCCCGGGGATCGAGCCGCGCCGCGTATCGGTCGACGCGATCGAGCACTGGATGATCTATCAGGCACACCCCGACGTCGGAGCGATCCTCCATGTCCACGCCTGGATGGAGGGCATTGCAGCCACCGACGTGAACTACCCGTGCGGAACCCAGGAGCTCGCCGTCGCCGTCGCCGACCTCGTCGCGCTCGAGCCCGATCCGGCACATGCCGTAATCGGGTTGCGGAACCACGGAATCACCTGCACGGGTGAGACCCTCTCGGAGATCCTCGACCGGGTCGCGCCCAAGGTCCTCCGCCAGGTCCCGATGACATAGCCTTTTCGTCCGCTTCGCGGACGAAAGGTTAGGACCGAAGTCGAAGGCCGGTGAGCAGCGCCAGCGCCGGTGCGATGAGCACGTCGTTCGCGAGGCACCAGGTGCAGACGGCGTCGATCACGAAGAGCTGCAGCGCAAGCAGGTATGCACTGAAGAGCAGGCCGACCAGGGCGATGGCCGCAGCGGATAGTCGCGCGGTCGGCACGTCCCACGCGATCAGAGCGAGGATCAGCGTGTAGGAGGCAAGACCCAAGACAGCGACGGGGATTCCGGCGATCGCCGCGTACTCGGATTCCTGCACCTTCTCGCAGCTTCCGCCGGCCACGCAGACCACGGCGCTGTCGGCATAGTGCGCCAAGCTGAGGTAGCCGGCGACGGCGATCCCGGCAAGCGCGACGATCGCTGCCGCGAGGCGCAGAGCCCGGTCGCTCAACCGTCGAGTGCGTCGTCGAGTGCGGCGCTCATCTCCTCGACGCTCCCGATCTGGATGAGGTACGGCTTCTCGTCGCCGATCCCGACGAGAAACGACGGTGTGCCGGGGATCCCCGCTGCCCGGGCCTCGTCTCCAGCGGCCTCGGCCTCTCGGGTGATGTCGCCGGTTTCCGCGTCGACGAAGAGCTTGTCGACGTCGAGCCCCTCGATCTCGCTCGCGACCTGGCGGAGCAGGGCGTCCGTGACCCAACCGTCGTTCTCGCCGCCCTGATTGCGATAGAGCGCCTCCTGAAACTGCCACAACCGATTCTGCAGTCCGGCTGCGTAGATGAACCGAAGCGCCTTCACCGAGTCCGCGCCGATGAAGGGGAATCCCCGGAACTCCATTGTGACCTTGCCCGGTCTCACGTACTCGTCGACGATCGTCGGGAATATGTGCTCGGTGTAGAACCGGCACCCCGGGCACTGCGGGTCTGCGAACTCGATCACCGTGACCTTCGCAGCAGGATCGCCGAGCACCCGATCCGCCTGCTGAATCCCGGCTAGGTCAACGCCCGGTGTCGGGTTCGGCTCTGCCGCGTCTCCTCCGGTTCTCGCGAGCACGGCGACCGCGATCAGGGCGACGGCTGCCGCGGCCGCTCCTGCGAACGCGAGCACCACCATGCGCCGCGACGGGGCACTGTTCGACCTGGGATTCATCGCCACTGTGCCAGTCTGCCTGCGTGATGAACGGCCTCGTCCTGAGAACCGAAGCCCGCTCGAAGGCGGTCAATGCGTCAGCGCCGGCTTCGAGCGACAGCTGAGCTCCGCAACCACGGAGACGACGCCGGGCACCTGCGCGACGGAGCGCGGCAGCATTTCCCGGTCTGCCTCCGTCTCGACGTCGCCTCGGAGC
The DNA here is from genome assembly GCA_020029615.1 of Actinomycetota bacterium. Classification (GTDB taxonomy): domain Bacteria; phylum Actinomycetota; class Thermoleophilia; order Gaiellales; family Gaiellaceae; genus GMQP-bins7. The sequence goes on from JAIBJO010000134.1 coordinate 2,235, forward strand.
GTGACCTCGCCGTCGGCGACGGTCACCTTCACGCGTCCTGGATCGAGCCAGAAAGCTCCGCGGAGAACGTCCTCGCGAATCTCGTGGACGATCTCGGAATCCGAACGCGTGAAGGCGCGCACGATGTCTGCCCGCGTGACGATCCCTACGAGCTTGCCCTTGTCCACGACCGGAAGCCGGTTGACGTTCTCTGCGATCATCAGCCTCGCGGCTTCGTGGACGGGTCGGGTCGGGCCGATGGTCACGGGCGGTGCACTCATTGCCTCGCCGACCGTGTGTGCCCTGATCTTGTCCTCCAGGCCAAGATCGGACTCGAGCAGCCAGCCGAGCAGCCGGTTTCGTGGTAGCTCGGCACCGGTCTTCACGACGATGTCGCCTTCCGAGAAGACGCCGGCGAGCTCGTTCGTCTCGGTCACGACGGGCATGCCCGAGATGCCGCTTCTCGCAAGGAGAGCAGCGGCGTCCCGCAGCGACGTCGTCGGAGCCACGGTCATGACTTCACGCGTCATCAGGTCCTGAACCTTCATAGGTCCTCCTCTGTTGCTCGGAGCGTCGTTACGCGCGATCAAGACGGCATCGGTGAGCGCACGGAGAACGCGTACGGGTTTCCCACCACCCTGCCCGGATAGGGTCCGGCCGCAGTGATCGACGCAGACGTCGTCACCGTCTTTGTCGCGGCGCTCCTCACCGCTCTCGCCACCGGCCTCGGTGCGCTGCCCCTTCTCTTCGCACGAGCGAGCGATCGAACGATGCTCGGCCTCGCGAATGCGCTGGCGAGCGGGGTGATGCTCGGCGCGAGCGTCAGCCTCACGCTCCAAGCCGTCGATCGAAGCGCAATGCGGGCTTGGCTTGGTGTCGCTGCCGGAGTCGTCTTCATCCTCGTGCTCTCCCGATACCTGCACGCGCCGCACCGCGAGCTCGGGCTCGGCTCGTTGCGCGGAGACGACGCCCTGAAGGCTCTCCTGATCGTGGCAGTCATGACGGTCCACTCGGTCGCCGAGGGTGTGGGCGTCGGCGCCGCGTTCGGCGGAGGTGAGACGCTGGGCATCCTGATCGCCGTTGCCATTGCCGTGCACAACATCCCGGAGGGCCTCGCGATCAGCTTGGTTCTCGTCCCACGCGGTGCCTCCGTTCAGAGCGCTGCCGGCTGGAGCATCTTCTCGAGCCTCCCGCAGCCGCTACTGGCGGTACCGGCCTTCCTCTTTGTCGACGCGTTCGAGGGAGTCCTGCCCGTCGCACTCGGGTTCGCCGCCGGCGCCATGGCCTGGATGGTGGCCCGCGAGCTCGTTCCCGAGGCTCTCGGGCAGGCATCTGTCCGAGCAGTCGTGGTAACGGGGATCGCGTCGTTCGGTGCAATGCTCGTGTTTCAAGCGATCCTGTTGTGAGTGCTTCCGGCGTGCGGCCGGATTACACCGCGCGTTACACCCCCTGACGAATGGCTGTCCCTCGAACGAGGGACTAGGTTGGTGCGCATGATCGAACTGGCCACAGAGAGGAAGCCTGCGCCCATCACGCCGCGCCAGCGTGAGGTTGTCGCACTCATCGCAGCGGGATGCTCGAACGACGAGGTCGGAGCGAGGCTCGGGATCTCCCCCAGGACGGCGAAGGCGCATTGCGACGTGCTTCGACAGAAGCTCGGCGTGCACCGCCGCCGGCAGATTCCGATCGCGTTTCGCTTGCTCACGGGAGAGGATCCGCTGTCTGCGGGGCGCCGCTACGCGTTTGCGGTCCGGCTCCCCCGCTGACCCCGGGGCACCCTCGACTGCACGCAGTCGCGGGTGCCCCCTCCGCGTCCTTCAGTGGTAGGGTCGGGAACCCGATCCGGGTAGAAGCGGTCAGGAGATGGCGACGACGGCGACTGTTCCCGAAGTCCGAGCCCTCAAGCGCCGCCGAGTCATCGAGCGGCCGCGGCTCTTTGCGCTTCTCGACGAATCGAAGGCGCGTGTGCGGACGCTCGTTGCTCCGGCTGGATACGGCAAGTCGACGCTCGCGGAGCAATGGGTCGCACGCGACGGACGCCGTGGCGTGTGGTACGCCGCACGTTCCTCGTCCACCGACGTGGCTGCGCTTGCTCTCGGCATAGCTCGCGTCTGCACGGGCCTCGTCGAAGGATGCGACGCGCGACTCCGCGAGCATCTTCGCGCCCTACCAGCTCCGGCCGAGAACTTCGCGACGCTGGCCGAGATTCTCGGCGAGGATCTCGAAGCCTGGCCGCCGGAGGGCTGGCTCGTCGTCGACGACTACCACGAGGTCGCGGCAGAGCCGAAGGCCGAGAGCTTCGTTGCCGCCCTCGTGGCGGCTTCGTCCATTCAGCTCGTGATCGCCAGCCGTCAGCGCCCGGCATGGGTGTCGATGAAGAGGATCCTGTACGGGGACGTCCTGGAGCTCAGCCAGACCGCACTCGCGATGGACGCTCGCGAGGCAGCGGACGTGTTGGTCGGCCGGAGCGTTCACTCGGCGTCGGGGTTGGTCTCCCTGGCCAATGGCTGGCCCGCCGTGATCGGTCTGGCGAGCGTGTCCTCGGCTGAGATCGACAGCGCAGCCGAGCAAGTTCCCGAGTCGCTCTACCGGTTCTTCGCCGAGGAGATCTTCGGCGCGCTTGGAGCGGAGGTTCAACAGGGTCTGACGACACTCTCGGTCGCTCCGATCCTGGATCGCGAACTGGCGAGTGGGCTCCTCGGGATCGACGTCGCCGAGCCAGTCTGCGCAGCTGCACTTGACGTCGGGATTCTCGTCGAGCGAGGAGCTCAGCTCGAGCTCCACCCGCTGGCGCGTGCATTCCTCGCGGAACGAAGCGAGCAGCTGGGCTTCGCCCCCGCCGACCGGGCCGCCGGAGCGTGCCTCGACATCTATCGCGCCCGCAGCGACTGGGATGCCGCGTTCGAGGTGATCGTCCGCTCAGGGCCTGTTGGCGAGCTCGAGCCGCTTCTGCGCTCCGCGCTCGACGAGCTGCTCGATACCGGCCGGCTCCCGACGTTGCAGCGTTGGTGTGAGACTGCCTCCGAGGCCGGTCTCGAGGCACCGGTGATCCTGGTGGCGCGTGCTGAGGTCGCGCTTCGCTACGGCCGTCACGTGGAGGCGATGGCTCATGCGCAAGCAGCGGCGGGCAAGGATGCCGAGCTCGCCTTTCGCGCGCTGTCAGTGGCGGGACGCGCGGCGCACCTCGCCTCGCGCGAGGAGGAGGCATTGGAGCTCTACCGGCGCGCAGAGGCGGC
>JAIBJO010000135.1 GCA_020029615.1 Actinomycetota bacterium
CGTCGTCATCGACGTCGTCGGGGTGGTCTGTGGCGTGCTCCTCTGGCAGGCGGCACGCGCACGCCGGCTCGCATGACACTCGTTCGAGCAGTCGCGATCGACCTCGACGCCCTCGGCGACACGAGCTCCCTGTGGAACACCTGGCTCGCATCCGTCGCAGACGTGCTCGGCGTCGACCCGGGCGCGCTCTCTCTCAATCGCGCCGAGGCCGCCTCGGAGCTCGACCGCCTCGGCGCCGGCAACTGGAGAGCGCTCCTCGAGCGCTACTGCGAGGAGCACGCCGCCGTCCACCTCCGCCGAGATGCGACGACGAGTGCGGCACTGCGCACGCTTGCCGCGTCGGGTAGCGCGATCGGCGTCTTCACCGACGCACCTGAGCCGCTGGCCCGAGTGGCGCTCGCCCAGGTCGGCGCGGAACGGCGAGCCTCCGCCGTCGAGACCGGCACGGGAGCCCTCGGCCGGCTCCTCGTCGCGCTCGGCGACGACGCGGTCGTCGTCCGCAGCCGGACCGAGCTTCTCGAGGCGATTGCGGACGCTTGAAACGGTCCGTTCTGTCACCTCGACGCCCGCGCCGACTCGTACAATCGGCTCGTGGAGCACAGAGACGTCGCAGATCGGCAGCTCGACGCGCTTCTCGCGCGACTCGACCGCATTGCGGGCGAGCTCGAGCGCTTGAACCGTACGACCGAGCGCCAGGACGGGCTCGCCCTCGTCGCCCGTGAGATTCGCGAGCTCACCGAGTCGATGAACGCGCTCGCGTATGCGGCACTCGGTCAGGCGCCGCCGCGCGTGCGACGCCGGGCGAGCTGAGCACGACCCCATGGGTCGGCGAGGCGCTCGAGCGTCTCGCCCTGCCGTTCGCGCGAACTAGCTCAGGCGATAGATGACCCCGTCGTGTGAGACCGCAAACAGCTCCCCGGCCGCGTTCTCGCCGAACGAGCTCAGGCTTGCTACCTCGAACGGCTCGGTGCGAAGGTCGGCTGCTGCGCCGGCGACCACGCGGAAGCTCCAGATCGTGCCGCTGCAGTAGTCACCGACGACGTACCGCCCGCGCTCGGACGGTCGCGCCGAACCCCGGTACACGTACCCGCCCGTGATGCTGCAGCCACGGTCGTGGCCGTACTCGAATATGGGGAAGACGAGCTTTCCGGGCCCCGGATCGCCGGAGGCGAACCGCTGCGATCCCTCGTAACGATTCCAGCCGTAGTTCTCGAGGCCGGGGCTCCGACGGGGAGTGAAGTCGACCTCTTCGGCGGAGCCCTGCCCGACGTCGCCGACGTAGAGATCGCCCGTCTCGCGGTCGAAGGAGAACCGCCACGGGTTCCGGAGCCCGAAGGCGGCCCGCTGCCAGCGGGCCTGCGGCTTCGAGACGTCGAGTCGTAGAAGCTTGCCGAAGGGCGAGCGAGGGTCTTGTGCCCGGTCCTGGGGGTCGCCCCCTGCTCCTCCGTCTCCGATGCTCGTGTACAGCATCCGGTCCGGGCCGAAGACGAGGTTGCCGCCGTTGTGGTTCCCGTATGGATCACGGACCGAGAGCAGCGTCCGTTGCGTCGAGGCGATCGCCGCTCGCCCGTTCGAGCGGAAGCGAGCGACGACGTTTTCTCCGTCGTCGGAGGTGTACGCGACGTAGAAGAGGCGGTTCCGGGCGTAGCTCGGGTGAAACGCGAGCCCGAGCAGGCCCTGCTCTCCACCAGCCGTGACCTGACGGCGAACGTCGAGGAACACGGCCCGTCGCCCCGCCCGAAGGCGAATCACCCTGCCTGCCTGCTCGACGACGTACACCGTCTTGGGCTCGCCCGGCGCGTACGTCAGGAGCACTGGCGCGTCGAACCCACGCGCGAACACGACCTTGCCGAACGCCCACCGGGCGCCGGGCGCAGGCCCTGCCGCTCCGACGAGCAAAGCCCCTGCTAACGCGATCGCGATCGTCGACAGGGAACGCACGAAAGCACGGTAGCCAACCCCTGTAAGAGAGCCGTGAGCGGGAGTAGGGTACGCGCTCGTGAAGATCTTCCTGATCGGCGCCGGGCAGGTCGGTACGACGATCGTGGAGGCGCTTCACGAGGAGCACGAGCTCACGGTGCTCGACAACGAGATGACTCGTCTGCAGGCGATCTCCGGCCGCTTCGATGTCGCGACGTTCGAAGGCGACGGGACGAGCCGCAAAGACCTCGCCGCCGCGGGAGTCGCGAGCGCGGATCTCATCATCGCGTGCACGTCGCGCGACGAGGTCAACCTGGTCGCCGGCATGTTCGCGCGCAGCGAGACCGCCGGCGCGACGACCGTGATCCGCACCTCGAACGTCGAATACGTCGAGCTCTGGCGAGGCGGACAGCTGGACGTCGACTTCGTCGTGTCCTCCGAGCTCGAGACGGCGTACGCGATCAGCCGCATCATCGGCGTCCCCGCCGCGCGACAGACCGACGTCTTCGCGGACGGCGAGGTGCAGGTGGGCGAGTTCGATGCCGAGGAAGGCGCCTCCCCGGACGTGATCGGAGTTCCGCTGCGCGATGCCACGATCCCCGCGGACTCGAAGGTCGCGGCGATCATCCGCGACACGGAGACCGTCCTTCCGGGCGGCGACGACGTGATCCGCATCGGCGACCGTATCGTGGTCATCGGCTCGCCGACGGCGGCGAAAACCTGGAGCTCGCTGCTCTGGCCCGAAGGCGGCGCCGTGCGTGACGTCGTGATCTTCGGCGCCGGGCGTGTCGGCTCCGCGATCGCGAGGGTGCTCCTCGACCAGGGGATTCGCGTCCGCATGGTCGAGGCATCCCGCGAGCAGGCCCGCCGTGCAGCCGAGTCGCTGCCGGAAGCTCGGGTCTTCAACGCGACCGGGTTCGATCCGGACTTCCTCGAGCGCGAGCGCATCGGCCAGTCGCAGGCCGGCATCTTCGCGATGAGGGACGACGCCAAGAACCAGTACGCGGCGTCGATCGCCCAGGTGCACGGAATCCCGTTCACCATCGCGATCGCGCACGAGGCGATGTCGGTCGCGGCCTTCGAGCAGGCGGGCATCGACGTCTCCGTGAACCCGCGCGCAGTCACCGCCGAGGAGATCGTCCGCTTCGCTCACGATCCTCGCATGCAGCAGGTCGCGATGCTTGAGGGCAACCGCTACGAGGTCCTCGACGTGACGACGCGGGAGTCGAGTCGCTACATCGGCATGGCGTTCCGCGACATGCCTGTGCACGGGTCGCTGATCGGAGCGATCGTCCGCAACGGCCACGCGCTCTTCCCGCACGGGGACGACGTCCTCCAAGCCGGTGACCGGGTGATCATCTTCACCGAGGCCGCCAACGCACCCTGGGTCGTCGAGGCGCTCTGAGTTGAGCCAATCCGTCGCGCGGATCGGCCCCCCACGTCGACTCGCGATCGACGTCCCGGCCGCGGTCAATCTCATCGGGACGCTCGGGAAGTTCCTGGGCATAGCGGCGCTGTTCCCTGTGCCGTTCGCCCTCTGGTACGGCGAGCCGGTCTGGGCCTTCTTGGCAGCCGGGGCGATCACGAGCGGCTTCGGACTTCTGCTCGAGCGGCTCACGGCAAGCTCGCGCGGCGGGGTCGGCCTGCGGGAGGGATTCCTCGTGGTGGCGCTCACGTGGCTCCTGGCAGCCGGTTTTGCGGCCCTGCCCTACGTCCTGTCGCAAAACCCGCAGCTCGGCAGCCCGATCGACGCCTACTTCGAGGGAATGTCGGGCTTCACGACCACGGGCGCGAGCGTCGCCTCGAATCTCACCGACATCAACCGCTCCCTCGGCATATGGCGTCAGTTCACACAGTGGCTCGGCGGAATGGGGATCATCGTCCTCGCGATCGCCGTGCTCCCACGACTGCGCGTGGGCGGTCGGCAGCTGATGGAGTCCGAGCTGCCCGGGCCTGAGATCTCGCAACTTTCCGAACGTATCCGCTCCACCGCGCGAAAGCTCTGGTTCCTGTACGTCGGGCTCACCGCCCTCCAGGTGCTCCTCCTCGCATCGGTCGGATGGGCGGGTCTCGACGACGAGATGACGCCGTACCAGGCGCTCGCGAACTCGTTCTCAACGATGCCCACCGGCGGCTTCTCGACTCTGCCCCGCTCAGCGGAGGGGTTCTCACCCATCTCGCAGTGGATCCTCGCGTTGTTCATGGCGATCGCCGGGGCGAACTTCGCGCTCATGTATCTCGGAATCGTCAGGCGCAGGCCCCGGGCGTTGATGCGAGACGAGGAGTTCCGGCTCTACGTCGCGTTGGTGCTCGTTGCTTCCGCAGCGCTCACCGCGATGCTGTGGGGGCACGGCATCGCGGAAGGCGAGGAGGCCGTTCGCGCAGCCGTGTTCCAGACCGTGTCGATCATGACGACGACTGGCCTGGCGAGCGCCGACTTCGCCCTCTGGCCCACGGTGCTGCTCCTCGCGCTCTTCGCGCTGATGTTCGTCGGCGGATCGGCAGGGTCCACCGGAGGGTCGATCAAGGTCGTTCGCCACCTGCTGCTCGGCAAGACGCTGCGGCGCGAGATCGATCAGACACTGAGCCCCGAGGTCGTGCTGCCGATCAGGCTCAACGGTGCGCCGGTCGACGAGCGCACGGTACGCGCGATATCGGCGTTTGTCCTCCTCTACGTCGGAGCATGGGTCGTCGGCGCGTCCATCATCGCCGTCGACTCAGCCATCACCGGATCGGGCCTCGGGACACTGGACGCACTCGCGACGTCTGCGACTGCGCTCGGCAACATCGGCCCAGCGTTCGGGCCTGCCGGGCCAATGGGCTCGTTCGCCGGGCTCGGAGACGTGTCCAAGCTCACGATGATCGGGCTCATGTGGGTGGGCCGACTGGAGATCGTCCCGGTGATCGTGCTTGTCACCCGGCACTACTGGAGGCTGTAGGGGCGAGATATATCTCGCCCCTACTTCGGCGCGCCGAGCAGTGACCGGCGCAAATCCGCCGCCGCGCCGGTGGGGACGATCGCGAGCACCTGATCGCCAGGACGCATGACGGTGCTCGGCTCGACGAGCTCCGTCCGCCCCTGGCGGAACACCGAGATGAGCCGCGAGCCCTTCGGGATGCCGAGCCCTCCAGCACGCTTGCCCGCCGCGGGCGAGCCGGATTCGACCTGCACCTCGGCCACAACCAGGCCTTCCTTCTGCAGCTCGAGCAGGCGGACGAGGCCGTGCTCGGGCATCTCATGCTCGACGAGCCCGAGGATGCTCGTGGTCGCGCAGACGGTCTGCGTGATCCCGAGCAGGTCGAAGTGCTGCTGGTTCCGCGGGTTGTTCACGCGCGCGATCGCCTTGCGAACGCCGTAGCCCTCCTTCGCGATCTGG
>JAIBJO010000136.1 GCA_020029615.1 Actinomycetota bacterium
TGCGCCGAGGGCGTCCACGCGTGGCTGCGGCAGCGGCGCTGCCAGCGCGCCGTCGTCGCAGGCGTACACGAGGGCCGCGCCGTACGCGCCCGCCCGCGGTGCGACCTCGGTCGCCCCGGGGCCGAGCACCACGCCTGCTGCGTCGCCGAGAGACGCCGTCTTCGACAGCACCCCGAGGCCGCCCTTCTCGAGCTCGCCCGAGTGGTGCTCCAGGAACACGAGCGCTTTCACAGCAGCCGCCTCTCGGGGACGAAATCGAGAAGCTTCTGCGCGGCGCTGCCGTGCCTTGGGGTCTGGCTTAAGCCAGACCCCAAGCGTCCCACGACGAGCGCCGTCACAGCAGCCGCCTCTCGAGGACGAGGTCGAGGATCTTCTGCGCAGCGTTGCCGTCGTCCTCGATCTTGATCTGATCGCCACGCGAGGGCGGCGGGCCGAGGTCGAGGACCGTCGTCCTCGCAGCCGCATCACCTGCATCGTCGGGCGCGACCCCGAGGTCGGCGAGCGCCAGCGACTCCTGTGGTTTCGTCTTCGCGCCCATGATCCCCTTGAGCGACGGGTAGCGGGGCTCGTTGATCGCATCGGACACCGCGATCACAGCAGGCAACGGAGCAGAGATGACGTCGTAGCCGTGCTCCGTCTGACGTTTCCCCGTGACCGAGCCTGCGTCCACGGTGAGCGCGGCGACCTGCGACACGAGTGGCCGGCGGAGGCGATCGGCGACCGCCGCCCACAGGACCGCGCCGTCACCGTCGCTCGACGCCTGCCCGAAGAGAACGAGGTCGGCCGACTCGCGCTCGAGCGCTGCGGCGAGCGCCCGGCTCGTCCCGAGAAGATCGGAGCCTGCCGCCGCCTCGTCGGTCACCAGGACTGCCCGGTCGGCGCCCATCGCAAGCGCCTTTCGCAGCGAGTCGGCGGCTTTCTCCGGGCCGAGCGATACGAGCACGACCTCTCCGCCCTGCGCCTCCTTGACCCGCAGCGCCTCCTCGACCGCGTTCAGGTCGGTCGGATTGAGCGCAGCCTCACCCGAGCGTTCGAGCCGCTTCGTCGCGGGGTCGATCCGCTTGTGAACGGTCGCGTCCGGCACGTGCTTCACGCAGACGGCGATCTTCATCGGCGCGGACTCTATCGGCGCCGGTTCCGCAGACGGACGTCAACGTTCAGGCTCCGACCGGTCGCCGATACTTCGCGGCGATGACCGAGGGTCGAGTACCGCTGAGCGTCGCGTCGGCGGTCTGCATGTCGCTCGTCGTAGCAGCCTTCGCGATGGCTTCGCAGTCGCTCGCCCTCGCGGGCGACGGTTCCTTCTACCTGGTCGAGATCATCGCGAACGGCGATGTGTTCAGCACGGATGAGCGCTACCTCGGCAACGCGCTCCGGCAGGCACCTGCGCTCCTGGGCGTGCACGCAGGCGTCACGAGCACATACGTGCTCTCGCTGCTCCAAGGGATCGGCCAGCTGGTCCTGCCGGCGCTCGTCTGGTCGCTGGCGATTCTCTTCTCTCGCGCCGACCGCGTCGTCTTCGCCGCGGTCGCGGGAACGGCCGGAATCTGCGCCGGGACCACCTGGTTCTTCAGTGTGAGCGAGACCGTCATCGCAATGCCGTTGACGACGCTTGTGGCCGTGCTCCTCTGGCAGCCTCGCTCGTGGGCCTGGCATCACGTCGCCCTCGCTGTCGGCGCCGCGCTCGTTCTGGTCGCAAGCTACGAAACGTCGATTGCGACCGGGGCGATCCTCGCTGCCTGGGCCGGCATGCGGGCACTCCGTTCTACAGTGCCGCGTGAGACTCTGGCGAGCGCGCTCGTCGCGGCGCTCGCCGTGCTCTCCGTGCAGGCGGGTGTCCACGGTTTCGGGAACGTCACGTCCGGGGCGCATTCGAGGTCGTTTCTCTACTTCATCGTGACGCTCGAGCCCTGGCCTCTATACGCCTTCATCGCCGGCATGGCGGTGGTCGTCGCGGGCGCGGGACCGTGGTTCCAGCGGGAACTGCGTCGGGCCCTACTCGCGTCGGGCACCGTGGTGCTCGTGGTTGCTCTTGCGAGCCTCGACATCTCCACGTACTCCGCCTTCGCTGCCCGAGGCGGGGTCGTCATCCCGGTCGTGCTGCTCCAGCTGTTCCTCTGGTGGCTGTGGGCAACGCGGCGAGCGCCGTCCGCGCAGGCCGAGCGAAGCGGCTGGCTCGTTGCGATCCCGGTCTTGTTCGTCGTCGGAATCCTCACGGTCAACCTCTGGGCGATGAGAGAGTGGTCCCGGAGCCTCGCCGGGTTCAGGAGCGCGGTGGACACGGCCCACGGCGTCGTTCTGGCCAAAAACGTGATCCCAGTCGGCCGTCGAGATGTGGTCTGGAACTGGACGACTCCCTCGCTGTCGCTGATCGTCCGCCGACGCCCCGACTCCGGCGTGATCTTCGACCCCTCCCCAGGCTACCTCCCGTTCCCTCCGGAACAGGCGCGCACCCAGATCCGGGACGAGTACGTCTGGGATCGCTAGCGCGAGAGTCTCGCCTACCAGGTGTGATGAGTGGTAGCGTTCCACGCTTCGCGCGCCAGGGGAACGCGCCCTCGTCATGAAATACCACCGGACGAAAGCCCGAGGCTTGGTCGCCTCCTTCCTCGTCATCGGCCTGGCGGCCGCCGCGGGGACGACCCCGGCGAGCGGCGGCGAGAGGCGTGCCGTTCCGCGGCTCGTCTTCCCGCTCGTCGCGAAGACGGACCTCTGGGACAACTACGGCGATCCGCGCGGTAACAGCAACCACGCGGGTATCGACATGGAGAACCCTTGGCGGGCGCCCGTCGTCGCGGCCGAGGACGGCAGCGTCGAGCTCGCGCAGTCGAGCCTCGGCGGCTGCATGCTGTACCTCTACGGGCGCAGCGGGACGATGTACCTGTACATCCACCTGAACAACGACTTGACCGCACGCAACGACAACAAGGGCGGCTGCAAGCAAGAGGTGACGTTCGCGGTACCGAACGGCGCGAAGGTGACCGCCGGCCAGCAGATCGCGTGGAACGGCGACTCCGGCGACGCGAACGGGAACCCGCACCTGCACTTCGAGGTGCACCCGAACGGAGGCGCCGACGTGAACCCGCTCAAGCACCTGAAGCGCGCGAGCAAGCCGCTCTTCGCAGCCAGGAAGGGAGCTGTCTTCAGCCTTGGTCTGCGCGGCAAACTGATCGCGGGCGGAGCCGGAGCCGCAACCCTCGAGGTCGACCGTGTCCGCCAGTATCCGGGCGGGCGCTGGCTCGAGATCGACACCCGCATCGTCGAGCTCGTCGTGCCGCTCGACGTGGAGGCGGGACCTTCCCTCGACCTGGTCACCGGATCGACATTGCGGACGCTCAAGAACCCGGTGAGCGTGTCCGCGTTCACCCTCAAGGCGAACACGACGCCGGAGGCGATCCTCGGGGTTCCCGGGGAGCTCGTTCTCGGAAGCGTCGCTCCCGCCCCGTAAGAGGGCTGTAGGACCTCGGCACAGTCGGTCGAACTCTTCGTCAGATGGCCGGGAGCCTCTCGATCCTCATGCCCGTGTTCAACGAGCTCGCGACGGTCGAGGCCGCGATCGACGACGCACTCACCGCCGACTTGCCCGTCACGAGCCGCGAGCTCGTGATCGTCGACGACGGGTCCACCGACGGAACACGGGAGCTCCTCGCGGCGCGCACGTGGCCCGAAGGAGTGACGGTCGTCTTCCACGAGAGGAACCTCGGGAAGGGCGCTGCGGTGCGCACGGCGCTCCGGCACGCCACGAGCGAGCTCTCAGCGATCCTCGACGCCGACCTCGAGTACCGGGCAGCCGACCTCGGCCACGTGCTCGAACCGCTCGTCTCGGGCGAGGCGCGAGTCGTCTTCGGCACCCGCGCATGGACCTCCCAGTCGTCGTTCAGCTTCTGGTACGTGATGGGGAACAAGGCGGTCACCATGGCGACGAACGTCCTCTACAACTGCTGGATCTCGGACGTCATGACGTGCCACAAGGCGATGGACACCGAGCTCTTCCGCTCGTTGCCTTTGCGTGAGCGTGGCTTCGCCATCGAGCCCGAGATCGCGGCGCGCGTACTGCGGGCAGGCGAACGGATCCACGAGGTGCCCATCTCGTACAGAGCAAGAACGCGTGAGGCCGGCAAGAAGCTCACGACGAGCGACGGTCTTCGTGTGCTGCGGACGCTCCTTCGTTGCCGCGTGATGTGAACGATCTCGCAGTCACGAACCGACCGTCGGCCGCGGTGCCTCTCGGCCGGATCGTGATCGTCGTGTCATACGCGGCTCTCGGGTCGATCTTGTGCTGGTCGCGCCTCGTCGGGCTGCGCGCCGGTTACTGCTGCGACGAGATTCGCACGGTAACGGAGTACGTGAGCGCCGGGCCGCGGGCGATTCTCACGGGTCCGTACGTCCCCAACAACCACGAGCTCTTCAACCTGCTCGGCTGGGCGACGAGCTCGCTCGTCGGCGAGTCGGAGATCACGCTCCGACTGTTGTCCGTGCTCCCGTTCCTGATCGGCGTGGGAGTCGTGACGGCATGGCTGCACGTTCGAATCGAGCCGCTCTCGGCAGTCCTGTTCCTGTTCCTCGCGACGGTGTCGCCACTGATGCTCGACATCTCGCGCATGGCGCGCGGATACGGCCTCGCCTTCCTCGCGATGAGCGTCCTCATCGTGGCCGCGCTCGAAATGGAGCGGTCGGGAAGCGCCCTCGCGCTCGGAGCGTTCCTGGCCGCAGGCGTCGCAGGGTCGTGGACATTGCCCCACTTCTCGATCGCTTTCGTCGCGACCGGGATCGTGCTCCTGCTGAGACAGGACGTGCGGGCTCGTTTGGCCGTCGGGATGGCACTGTCGATCGTCGCGATCGTTGCGTGGTACGGACCCCACTTCGACGACTTCGCAACGAGCGTGTCGCAGGAGTACGGTGTCCAGATCGAGACGAGTTGGCTCGTCACCGCTCCGATCGATCAAACCCTCGTCCCTGCGCTCACGTTTCTCGACGACACGCTCGTGCGCCCCAACCTCGCGTCGCTGCTGTGGGCCGTGGTGTGGGTCTTGCTCATCGCCTCCTCCCCTTTTCTCCGCCAACCGCGAACTGCACTCATCCTCTGCTCGGGCGTCGTCACGACCGTCGTAGCTTTCTGGGCGGCAAGCGCGTACGTCGCACCGCGCTTCTTCAGCTTCCTCCTCGTTCCCCTCTTCATGCTCGTCGCCACGGGCGCCGCGTCGATCCTCGCCCGCGTGACCACACGTCCCCAGATTCTGCGAACGATCGTCGCCGTCTCCGCGCTCGCTGTGGTCGCTGTGCTTTCGGCGCC
>JAIBJO010000137.1 GCA_020029615.1 Actinomycetota bacterium
GGGCGACATGCGGGAATGGAGTCAGCCGCCGCCGACCCGAGTCTCTGCCGATCGCCGGACGCCACCACCCGCCGAGGATGACATTGAGTGCGGGAATGTACCTTGACGGCTAGGCGATCTCGTCGCCGATCGCGATCGTGCCGCCGGAGAGGATGTCGGCTCGAAGGCCGCCGCGATGGACGAGCGGCCGCAGCAGCCCAGGGCGAGCGAGCGTTTCAAGATGGGCACAGGGTTCCGCGAGTCGTCTTCCTACGCACTCGACCGCCCCTACATAGAACCGCTCGCCGACGAGCGCGTTCAGTGAGATCCCCGTCGTGACGATGTTGCGACGTGCGTCTTCCCAGGAGAGCTGAATCTCATCGAGCACTTCCGCCTCGACTAGTGTGAGTTCGTAACCGCGACCGGGGCCGCTGAACGTGCCGTCACCGTTTGCGTACCGATCGCCGGCGAGTCCTCGTCCCGGCAACGCCTCCGCAACGTCGACTCGCACGAGTGGCGCCTCCCGCGCCGAGGCAATCAGGATGCCCGCGACAGCTCCGACGCCTGCGGCCGTCCCGTAAGGCGTGTGCGTAGGAAGCTGCAGATCAAGCGGCGTCAGCATCCATCCGGCCACGATCCGGACGCCGTCCTTGTACGCGCTGGCCGGGTCGAGCCAGACACCTGAGGGCGATCCGAACATCACGACGGCGTGGCGACCATCGGCCCCGTCAACGACCGCGATCCATTTTCCTGCCCAGTCGAACGAGGCGGGGTCGGCGATCGGGACGAGTCCGAGGTTGTGTTCCGCTAGCCACTGCCCGAAGAACCGGACCGGCTCGTCAGAATCGTCGGGATTCGGAACGCCAGTGCCGAGCAGCTCGCTGAGGCAGTCCCGGAGTTCGCCGGCGAGCGTCACGCGCCGGTCGGTTCCGAAGGGCGCTGTCCGAGGGCCTGTTCGAGATCGTGCCAGAGATCATCGACGTCCTCGATTCCAACGGAGACGCGCAGCAACGTCGCAGGGCTGCCTGCGGCGACCTCGCTTGGGTAGCGGGCCCGGCGTTCGATGAGCGTCTCGACGCCGCCGAGGCTGGTGGCGTGGACGATCAGCCGCGTGGCGTTACACACGGCCTCGGCGTCGTCGCCGGTTCCGTCGATCTCGAACGAGAGGATCGCTCCCGGTCCACTTGCCTGCGCCTTCGAGATCTCGTAGCCGGGGTGATCCGGAAGACCCGGGTAGTGGACGCGAGTGACGCGCGGATGGCGGACAAGTCGCTGCGCTAACACTGTCGCGTTCTGCTCGGCCCGGTCGAGCCGAACAGCGAGCGTCCTGAGCCCACGGAGGGCAAGGTACGCCTCGAACGGGCCTGCGATACCTCCATCGATGCTCCGCCGCTGTTCGAGCGCATCCGTGAACACACGGTCGCCGCTGACGACGACGCCGAGCAGAAGATCGCTGTGTCCGCCGATGAACTTGGTCGCGCTGTGGACGACCGCCGTGGCGCCGAGTGCAATTGGCTGCTGCCTAAGCGGTGTGGCGAGGGTGTTGTCCACGACGACCAGCACGTTCTGCGACCGTGCCGCATCGATGAGGATGCGGAGGTCAGCGATCCCTAACAGCGGGTTCGTCGGAGATTCGAGCCAGAGGAGCGACGCTCCGTCGAGCGCCACAACAACCTCGTCCGTGTGTGTCGCATCAACCGTTCGAACGTCGAGCCGGCCGACCTTCGCGCGATCAGCCAACAATTCGCCGACGCCGAAGTAGCAGACCTTTGGAGCGACGACGACCGCGCCACCCGGCAGCGTTTCCAACACGGCCGCTACAGCGCTCATGCCCGACGAGAAGGCGAGGCAGGTTCCACCCTCGATGACGCCGAGGGCCTCTTCGAGCGCCGCCACGGTCGGGTTGCCGTCGCGGCCGTACGCGGTGTTTCCATCGGCTCGGTAGGTCGACGCAAGCACGATCGGTGCGTTCAGGGGCACCCCGCTGTCAGCTGCGGGGCGGCCGAGCGCGGTCACAAGCGTTGCTGCAGCCAGCGGCCGACGTTCAGTCGATCCCGACACAGGCGATGTCTATCACTGCCACCATCACCGGAGCGTGACATTGAGTTCGGGAATGTCGCTGGCACGGAGAGACATCCGTGAGCGAGTTCCGGATGCGTGCCTCTCGCTTGCCCGAGTGTGCGGGAATGTCTCTTGAGCGCGCCTTCGGTTAGGCGACGTCCTCCATCATCTGGACGAGCTCGTCGACGGCGTACCCCTGCCCGCGGGCGTACTCGACCAGCTCCCTGACCTTCTGCATGACGGCGCCGCGCTCGGGCGTCCCGGTAACGATCGCCCCGCGACTGCGCCTGAGGTCGAGCAGCCCCTCGTCCTGCAGCAGTCTCCACGAGCGTAGGACGGTGTTGGTGTTGACCCCGAGAACGGTCGCGAAGTCTCGTGCCGGAGGGAGTCGCTCGCCTGGCTTCGCCTCGCCCTCGGCGATGGCGCGCCGGATCTCCGCGGCGACCTGCAGATAGAGGTCGGTGCGATCAGCCTTGTTCAACTTGACACTTAGCACTTGCACTAGTCATACTAGCGCAAATTTAGGCCAGGGAGGCAGGCATGTCCGTCACCGCTCCACCGCGACCACCGCGCCCGGATCGTTCGAAGGAAGCGCTCAATCGCGAAGAGATCGAAGCCCTCGTCGAGGCGCTGATCGAGGAGGTGAGACAAGAGACGCGCCGCCGCCGTCGCAAGAACTGGGCGATCGCTGCGCTCGTGACCTTCGCGGGCGTCGTCGTCCTCACCGTCCTCGACGGCGGTGCGTCATCACAGACTGTGTCGCCCGCGCTCTCGGCACGGATGAGCGCTGCGGCGCAGTCGGGAGCATCGAGGATCGCCTTTTCCAGTATCCCTACGAAGGCGGTCTCTCCCGGAACCGAGGAGCTCTACGTCGCGAATGCCGATGGAAGCGATAAGCGCCTCCTGGCGCACGTGACCTCCGACCACCCAAGAGGACCACAGGTTGGCTGGTCGCCCGACGGGCGGACGATCGCGGTCGTCGGCAGTGCGGGAGTCCTCCTCGTGAACGCTGATGGAAGTGGGGAGCGCAACCTCACGCAAGAGTGGGGGCTCAAGAGCCTCCCTGTCTGGTCGCCCGACGGTCGCAGGATGGCCTTCGAGAGAAGCCTCGGCGGCGGGCAGAGGACGGACATCTTTGTCATGAACGCTGACGGAAGCGGTACTCGGAGGTTGACACGCTGCGAATGCGCTTGGCTTCCGATCTGGTCGCCGGACGGCAGGAGGCTCGCCTTCCTGCGGGACCGGTACCTGCCTCGGCCTGGCCGGAAGCCTCCGTACGTCTGGGCTGGCGAGGTACGGGTCATTAACGCCGACGGCAGTGGCCAGCGGCGGTTGGCAATCGGGTTCCCGAACTCATGGACGCCTGACGGCAAGAAGATCGCTTTCACCGAACCGGACAAGCCCGGGCTCTACGTCGTGAACGCCGACGGAAGTGGACAACGGCGGCTCGTGCACTCAGCACTGAACCAGAGCGCCGCATGGTCGCCGGACGGACAGAGGATCCTCTTTACCGGAGACGACCCCCGGAAGCGGGGCAGGGTCTCCGAGATCTACGTGATGAACGCCGATGGCAGCGGACTGCACAAGCTCAAGCTGACGCAACGCGCCCAGAACCCTCGCTGGTCGTCCGACGGCGAGAAGATCGCCTTCTTCAGCAGCGGTCAGGAGCCCGCCTGGTACAACAACCGCGCCGGCGACTACGAGATCTATGTCATGAACGCCGACGGGAGCGGGCGGGTGAACGTGTCGCAGACCCCGCTCCGGAATGAAGCATGGTATGCCTGGTCGCCGGGCCAGAAGTAGACGGCCAACTCCGCCCTCTTCCCTTGTATTAGCAACGTAACTCGCAGGTCCTAAAGAGGCGCCCGCACGCCCGCGGCTCCCCCGACGGACGGCCCGACTTGGGGGCCACGCGTGAGCACAGCGAACGCGGGGGTCGGGTCGTACGGCGCGCGGGCGGGCGCCCGTTGCGGATGCGTCGTCCGACCTCGCACGTACGTTGAGCAAGCTCGCAGCAATGAGATAGAGGCCACCTATCCCTGGGTCGAAGTACGAACGGGCGACCCACCGAACTGCCTCCGAGAGACGAGAGCGAGCACGGGCGCTGTGCCCTCGGTGTGTCAGTCGAGCTTCGCTCGGAGGTCGGTAGGTGGCAGGTTCAGAGCACGACGAAGAGCACTCCGTGCAGCGGCGTCGCTTCGCGCTCCTGCGTCGCGAGTGGCAGCCGAGCCTGTACCCGCAGGCCGCAGAGGCCGGTGGTTGCCTGGTGACGATGCGCTCCGGGGAGTCAGCGGGACGTGAGGCTGATCCGGAGCGAGCGGCGGCGGAGGCAATCCGTCGCGCTCGGACGAAGATCCGCCGCTACGGCGTCGCGAACCGCCTCAACCGACTCGCGTCGCTGACCTACGCAGGCGAGGGCTGCTTCGACCCGGTGCAGCTGCGCGAGGACGTCGCGGCGTTCTTCAAGGCGCTGCGGCCGGGTCTCGGCGGGCAGGCGCTTCCGTACGTGTGGGTGCCGGAGTGGCATCCGGGTGGCCACGGGCTGCACGTCCACTTCATCGTCGGGCGCTACGTGCGCCAGTCGCTGATCCGGGAGGCTTGGGGTCACGGGATCGTGCACATCAAGCTGATCGGCGACCTGCCGGTCGGATCAGGTGTGCTCGCGGAAGCGCGCAAGGCAGCGGGATACCTGTGCAAGTACATCGGCAAGGGGCTCGATGACGAGCGCCGCCGAGCTGGGCTGCACCGCTACGAGGTCGCGCAGGGCTTCCAGCCGGAACGGATCTACGTGTACGGGGAGACGGACGCAGAGGCGATCGCGCGCGCCTCCGAGTACATGGCACGAGCACCCGAGACGATCTGGCGCTCGTCGAGCGTGGAGGGGTGGCGTGGGCCGCCTGCCTGCTGGGTCGCCTGGCCATGACTGACGACCTCCGCGAGTGCGCCCGTGCCTGGGCCGAGCGCTCGTGCGTGGAGCAAGGGCTCCCCGTGAAGATCAGCGACGCGCGGACGCTGCGCGACGTCGCGCAACTCCTCGGCGCCACAGTCGAGGGATCAGACCCGCCAGACGGGGGTCAGGCGGGAGGGGTCGAAGCGGTTGTACCCGCGCCGACCGGGACCGACGACGACGTGGTCGAGGACGGCGGCCACGATCGCGTGCTGCCTCGTGAGGGGCAGGTCGGCCCACCGCTCCCGCAGGGCGGGCGCATGGCCGACGTGCCCCTCGAGGACAGAGACGCGGCTTAGGCGCGC
>JAIBJO010000046.1 GCA_020029615.1 Actinomycetota bacterium
GAGGAGGCGCCAGAACGCTCCGCCCCACTTCGCGTACGCGTGGACGCCATAGCTTCGGGACAGTTCGGCGACGAGCGCGTCACGCACGCGCGGACACACCGAGCCCGGCGTGGAGCGAGGGCACTTGGATGCCGTCGACGAGCGCGACGCCGGGCCACGGGTCCTCGCGCAGAAGGAGATTCCCGTCGAGATCGATGTGGTCGCAGAGCGGCGCGACGCAGCAGCCGGCCGCGATCCCGAGCCCCGACTCGAGCATGCAGCCGAGCATGACGCCCATCCGCAGGGCTCGCGCCGCATGGGCCATCCGGATCGCCTCGCGAATCCCGCCCGACTTTGCGAGCTTGATGTTGATGCCGTGCGCGATCTCGGCACACGCGAGCAGGTCGGCGAGCGTGTGGCAGTCCTCGTCGACGTAGATCGGGATGGGTGATCTCTCCTTCAGCGTGCGCCCACCCTCGTCGCCCGCCCGCAGCGGCTGCTCGCAGTACTCGACGCCGATCTCGGCAAGCTGCGGAAGGGCGTCGAGCGCCTCGTCCAGCGACCACCACTCGTTGACGTCGACCATGAGCGGCAACTCGGTGACGCTACGCACCGCCCGGACGCGCTCGACGTCGAGCCCGTCGCCCCCACCGAGCTTGAGCTTGAGGCGCCGGTACGACGGTGCCGCCCACTCGGCTCTCTGAGCCATGTCGTCGGGGTCCCCGAGCCACACCGTCCACGATGTCGGTGGGCCCGACCGCGGCAAGCCGAGGACCCGGAACACGGGCATCCCGAGGAGCTTTCCCTGCAGGTCGTGGAGCGCACCATCGATTGCGGCCTTCGCCGCCTGCTCGCCGGGAACGGACGCGAGACGCTCACCGACGTCCTCGAGCGCGAACGGGTCGTCGCCGATCAGGGCAGCGTGCTCCTCGACGAACGCCTTGGCCGACTCGACGGACTCCCCGTACCGTTCGACCGGGGCGCCCTCCCCGAAGCCCGTGATCCCTTCGTGGCTAAGAGCCACATGGACCACATCCGCGTAGTCCGACGCTTCGCGGGCGATGACGAACGTCTCGGCGAGCTGCAGTCGGACGCTCCGGGCCTCGACCTCCATCGCGCGTGAGCCTACCCCGCCCTACGGGGCCGAGAGCGACACCACGTACGCGACGATATCGGGCTCCTGGGCCTCGGAGACGAGGCCGGCGGGCATGACGCCGCGGCCGCTTCGCACGATCGCGAGAACCGTGGCCGCATCGAGTCCGGCCCCGGCCAGAGCAGGCCCGACGCCTCCGTCACCACCGGCTCCGTGACATCCCGCGCACTCGCGCTGGTAGATCGTCTCCCCGCGATAGACGTCACCGCCGGCAACCGCCCCACCGGCTGGGGCGGACGGCGCGAAGATCTGCGCCTGCGCGAGCGCGAAGGTCCCCGCGGCGACCGCGCCCCCGACGATGAGCGGCCTCCAGCCCCGGCCCATCAGAAGCCGAACCTCACCGTCGTGAAGTACCACAGGCTGGACGTGAGCCAGAGGACGCCCAGCATCGACGCGAGCGCCAGCCCGGCCGTCGGCAACGCCCAGCCCGGCAGCGAGTGGTCGCGCACGACGAGCACCTTCGCGACGAAGACACCGTAGAAGAACGAGCCGACGAGCGAGTGCACGGCGACACGCGCGTCGGGCGTCTGGAACCCGAGGATCGTCACGCAGTGGAAGAACACCGGGAGGGTGAGGAGGAACGCGAGGCGCCCGGACCAGCGGTGGACGCGGGCGATCGCGGGCCCCCGCTCGGGGAGGAAGGTGAGCCGTCCGTAGATCCGCGCCGCCGTCGTCACCTGAACACCCGCGAGGACGAGCGCGGCGCTCGCCAGCCACGCTTTCGCGGCGATCGTCGACGAGAAGACGGTCGTGACGAGGTCCGTGTAGGTCTCGGAGACGTCACCGAGCAGCACCGCCGGAGCCTACGACGTGCGCGCCCCGATGGGCAAGTAGAGCGGCGCTACACTGGGCACCCCTGCGCCCGTAGCTCAGGGGATAGAGCGCGCGCCTCCGGAGCGCGAGGTCGCAGGTTCAATTCCTGCCGGGCGCATCGATGGCGACGGAGCCACGCGTGGACCACGTCTCGGTCTCGTCGCTTGCCGATCACGTGCCCGGGCAGCGTCACAACCCGGTGACCCACGCCTGCTGCGAGGCGGTCGAGTAGTCGTGCTGCCGGTGCGCTCGACTCACGCATACGGCTCGGACCAGACCCAGCTCGGGGAGCTCTTCCTGCCGTCGGCCGCGGGGCCGCACCCGGTAGCGCTCGTCGTCCACGGCGGGTACTGGAGGGCGAGGTACGACCGCAGGTTGATGACCCAGCTGTGCCTCGACCTGAGCGCGCACGGCCTCGCTGCGTGGAACCTCGAGTATCGGCGGGTCGGCGCGGGAGGAGGCTGGCCGAACACGTTTCTGGACGTCGCGGCGGGGACCGACCTGCTGGGAGAGTTGGACGCACCGCTCGACCTCACGCGGGTGGTCGCGGTCGGCCATTCGGCGGGCGGTCAGCTGGCGTTTTGGGCCGCTGCGCGGCCGAGGCTGCCGGCGGGCGCGCCGGGCGCCGATCCGCGCATCGCGATTCGCGCCGCCGTCTCGCAGGCCGGAGTGCTCGATCTCCAGCTCGCGGGCGAGCTGACGGCGTCGGCCGAGCCGACGAGAGCCCTCCTCGGTGATCCCGCCGAGCACACTGACCGCTACGAGCTCGCATCGCCCCGGGCGCTCGTGCCGCTGCGGATCCCACAGCTCGTCCTCCACGGCGACCACGACGACATCGTCTCGATCCGGATCGCGACGAGCTACGCCGCGGCGGCCCGGGATGCGGGCGATCCCTGCGAACTGGTCGTGCTCTCGGGCGTCGGGCACTTCGAGCACATCGACGCCCACTCGCACGTGTGGCACATCGCACGCGACTGGCTCGTGGCTCAGGCGAGCGCCTCGCGAAGCTGAGCAACGAACCGCTCGAGCGCCGCCGAGCCCTCCTCCGCAGCGAGTAACGCGGCCGAGCCAACGACGATTCCGTCGGCGAGCTCACCGGCAGCCCCCGCTTGCTCGGGCGTAGAGATCCCGAAGCCGGCGTACAACGGGACGTCCGTGAGCTTTCTCGCGCGCGCGACGAGCGGCGCGAGAGCAGGCGAGAGCTCGCTGCGGGTGCCGGTCGTTCCCGCGACCGTCACGAGATAGAGCCACCCGTCCGTCTGCTCGGCGGCGAGCCCGACTCGCTCGTCGGTGGACGTCGGGGCCACCAGCTGAATCCGACGAAGGTCGGGATGGGCATCCACCGGGAGGTCGGCCACGATCAGCGAGGCCGCGCCGGCTTCGCGCACGTCGGTCGCGAAGCGCTCCCAACCGTACGCCTCGAGAAGCGAGGCGTAGGTCATGGGCACGAGTGGCACGGCAACCTGATCGTGGACCTCCCGCAGGCAGTCGAGACACGCTTCCGTGCGCATGCCCGCCGCGAGCGCACGCTCGGCCGCGCGGCGGACCACAGGCCCGTCGGCGAGCGGGTCCGAGAACGGGAAGCCGATCTCGATCACGTCGGCGCCGCCCCTCGCGGCTGCGCGCGCGAGCTCCACCGTCTCCGGGCCGGCCATGAGGTAGATGACGAGCTGCTTGGTCAGTGCTCGAGCACCTCGGCGAGATCCTTGTCGCCGCGGCCGGAAAGACCGACGAGCACGAGCTCGGCGTCGATGTCGAGCGCTCGTGCGAGCGCGTGCGCCGGCTCGAGCGCGGGCAGGATCCCTTCCGTCTCGGCGAGTCGATGGAACGCTGCGAGCGCCTCCTCGTCGGTCGCGGTGACGTAGGTCGCGCGGCCGGAGTCGCGGAGCGCCGCGTGCTCCGGCCCGACCCCGGGATAGTCGAGGCCCGCCGAGATCGAGTGCGCGTCGAGGATCTGGCCGTCGTCGTCTACGAGCACCGACGAGCGGGCGCCGTGCAGGACCGCTCCTCTGCCCGAGCCGAGGCTCGCGGCACCGGCTGCCTCGACGCCCACGAGCCGAACGTCGTCGTCGAGGAAGCCCGCGAAGAGCCCGATCGCGTTCGAGCCCCCGCCGACGCACGCAACGACGACGTCCGGGAGGCGATCGTAGGTTCCGAGCATCTGGCGACGTGCCTCACGCCCGATCACCGCCTGCAGCTCGCGCACGATCGCCGGGTACGGCGCCGGGCCGACGCAGGAGCCGATGAGGTAGTACGTCGTCTCGACACTCGCGATCCAGTCGCGGATCGCCTCGCTCGTCGCCTCCTTCAGCGTCCTCGTGCCGAACTCGACGGCGCGCACCTCGGCGCCGAGAAGTCGCATGCGCTCGACGTTCGGGTGCTGACGGCGCATGTCCTCGGCACCCATGTAGACGACGCACTCGAGCCCGAAGCGTGCGCACACGGTCGCGGTCGCGACTCCGTGCTGGCCGGCGCCCGTCTCGGCCACGATCCGCCGCTTGCCGAGCCGCGATGCGAGCAGGATCTGCCCGAGCGCGTTGTTGATCTTGTGCGCGCCGGTGTGGTTGAGATCCTCCCGCTTCAGCACGATCCGACGACCGTCCGGCGCGAAGCGCTCCGCCTCGTAGAGCGGCGTCGGGCGCCCGACGTAGCGCTCGCCCAGCTGGTCCAGCTCCTCGCGGAACGACGGGTCGGCGAGCGCCTCGGCCCACCCTCGCTCGAGCTCGTCGAGGGCTGGGATGAGCGTCTCGGGAACGTATCGTCCGCCGTACGCCCCGTACATGCTCGTCGTCATCCGCGCGCCGCCTCGACGTAGGCACGGACGCGGGCGTGGTCCTTGACGCCGGGTGAGACCTCGAGGCTCGAGCTCGCGTCGACGGCCCACGGGTGCACAGCGTCGATCGCGGCTCGCACGTTCTCCGGGCCTAGGCCCCCCGCGAGCATCAGGCGGCCCTCGGTCGCGCGTGCGCGCTCGAAGTGTCGCGGGTCCTCCTCCTGCCACGGCAGGTCGACGACTCGAGCGACCTCCTTGCCCTCGCGCAGAAGGACTGCATCTCGACCGCGCACCTTGCCCGCCTCCGGCGCGTAGAGCTGGACGAGGTTGGCGTCGCCGGCGGCCTCGCCGACGACGACGGCGACCGTGAGCAGGGTGTCCGGCACCGGAAGCACTCCCGGGGCCCGACGCGGGCTCTCGTCGACCAGGACGAACCCGGCCATGTCCGCACCCGCCTCGACCGCCACTGCGACGTCCTCCTCGCGCGTGAGCCCGCACACCTTGACGAGCGGGCGCGAGAGGAGCTCCGCCAGCTTCGCGGCGGGGTCGCGTGCCCGCATGAGCGTCGAGCCGACGAGGATCGCGTCCGCTCCGGCGAGCTCGGCGGCAGCGCCCTGTGCGCGTGACTCGATTCCGCTCTCCGCGACCACGATCCGCTCGCGCGGCGCACGAGCAACGAGCTCGAGCTGCCTGCTGCGGTCGACACGAAACGTCGAGAGGTCTCGCGCGTTGATCCCGACCACGGGCGCATCGAGAGCCACGGCGCGATCGAGCTCGCTCGCGTCGTGTGCCTCGACGAGCACCTCAAGCCCCAGCGCAGTCGCGACACCGAGAAGGCGCTGCGCACTCGCGTCGTCGAGATCGCGCAGGAGCAGGAGCACGGCATCGGCACCGGCGTCCCGCGCCGTCCGCAGATCGTCCTCGGTCGTGAAGAACCCTTTCGCGAGAAGCGGCAGTCCCGCGGAGACGCGAGCTAGCCGGAGGTCGTCCCAGGAGCCGCCGAATCGCTCGTCGACGAGGATCGACGCCGCCGCCGCACCTGCGCGCTCGTACGCGGCGGCGAGCGCCGCGGGGTCGGCGTCCGGCCGAAGCTCGCCCGCCGACGGAGACCGCCGCTTCACCTCGGCGATCGCCGTCAGGCCCGGGCGGCGGAGAGCGTCCGCGAAGCGTCCCATCACCCGGATTCTCGCGAGAACGCCACCAGCTCCTCCAGCCGCGCGGCCGCGCGACCGCTGTCGATCTCGTCTGTTGCCGCAGCCAGGCCCTCGGCGAGGTCGGCTGCGTGGCCGGCCGCGGCGATCGCACCGGCCGCGTTGAGCGCCACCGCGTCCCGCTTCGCGCCACGCGCGCCCGCGAGGACCTCTCGCGCCGTACGCGCATTCTCGTCGGGTGTTCCGCCGGCGAGCTCCTGCGGCTCGCAACGCGCGATACCGAGCTCGACGGGATCGATGACACGCTCACGCACGGTTCCTTCCATGACCTCGAACA
The DNA here is from genome assembly GCA_020029615.1 of Actinomycetota bacterium. Classification (GTDB taxonomy): domain Bacteria; phylum Actinomycetota; class Thermoleophilia; order Gaiellales; family Gaiellaceae; genus GMQP-bins7. Next base: position 6,207 of record JAIBJO010000046.1, read on the forward strand.
CGAGGTTCGGGCCGGCCGGCGACAGCTCGTCGATCCCGTTCGCCCCGTGCACGACGAAGGCGCGGCGCGAGTCGAGCACTGCGAGCGCGTCCGCAACGGTCCGCGCGACATCCGGCGCATACACGCCGAAGACACCCGCCCGTGCGCCGGCGGGGTTCGTCAGCGGCCCGAGAACGTTGAAGATCGTTCGCGTGCCGAGCTCCCGGCGCACCGGAGCCGCATGTCGCATAGCCGGATGGTGCAGCGGCGCGAACATGAACCCGAACCCGAAGGTGTCGATCGACTCGGCGATCCGCTCCGGCGCCTGCTCGAGCGTGAAGCCCAGCGCTTCGAGCACGTCTGCCGAGCCGGAGACGGAGCTGACCGCGCGGTTTCCGTGTTTTGCGACCGCGGCGCCTGCCGAAGCCGCGACGATCGCGGCGGTCGTCGAGATGTTGAACGTGGACGCACCGTCCCCTCCCGTGCCGACGACGTCGACGACATCCGTACGCGTCGGCTGCACCGGCAGCACGTGAGCCCGCATGGCGTCTGCACAGCCGGCGATCTCGTCCGCCGTCTCACCCTTCGCCCGCAGCGCGACGAGGAACCCGCCGATCTGCGCGGCGGTCGCCTCTCCGCCCATGATCTCGCTCATCACCGCGCGCGCGTCGTCGCGCGAGAGGTCGTGCCCGTCGAGAAGGTGTTGGATGGCTGCCTGGATCACCGCGTGAGGGTATCCCTCACCGCATCCACCAACCGCTCGAGGTCCGCCTCGTCCGAGTATGGGCCGATGGAGACACGCATCAGGGTCGTGTCCTCCCAGTCGAAGACGGGAACCTCGACGCGATGCTCGTCGTACAGCCGACGCGCCAGCTCGAGCGCGTTACCCCGACGCACGACGAGGGCGCGCATGAACGGCGCGCGAACTCCTCGCAACGGCTTCAGCCCGAGCGGCGAGAGTCGCCGCTCCGCCTCGTCGGCGAGCCGGGCGGCCTTCTCGAGGCCGAGTGTGCCGTGCACCTCGATCGCCTTGGGGACTGTCAGATATGCGGACGGGTCGCGTGTTCCCTGCCAGCCGTGGCGCTCGGCGAACCCGGCGTCCTCGTGATAGCCCCAGCTGATCACGAGCGGCTCGATCCAGTCCTGATGCTCGGGCCGTGCCCACAGGAACCCGGAGCCCTTTGGCGCGGACAGCCACTTGTGGCAGTTGCCGGCGTACACGTCGGCCCCGACCGCCTCGACGTCGAGTGGGATGTGCCCCGGCACGTGCGCGCCGTCGACGATGGAGAGGACGCCGGCCCTGCGTGCAGCAGCGCACACGTCCTCGACCGGAAGCACGAGCGCAGTGGGCGACGTGATGTGCGAGACCACGACCGCACGCGTGCGAATCCCGATGTTCGCGATCAGCTCCTCGGGCTCGACGAGCACGACGTTCGCCCGGATGAAGCCGAGAGTCCGCAGGATCGCCCCGTACTCGTGCTTCGTCGTGAGGATCTCTTCCTCGGGCCTGATCCGGAGCGACCGAATGACCGCATTCAGCGCCGAGGTCGCGTTCGGCGCGAAGACGACGTCGTCGACGCTCGCTCCGACGAAGGCCGCCAGCGCTGCGCGTGCGGCGTGCAGCGACTCCCCGAAGCGCCGGCTCAGGAGCTCTGTCGGCTGTCGCTCGAGCTCACGCTGCCAGCGCTGGTACTCGTCGAACACCTCGCGCGGGCACGCTCCGTAGCCACCGTGATTGAAGTACGCGACGTCCGGGTCGAGGAGAAATCCCTCCCGCATACGCGGCTAGTGTCTCACGGTGCGCGGCCTCGTTCGCCTGTACTTCCCGCCACTTCCACGGTCGGTGACGACGCTCCAGGTGGGTGGGCTCGTGAACGCCTTCGGGAACGGGATCGTCCTGCCGTTCATGTTCATCTACCTCCACAACGTGCGCGGAATCAGCCTTGCCGTCTCGGGACTGATCGTCGCGGCGCACGCGGTGTTCAGCATCGTCGCAGGCCCCGTCTTCGGCTCCCAGATCGACCGCTTCGGCGGTCGCAACATGCTCGCGGTGTCGCTCGGGATCCTCACCGTCGGATACGCGGCGTATGCGCTCGTGCGGGAGCCGTGGCAGGGGTTCCTCGTCGCAGCGATCAGCGGGATCGGCGTCGGCGGCTTCTGGCCTTCGCAGTCGACGCTGATCGCCGGCCACACGACGCCGGAGCAGCGGCCCGCCGCGTTCGCGATGCAGCGCGTCGTCATGAACCTCGGGATCGGCCTCGGCGCGCTCACTGGCGGCCTCATTGCGGCGACGGACTCGCCGACCTCTTTCACCGTCCTCTTCCTGCTCGACGCCGCCACCTTCCTCGTCTACGGGGGCGTGATGCTCGCGTTCGTACCCGATCCTGCGATCGCAAGCGGAGCACACGCGTCAGGCAGGTCCGGCTCGTACCGGGACGTTCTGCGGCATCGCGCGTTCGTCGCCGTCACCGGGCTCAACGCGCTCTTCATCTTTGCGGGGTTCTCCGGGTTCGACGTCCTTCCCGTCTACGCCAAGAACGAGGCCGGGCTCACCGAGACGCAGATCGGGCTCCTGTTCTTCGTCAACACCCTCGTGATCGTGATTGCGCAACTTCCGCTCGCGCGCATCGCGCGCGGGCGCCGACGGATGCCGACGCTCGCCCTCCTCGGAGCGCTGTGGGCGGGAGCGTGGGCGATCGTGCCGCTGGCGGGCTCGGCGTCCCCCCGCGGCGCAGTCTGGCTCCTCGTCGTCGCGATGACCGTGTTCGCCGTAGGCGAGTGTCTCCACGGCACGGTCCAGGCCCCGCTCGTCGCAGATCTCGCGGAACCTCGACTCCTCGGTCGCTACATGGCGTTGTCCGCGCTCTCGTGGCAACTCGGCTTTGCGCTCGGGCCTGCAATCGGCGGAATCGGGCTCGAGTTGTCGCCGAACGGGGTATGGCTCGGTGCGGCAGGGCTGTGTGCCGTCGGCGGCGTCGTTGCCCTTGCTATCGAGAGCACGATCCCGGCTCGGGCTCGCCGCACGCCGGCGCCGGTGGCCGCGTCGGCCTGACAGGCAGGCACGGCGGGTAGAATCCCGAACATGGCTCTGACCAAGGACGACCCCCTCAGTACACGTGCCGAACCTACCCCGCATCAGGCGGTCACGAGCCCGCGGCACGGGCCAAGTCGTCGCACGCCCGGCACCCCTCGTCCACGAGCTCTCTGCTAGCGGGCTCACCTGGGTCAACGTCGTCTCTCCGGATGTGGAGACGGCGCAGGAGCTCGCGGAGCGCTTCGGCTGGCACCCGCTCGACGTCGAGGACATCGTCTCGAGACGTGAGCGCCCGAAGGTCGACGACTACGAGGACGAGGGCTACCTCTTCGCCGTCCTCCACTTCCCGGTCTACGACAAGCAGGTGCACCGGCTGAACGCCGCCGAGCTCGACATCTTCATCGGCCACGACTACGTCGTGACGATCCCGAACCGCGAGCTCCACCCCGTCACCAGGCTCTTCGCCCGTTGCGAGGAGGACGAGCGCTTCAAGGAGCAGCTCTTCGCGCGTGGCTCGGGGCGCCTGCTGTACGAGATCCTCGACGACCTCTTCGACTACTGCTTCCCGATCCTGGACAAGATCGCCCACAAGCTCGACGGCATCGAGGACGAGATGTTCGAGGGACGCTCGCAGGAGGTCGTCCGCGACATCTCCAACGTAAAGCAGGAGATCATCTCCTACCGCAAGATCATCAAGCCCGAGCGCTCGACGCTGCGCGTCCTCGAGCGCAGGGTCGAAGCGTTCCTACCGGAGGAGCTCGAACTCTACTTCGACGACATCGTCGACTCCGCCGAGCGGATCTGGGACTTCCTCGACAACTACAAGGAGGTCGTGGACGGGCTCGAGTCGACGAACGAGTCGGTCCTCGCACACCGCCAGAACGACGTTCTGCGCCTCTTGACCGTGATCAGCGTGACGCTCCTCCCGCTCACCCTCGTGACCGGCCTGTTCGGGATGAACGTGCTCTTCCCGGGCGAGGGGACGCACGAGGCGTTCTGGGCGATCGTGCTGGCGCTGCTCGTTATCGCCGCTGCGACCCTCGGCTTCTTCCGCTGGCGCCGCTGGCTCTGAGACGGAACGCAGGCCGGGTCCCCCGCCGCATCGGGGCCCGGCCGTTCCTGCCACCACTCGCTAGAGAAGGATCCGTAGTGCCGTCTCGGGAGGGCAGCCGCGCCGTGTCAACGCCGACGCATCGTGGAGGTCGATCTCGACGTGAGAGGCCAGGACGAGCGCCGATCCGATGTCGTACCCGGAGCGAACGAGCTCTTCGAAGCGCCACCGCAGGATCGCCTCTGCCTCCGTCTCGTCGATCAGTTCGAACTGGGCCGCAGTCACTTGCCGCCTCCCTCTTCGTCTTCGACTACAGGGTCACAGTTCAGCGTCATCGGCTGCGCGCAGCGCCCACTTGAGGTCCTGGGTCGCCGGACCGAAGGTCGGGTTTCAGCGGCGCGACGTCACTCGGACGAGGGAGGCCCTACCTCGATCGGGTGGAGACGGGGTCGTACGGGCTCCACGAGACGCGACACGCCCCCCACATCCCCCGTCGCGCGTCGCGCGCGGACGTAGTCGCACCGAGCAGACTGGTCGCGTACCGCCCGCGGTCGCCGCCATAGAACCACGGTGTCGCTGCGCCTCGACGGACGAGCTCGACGTTCACGTTGCGCCCACGCGCATGCACGTAGCGGAGCAGCCGACCGAAGCGATCGACGCGGTCGAGCGCGGGGTCGCTCTCGAGCCCGACGCGCGTGCCGGGGCCTGCGAGACGGACGAGCTCCATCGTCGAGCCGATCGCGTAGCACTCTCCGCCCGCCTCGGGAGCATCGATCTGGACGAGTCGCACGCGCGCTCCCCCTCGCACCACGAGCGTGTCGCCGTCGATGATGCGCTCGACCGTCGCCACCGTGCTCGGAGGGACGTCGACCGTGCTCGCACCGCCTACTGCGGCCAGCCCGAGCACGACGAACGCGACGGTCAACCCGATGACCCGCGGGGGCACCTCCACGGCAGACGATGCTAGGCGCTTCCCCGGCCATCGACCGAGCGTGGGTCGCGCGCTCGCGCTAGATGTCCTCGAGACCCTGGCGCCGCTGCTTGTCCCGCCGGTCCACGCGCCACGCCAAGAAGAGGAGGGGGATGCTGATTACGAAGACCGCGGCAAAGAGGCCAACGTCGGACCAGACGTCGGTGAAGATGACGATCGCGAGGACGCCGACGACGACACACGCAACGAGGACTCCGATCAGCTTGAGCCAGAAGCTCGCCACGGGGCGAGTCTATGCCTCGGATGCGACTACACGCAACCGCCGGCCACCCCTGGTAGAAACGTTCCATGACGAAGCCCCTCTGGGCGCCCTGGCGGCTCGAGTACATCAAGCGCGCCGAAGAGGAGACGACGTGCGTCTTCTGCGAGGAAGCTGCCGGGAAGCTCGCCGAGGGCGAAGCCCTTCGCGTGCGCCAGGGCGACGCAGCCATCGCGATCCTCAACAAGTACCCGTACTCCTCCGGTCACCTCATGGTCGCGCCCACACGCCATGTCGGGTCGCTCGCCGAGTTGACGGACGACGAGGCCCTCGAGATCCATCGACTCTCGGTCGCCGCGGTCGACGTCCTGGATCGCGTCTATGGACCAGGTGGCTTCAATCTGGGCTGGAACCTCGGCTACGTCGCGGGAGCGGGCATCGCCGAGCATGTGCATCTCCACGTCGTTCCACGCTGGTCCGGGGACACGAACTTCATGCCGGTGCTCGCAGACGTGAAGGTCCTCCCCGAGCACCTGCTCGAGACGCGTGACCGGCTACGCGAGGCGTGGGCTACCCCGTGAGCAGCGCGAGCGTCTTCCAGGCCCTGGCCGGCGTCGTCATCCAGTCGTAAAGACTGACGCCGATCGTCCCACCGTCGTCCTCGACCGCGGCAGCGAACCCCGCGAGCTCGTCGGCCTCCATTCGGTCTGCCACCCCACCGGCGACGTGAACCCGGACGTCCGGGTTCCCGGTCTGCGTGCGGAGGAGCCTCAGCGCCCGCGTGACGTAGCCGTACGTCGCATCGAAGCCTTTCAGAGCGCCTCCGGTGTACACCATCGGGGCAAAGGCGTCGGCCTCGTCTGCGAGCTGCTTCCAGGGGAAGCCCGGCCACGTCCCCGGACGCCGTTCGAGACCGCGTGGATTGAACGGGATGATCGCGAGCGGAATGTCACGGGCTGCCTCGCGAAGCTGTCGCGTGAGCGCGAGCGCACGTCGCGACCGCAGACCGGCGTTTCGGAGCTTCGTCGACTCGATGTCGAGGGCAACGCCGTCGAAGGCTGCGCCGGCCGGCGTTCGGAACGCGAGCATCGCGAGCGAGCGCCTCAGGTCGAGCGCGGGCTTCACGTGGCCCGGGAGGTACCAGGCGACGACTCTGATCCCGCGAGCGTGCAACGCGTCGACCAACGCCCCGAGCCGGACCGGATCGACGATGTCCTCGGCCGCCCCGTAGTTCGCCGACTCCACCCACGCCGTCGCGACGCCGCGTGCCGCCATTCGTCCGGCCACCCGTTCGGGAGCCGCGTACACCGGCCTGTCGTAGATGTCGACCCACGTGCCGAGCCCTCCGAAGACCGAGCTGTCGGCCTGTTTGGCGGCGGAGGCAGCGACGGTGCCGATCGAGCAGAGCACAAGGACGAAAAGGCCGCTGACGAGGAGCCGAAGCACGCCGCCACTGTACGGACGCCTCATGAGGACGATGTCAAGGCCGGGCTAGCGAGGGGGCGGGCGCGCCGCTCGATCGCCCTGCAGAAGCGAACGTACGCGTGGGGCTGCGCCGTCACGCATGGCGGCCGCCCGCGAGCCGAGGCGCCCACAACACGCGGCATACCCATGACTCGGCGCCGTCGATGCTCTCGGCCGTGTCGAGACATGTCGTTCTCAGGACCACGGCGGGACGACTGCGCCCCATATGCGCGCTCGACGTCTGCGTTGACCTGGCCGTCCTGGCCCTGGTCGAGGCTGCAGCTCGTGATCCGCACTGCGACCCTCCAGAGCGAGAGCCGCCTCACGACGACGTGACAGGTGTCGATATCCCTCTGGTACGGCTCCACCTCACAAACCCATGACTCCGAGCCGGTTGTGCTGTCGGTCACGTACTCACACATGGTGTAGACGTTCACGCATGTCTCTCGACGGAGCTCCTCGTAGGCACGCGAGACAACCGGGTTGACCCGCGCTGCTCCGCGGTTGTCCTGGAGCACGAAGAGGAGGAGACCGAGCGGGATGATCACCACGACACCCAGGCGCGCCTCTCCTTTCGTAGACTCGAAACGACAACCCGCGACGAAGGAGAGCTCATGCACGCACGACTCGTCACCATGTCGGGTGCCAGCCCCGAGAAGCGTGAGGCGGCGCTCGAGATGATCAACGGCACTGTGATCCCCACCCTCCGCGAGTACGACGGCTTTGTTGGCTACATCGCTCTCTGGGACAAGGAGACCGAAGCCGCGAAGGCGATCCTGCTCTGGGACAGCGAGGCTGCCGCGAAGTCCTCCGAGGAAACCCTGGCCGAGAGGCGTAAGCAGTTTGCGGGGGGTGTTGGTCTCACCGTCGAGTCCGCCGACCTGTACGAGGCGCTGGTCGTCGAGATGGCGTGACTCGAGCGGGCCTGGAGCCTGGTGCTTGATTCGGCGAGCTGACGCCGCACAACGCGACGATCGACGTCGCCGAGTACGACCCGGAATGGCCGGTGCTCTTCGAGCGTGAGGCCGAGCGGATCAGCGGCGCGCTCGGCGATCGTGCGCTCCGGGTCGAGCACGTCGGCTCGACCTCGGTGCCGGGGCTCGCGGCGAAGCCCGTGATCGACATCGTGCTCGTCGTGGCCGACTCCGCCGACGAGGATGCGATGCTCGCCTTCCGCGACTGGCTGCGCGCCCACGACCACGACCGCGATCTGTACCTGAACGCCAAGCGCGAGCTCGCGGCGCGCGAGTGGCGGCACGTGCAGAACTACGCGGATGCGAAATCGGAGGCCGTCCAGAAAATCAACGCCCGCGCGCAGCAGGCGTAGCGGCAGGCATTCGTCCCGTCGCCGCGAACGTCGCGGTCATGGCCGAGAGCAGCGCTGCGGTCGCCGATCGCGGCGACCTGAAGAGCGCCACCTACGAGTTCTTCATGCTCGGGATGGCGATTCTCTCGATCGCCAACCTGCCGCTGCTCGTCATCTTTCCGTACCAGTCGCAGTCGTGGTACCTCGTCTTCTTCATCGAGGCCGCGCTCACCCTCATCTTCGTCATCGACTTCATCTACCGGATCACGACCGCGGAGTCCAAGAGCGGCTACTTCTTCCGACAGAAGGGGTTCCTCGACCTCCTGAGCTGCGCGCCCGCCCTCCGCATCTTCCGCCTCTTCCGCATCGTGCGGGCCGTGCGGATCGTCCGGAAGCTCGGCGGTCCGCGCGTCTTCCGCGAGCTTCGGCAGGAGCTCGCCTCGGGCGTCCTCTACCTCGTGGTCTTCGTTGGCATCACCGTGCTCGAGGTCGTCGGGCTGCTGGAGCTGCGGTTCGAGGAGGACGCGCCGGGAGCCAACATCACGACGGCAGGCGACGCACTGTGGTGGGGCTACGTGACGGCGACGACGGTCGGCTACGGCGACCAGTACCCCGTGACCGCGGGTGGCCGGATCGCCGGCCTGATCATGCTGACGGTCGGCGTGGCGCTGTTCGCGACGTTCTCGGGCTTCCTGGCGACGACGTTCCTCTCGCCCCGCAAGCCGAAGGCGACCGACACGACGCCGGACCTCGCCGAGCTTCGAGCGCTCCTCGATCGGCAAGAGCAGACGACCGCGGAGCTCCGCGCCAAGCTCGCGCAGCTGGAGGTCGTCGGGCAATCGGAGTAGCGCGGCGCAGCCGTGCGGAACGCGCCGGTGCAGGACCGGCGCGTTCCCTGGTCGAGCTCCCCCTCTACGAGATCGCTAGTGCGACCGGTGCGATCTGGCCGCGGATCTCGCCGGCCGTGTTCTGTGCCGTATGCACGTTCACGTAGGCACGGCCGGCCTCGAGCGCGGCAACGACGGACGGCGACAGCGTCACCTGACGCCGCATTCCGCTTCTACAGGGGCCGCAAAGGGCGACCGCCACGGGTCCCGCATTGCCGCGGGCACCGACGTGAATGTGCGCCGCGACGGCTCGACCGGTCAGCCGTCCGAAGGTAAGGCGCCAACCGAGCCTCGTCGTCGCACCCGACCTCGCAATCGTCCCGGTGAACGTCCCCCTGGCCCGGTTGACGCGGCCCTTTGGCTTGGGAACCTCTTGACGCGATGTCAGCGTCGTCGCGATGCCGGCTGTCACGCCGAGCTGCCCACGGATTTCGCCTGGCGCGTTCGTGGCCGTGTGAACGTTCACGTAGGCACCCCCGCTCTGAAGAGCGGCGAGTGTCGCCGCGGTGGCGTTGGCGGTGCCGCTCGCCGGGCTCTCACACGGACCGCAGAGGGCCACGGCGACGGGGCCAGGCACCCCGGTCTGCCCGACGTGGATGTGGGCCGCGCCCGCGGGCCCGGTCAGCCCACTGAAGGTCATCTGCCAGCTGACAGTCGCCCCCGTCTCGGACTTCGTCACCGTGGCAGTGAACGCTCCGCGAGCCGCGCCGACCTCACCCTTGGGTGTCGGAACCTCCGCGGTCGCGGTCATGATCGTGGCTACCTTGATCGAAGTGGCCTCGGGACGCGCAGTCGCGCTCCCTGCAGCGAACAGTGCGATGGCGCAGAGCGTCGCAAAGCTTGGTACTACGGCGAGCTTCTTCACGTGATCCTCCCTCTCGAGCCTGGATCGGCGACACGGCGTTCTGTGGGTCCTTACGACGCGTTCACTCAGCCGGATTCCTTCTTGCGCCGTCCGACTGGACCGAGGGGCGCGGGACGGAACTCGCCGGTGTGTCACGAGAGCAGGCCGCAGCTGAGCTGTTCGAACCGCTCCGACCCCCCATCGAGCGGATGTTTGCCCCCATTCGAGGGTTCGACGGGCCTGAACGCGCAAGTAATCGCATCCGAGCGCGTCTTGAGATGTAGAGAGCCGGAC
>JAIBJO010000047.1 GCA_020029615.1 Actinomycetota bacterium
CCGATCCGCGGTGAGGCCCTCGTACAGGTGCGCACGCCCGTGCATGACGGCAACGGGCACACTGTCCAGCTCTCCGAGCACGAGCACACCGGCATGCCCGACCGCGGTGGAGACGGGCCAGTCGGGGATCTCCCCGTACGGGATCTCGACACGATCGTCGAGCGCGTCCACGAGCCCTCCGAGGCCGCTTCCGAGCACGACCCCGACGCGCGGCTCGATATCGGTGCTCTCCCTGATCCGCCGAACGGCTTCGTCGAGCATCACGTCGAGCCTTCGGCGACGCGCTGGTCGTAGTGCGACACGACGAGGCGCACAGCCTCGACCGGGTCGTCCGTCCGGAGGATCCCCGCGAAATCCTCGGAAGAGATCAACCCGTCGTCGAGCATCTCGTCCCGTACCCATTCGAGCATCTCGTCCCAGTAGTCGGAGTCGAAGAGGACGATGGGGAAGTCGCCGATCTTCCGGGTCTGCCTCAAGGTCAACGCCTCCCAGAGCTCGTCCTGCGTTCCGAAACCGCCGGGGAAGATGACGAACCCCTCGGCAGCCTTCACGAACATGACCTTCCGCACGTGGAAGTGGTCGAAGGTGAGCGAGAGGTCGCACCACGGATTCAAGCCCTGCTCGAGCGGAAGCGCGATGTTGAAGCCCACCGAGAGACCGCCCGCCTCCTTGCACCCTCGGTTGGCCGCCTCCATCACCCCCGGCCCGCCCCCCGTCACCACCGCGAATCCCGCGTCCGCAAACGCGCGTCCCGTCACGCGGGCCTGCTCGTAGGTCGCGGAGCTCTCCAACACGCGAGCTGATCCGAAGATCGAGACTGCCGGCCGGTCGATCTCCTGGATGAGCTGGAAACCGGCGAGGAACTCGGCCGCGATCAGCGATACGTCGGCGGCGAGCGCCTCGTGGCTCCGCCGGAAGATCCGTCGGGGAACCTCCACGCCGCCTGTCATCACAGGTCGCGTTCGACGTACGTCGCCGACATCAAGAGCGCGAGGACTGCGACGAGCCCGAGATAGACGACGCCGACGGTCGCACGCTGCCGAACGGGGAGGTCGTAGTAGCGCACGTTGTCCCCGCGAGCCCGCCAGCGCTGCCACAGGTCGAGCCCGCCCAGGACGACGATGAGAACGAGGATCGGGTTGGGGCGAACAACGACGAGGGCCAGCATCATCAAGAGCCCGACGAACCAGAAGACGGGATGCAGCGCCCCCACAGCCCGGCCGCCGTCGAGAGGCACGATCGGGATCAGATTGAAGAGGTTCAGGAAGAACCCGACAAAGGCAAGTCCCACGAGAAGCTCGGACCCGGTGGCCTCGCCTGCGATCCAGCACGCTGCAGCTCCGACCGACCCGAGAATCGGCCCGGCCAGCGCAACGCGCGCCTCCTTCCACGCGTCGTCCGGGAGCTCCCTCATCCCGATCACGGCTCCGAGGAACGGGATGAAGAGCGGAGCGCTCGCCGGCACTCCCTGGCGTCGGAGCTCGAGGACGTGCCCGAGCTCGTGGACGAAGATCAAGAGGACGAAGCCGATCGCGAATGGAAGACCCCAGATCCACGCGTAGGCGGCGACCGACACGAGCATCGAGGCTCCGGTCGTGACGACCTTCACCTTGAGGAGCAGCCCACCGAACTTCACGATGAGGAAGCCGAGACCGATCAGCGGGGCGGCGAGCTTGCGCAGGAAGTCTCCGAGTCCCCAACGTGGCTGCACGGGCTCGTAGCCACGGTCGCTGTCCGTCGACACGCCCGGGTTCGGCAGCCAGCCGGCGTCCGGAGCCTCACGCGGCGAGAGGCCGGGAGCCTCGGGGGTCTGGCTGAAGCCAGGCCCCCAGTCGTCGTGATGCGGTGTCTCGGAGGTCTCGCCCGAGCCGGACTCCCGGTCGTCGCCGGCTATGACCCCTGGCCGATCCATTCCTCACCACCCACGTACGTCTCCTTCTTCCACAGAGGAACGGAGACCTTCAGCTCGTCGATCGCCTCTCGGCAGGCGGCGAGAGCAGCGGCCCGGTGCGGGGCGGACACCGCGATGACGACGCTCGTCTCCCCGATCTCGACGCGACCGACACGATGATGGATCGCGACCTTGCACAGCTCGTGCCGCCGTGCGAGCTCCTCCGCGAGGTCCGCCATCACCTGCTCGGCCATTCCCTCGTACGCCTCGTAGTCGAGGTGAATCACGTCGCGCCCACGCGACCTGGCCCGAGTTGTTCCGATGAATGTTGCGATTCCGCCGGCCTCGGCGCTCCTCACCTGGTCGACCGCCGCCTCCACCGCGAGAGGCTGTTCGGAGAGCCTGAACCGACTGTGTGGCTCAGAGCCACTTGGCACGTCGTCGCCGCCCGACACCGGTGGCACGACTGCGACCTCGTCGCCGTCCTCAAGCCGCTCGCCGCGATCCGCGTAGGCGCGGTTGAGCGCGTAGAGCAACCCCGGCGGCTCGTCGCCGAGGCCGAGCATCCCCCAGACGTCCTCCACGGTCGCGCCCTCCCCGAGTGACAGCTCAACCCTGCCGGCGCCCGCGCGCTCTCGCAACGCGGCGAACAATCGCACGCTCACCTTCACGGGTGGAGGGTATCCGCCGGTTGCCTCTCGACCCGTGACATGTTAGGTCCCAGGCCGTGACGAGCACGCTCATCGGGACGAACCTCAACGAGCGCGTGTACGAAGAGCTGCGGGCGCGAGTGCTGAGCCGCCGGCATCCGCCCGAGGCGAAGATCAGCCTGCACGAGCTCGCCGCCGAGCTCGGCGTATCGCGCAGCCCCGTGCACCATGCGCTGACGCGGCTCGTATCGCAAGGCCTCCTCACGGTGCGCCCGCGGCGCGGCTACTACGTCACGCCCGTGACCGCGCAGGCCGTGGCCGAGGGCTACGACGTGCGGCTCGCACTCGAGCTCCTCGCCTGCGAGCGCGCGATCGGGCGGCTCGAGGACGACGCGCTCCAGGAGTTCGGAGCGCTCCTCCAGCGAACGGCGGCCGCGATCTCGCACGAGGAGTGGGACTCTGCGAACGCCGCCTTCCACGAGTACCAGATCGATCTCGCCGGGAATGCGCTGCTCTCGGGTTTCTACCGCGAGCTCTCGGTCAACCTGATGATGCAGGTGATCCGCGCCGGGCACGTCGAAGGGCACGAGAACCTCGTGACCGAGCATCGGCGAATCGTGGAGGCGTTCACGGCCGGGGACGCCCACGCGGCGGAGGCGGCGATCCGCACGCACATCGAGACCGGCCGCCGCATCGCGCTCGACGCGATCGAGCGGGCAGGCGGCGTTCTGTGACGGTGGCTCCTGCTGGCGCGGCTGACAACGGACGTACGATGCAGAAGTGGCCACCGCTGACCGCCGGCTGACGGACTCCGGCATCGAGGTCAAGCCCGTCTACACGGCGGACGACGTGCCGCCCGGCGAGCTCGAGCTGCCGGGCGAGTTCCCGTTCACGCGCGGCCCCTACGAGACGATGTACCGCGGCAAGCCCTGGACGATTCGGCAGTACGCGGGCTTCGGCTCGGCGGAGGAGACGAACGCGCGCTTCCGCTACCTCCTCGACCGCGGGCAGACGGGGCTCTCCGTCGCATTCGACCTTCCGACGCAGCTCGGCTACGACTCCGACGACCCGCTGGCAGCGGGCGAAGTCGGGCGAACCGGCGTCGCGATCGACTCGCTCGCCGACATGAAGATCCTGCTCGAAGGCGTCCCGCTCGACGAGGTCTCGACGTCGATGACGATCAACGCCCCCGCGGCGCTCCTGCTCCTCCTCTACGAGCTCGTCGCCGAAGGGCAGGGCGTGCCCGGGGACAAGCTGCGCGGGACGGTCCAGAACGACGTCCTCAAGGAGTACGTCGCTCGCGGGAACTACATCTTCCCGCCGCGCCCTTCTATGCGGCTCGCAACCGACCTCTTCGCGTACTGCGCCGAGCGGCTCCCGGAGTGGAACACCATCTCGATCTCCGGCTACCACATCCGCGAGGCAGGAGCCAGCGCGGCGCAGGAGCTCGCCTTCACGCTCTCGAACGGGATCGCCTACTGCGAGGCCGCGATCGCAGCCGGGCTTTCGCCGGATGCGTTCGGCGAGCGGCTCTCGTTCTTCTTCAACGCCCACAACCACTTCTTCCAGGAAGTCGCGAAGTTCAGAGCGGCGCGCCGGCTCTGGGCCGAGATCATGCGGGATCGCTTCGGAGCGACCAACCCGCGGGCTCTCGCGCTGCGTTTCCACGCCCAGACCGGGGGCTCGACGCTGACTGCGCAGCAGCCGGAGAACAACGTCGTGCGGGTCGCGATACAGGCCCTTTCGGCAGTGTCCGGGGGCGCGCAGTCGCTCCACACGAACTCGTTCGACGAGGCGCTGGCCCTGCCCACGGAGCATGCTGCGACCATCGCGCTGCGGACCCAGCAGATCCTCGCCACAGAGGCGGGTGCGACCGACACCGCCGACCCCCTTGCCGGCTCGTACTTCGTCGAGGCCCTGACCGCGGAGCTCGAGGAGCGTGCCCGCGAGCTGATCGCGCGGGTCGACGAGCTCGGCGGCGCGGTCGCGGCGATCGAGAGAGGGTTCGTCCAGGCCGAGATCGAAGCGTCCGCCTTTCGCCATCAGACCGAAGTCGAATCCGGCCAACGAGTCATCGTCGGCGTGAACCGGTACACGGAGCACGAGGAGCAGCGAGTCGAGCTGCTACACGTTGACCCCGAGTTCGAACGGCGACAGCGTGACCACGTCACGACTGTCCGTGCAGAGCGGGATTCAGCGCGTTGCGAGCAGGCGCTCGCCGATGTGCTGCGAGCGGCCGAGGGCGGCTCCAACCTTCTGCCCTCGCTCCGTGAGGCGCTCCAGGCCCATTGCACCGTCGGCGAGATCTGCGGCGAGCTCCGCGAGCTTTGGGGTACATATGACGCCCGACATGCGTAGCGCCGTCCGGATCGCGATCGTCGTAGCAGCCGTGCTGGCGCTCGCGATCCCGCTCGCCGCGATCGCCGGCGCGCGGGATGGAGATACGTCAGCCGGAGATGCGGCACCGCCGAGCTTCACGCGAGACGTGGCCCCGATCGTCGCTGACAAGTGCGCCGGGTGCCATCAGACGGGTGGAATCGCCCCCTTCCCGCTCGAGACCGCAGGCCAGATCTCGTCCAAGGCGGCCCTGATCGCGACCGCCGTCAAGTCGGGTGTCATGCCGCCGTGGCCACCGGGACGCCGATCACCCGAGTACGTAGGGCAGGCCACGCGCACGTTGAGCGTGCAGCAGCGCGCGACGATCCTCGCCTGGGCCAAGGCGGGCGGGAAGGTCGACGGGCCGGCTCGGAGAGCGCCGGCGGCGAAGCCCCCCGAGGTGCGAGCCGACGAGACACTCCTCGATCTCCGGATGCCCACCGCCTACAAGCCGTCGGCACCGAAGGGCGTCACCGACGACTACCGCTGCTTCCTTCTCGATCCGAAGCAGTCCGGTGACGTGTCCGTAACCTCCGCCCGGATCGAGCCCGGCCAGGCAAGGGTGGTGCATCACGTGATCCTCTTCCGAGTCGCCCCCGCTCAGATCGCGGAGGCGCGGGCACTAGACGGCTCGGACTCGGGCCTGGGCTGGTCATGCTTCGGCGGAACCGGGCTCGCTGCGGGCGACGATGCCGGCTCCTTCGTCGACTCGCTCAACGACGCCAGCTGGGTCTCCGCCTGGGCGCCGGGCTGGGGCGGCAACCGCCTTCCCGACGGCACCGGTGTCCCGCTGGCCCGAGGGAGCCAGATCGTGATGCAGGTCCACTACAACCTTCTGAACGGTCGCGCGCCCGATCGCTCGCGCGCGCTGCTGACGGTCGCGCCCGCGTCAGCAGGGCTGACGCCGCTGAAGACGATGCTCCTCCCCGGTCCCGTCGAGCTGGCCTGCGCTCCGGCCGAGAGGGGTCGGCTCTGCAGCCGCAACGAGGCGCTCTTCGATCTCTCGAGGAAGTACGGGTCGGGCGCTGCCTTCGTGCCGGCAGGGCTTCTGATCCTCTGTCGCGGTACCGCATCCACGCCGGTGCCCAAGGCGACGTCGACCTGCGATCGGCGCATCACGGCCCCGACGACGATCCACATCGCGGCCGGGCACATGCACCTCCTGGGCTCGGCAATCCGGCTCGAGCTGAACCCCGGCACGCCACGGGCGAAGGTGCTGCTCGACATCCCGCGCTGGGACTTTCACTGGCAGAACGCCTATGCGCTCGAGCGCGCGGTGAACGCAGCGCCGGGAGACGTCGTCCGAATCACGTGCCGACACGACGTGCACAAGCGCATGCACGGAGCGCACGGCGTTCCGAAGACGCCCCGCTACATCCTCTGGGGCGAAGGAACGACGGACGAGATGTGCCTGGGGATCCTCCAGGTGACGCGCGGGTAGTCCGCGCTACGACGCGTGCTTGCGCTTCTCGAGGTACTCGCGGATCTTCGCCTGCTCGATCCGGCGAATCGTCGCGAGCACCTCGGGATCGGGATCGCGCTTCCGTAACGGCGGCCCCGTGTGGCGCCACATTCTGTAGGGACGACGTCTGTTGGGCGGAATCTCATCCATCGCTGGGCTCGGGCATCTGCCATCGAGTGTACTCCCGCCAGACTTCGTCCAGCTGGTCGCGAAGCTCGAAGGCAACCAGCGGCGAAACGAGCACCCGAGCCACGAGGATCGGCGCCGGATCGTCGGGAACGCGGCGGAAGAAGTCGACAGTGATCTCGTCGCGACCGTGAAGGACGCGGGCCGAATTGGCCCACGCGCCGACCTGAACCACGGATCGAGCGACCGGTATTCAAACGACTCGTCGTTGCTCACGAAGCCGATAGTGACTCCTCGACGCGCCCAGGTCCGTGCCGAAACAGTCACGATTGGCGCGCCGATGCGCATCCTCCTTGTCTCGCAGATGTACCCGGGCCCAGCGGATCCGGACCTAGGCGTCTTCGTCGCGAACCTCGAACTCGAGCTCCTTGCACGCGGGCACGAGATCGAGCGCGCGGTCGTCGACACCCGCGGAGGCAGGGCCCGGCACGCGGCGCTCTTCCTCGACGCCTTCCGCGCCGTCCGCCGCTTCCGTCCGGACGTCGCCTACGCACACTTCCTCGTTCCAGCAGGCCTCGCTGCCACGCTCGCTACGCGTGCACCGCTAGTCGTGACCGCGCACGGGCAGGACGTCGCGAACATCGGCTCGATGCCTGGCGTGCGCGCGGCAACTCGCCACGTCGTGCGCCGGGCGGCGAGCGTGATCGCCGTCTCGGGGTGGCTCCGAGACCGGCTCGAGAGCGAGGTACCGGACGCGCGCGGCAAGACCGAGGTCGTCGACTGTGGAGTCGACCTTGCGCGCTTCGAGCCGCGAAACACCGACGAGGCGCGCGCCGAGCTCGGCTGGAACGACGCGGGAACGCACTTCCTGTGCCTCGGCGGGCTCACGGAGCGGAAGAACGTCCTGCGACTCGCAGCCGCATTCGAGCGGCGCGGCGAGGGGTCGCTGACGTTCGTTGGTGACGGCCCGCTCCGCGGGGCGCTCGAAGGTCGCGCCGGGGTCCGCCTCACGGGACGAATGAGGCACGACGACGTTCCGGCCTGGATTGCCGCCTGCGACGTCCTTTGTCAGCCGAGCCTGGTCGAGCCCTTCGGTCTCGCGACGCTCGAGGCCATGGCGTCGGGGCGCTCGGTCGTCGCCACGAACGTCGGCGGACCACCCGAGTTCGTGACGCCCGAGTCCGGCGTCCGCGTCGATCCGCTCGACGAGGACGGCCTCGTCTCGGCGCTGTCGGAGGCTGCCGCGCTCCCCCGCCCGAACCTCGCCAGCCGCGAGGCCGCGGGCGACCACGACGTCAGGCTGCAGGCGGCACGGGTGGAGGCGATCCTCCTGCGAGCCGCTCGAGGTCGGCGAGCCTGACCTCCACAAGCGGTCCGACACTGTCCTCGAGCCCCGCAGCTTTAGCGACCGCCAACGCCTCGTCGTAGGTCTCGCGCACCTTGGCAGGGTCGACGCCCTGCTTGAGGCGGTTGTCGCCCGTGACCAGGAGCTTCTGGATGCGCGCACGTGCCTCGTCGACGCCCACGAGTCGAGCTTAGCGTCGTTGCTACCCTTGCACCCCGATGCCTTGGCTCCAGATCTTCGCGGTAATCCAGGTGCTCCTGAGCGCTTTCCTCATCACGCTCGTGCTCATGCACTCGGGTCGCGAGGCCGGAATGGGCGGGCTTGGGTTCACGCCGCACTCGCAGGGCGGAACGCACATCGTCGAACAGAACCTGACTCGCCTCACGGTGGTCGTCGCAACGGTGTTCGGAGCCAACACCGTGCTCCTGTTCCACCTCCTCTAGAATCTTCGTAGGCGCGCGCTGGTGGCGGAATTGGTAGACGCGCTAGGTTGAGGGCCTAGTGGCCATTTAGGCCGTGGAGGTTCAAGTCCTCTCCAGCGCATCCGGAGAGCGTCGGGGTCAGACTTCCGTCTGACCCCGACTCCGTTATCGGCTCGATTACCCCATGCGCATGTACTCGGAGCTCGCGCCCTGGTTCCACCTGCTGACGCACCCGTCCGACTACACGGACGAGGCCGCGTTCGTCACGCGGGTGGTCGATGACGTCGTCGAGGGGGAAGCGCGAACGCTGCTCGAGCTCGGCTCCGGAGGCGGGAACAACGCGTCGCACCTCAAGGCGCGCTTCGAGTGCACGCTCACGGATATCTCACCGGAGATGCTCGCCCTGAGCAAGACGCTCAACCCAGAGTGCAAGCACCTCGAAGGCGACATGCGCACGCTGCGGCTCGACCGCACCTTCGATGTGGTCTTCATCCACGACGCGATCTCGTACCTCACGACCGAGGAGGACCTGCGCGCGGCGATCGAGACCGCAGCTCTCCACGTCCGCCCGGGCGGCGTCGTGATCCTGACGCCGGACGCGACGACGGAGATCTTCAAGCCCGGGACCGACCACGGCGGGCATGACGGCGAGGACGGGAGGAGCCTGCGCTACCTCGAGTGGACACACCCGCTCGAATCGCCGGAAGCAACGACGTACGTCATGGACTACCTCATCGCCGCGCGCGGCCCGGGCGAGAAGTTTCGAATCGTCCACGACCGGCACACACTCGGCGTGTTCCCGGAGGCGACATGGGAACGCCTCCTCGCGGACGCAGGCCTCGATCTTGTCGACACGACGGTCGAGAACCCGTACGAGCTCGAGCAGGCGGCGTTCGTGGCGCGTCGCCCGACTTGACGCCGTCCGAGAGGATCTCTACCCTCCGTGGCGAACATACGTTCGTCCCCTCGACCTGGAGAGTCCGATGCTGACGACGCGCCAACAGGAGATCTGGCAGTTCCTCGCCGAGTACGTGGACGCGCACGGCTATCCACCAACCGTTCGAGAGATCGGCGATGCCGTCGGTCTCGCGTCCCCGTCGACGGTTCACGCGCACCTGGCAAACCTCGAGCGTGCGGGCCTGCTGAAGCGCGACCCGACGAAACCGCGGGCGATCGAGCTCGTCGGTCGGAAGCGTGAAGAGATGCCGGAGCGCGCCGCGGTGCCGACGCTGCCGCTCGTCGGGCAGATCGCCGCCGGCGGCCCGCTCCTCGCCGAGGAAGCGATCGAGGATCAGATCGCCGTGCCGGAGCCGCTCGGTCGCGATGCCGACTTCCTCCTGCGCGTGAAGGGCGACTCGATGATCGAGGTCGGGATCCTCGACGGCGACATCGTCGTCGTGCGGAAACAGGCCGACGCGCGAGCCGGAGAGATCGTCGTCGCGCTCGTCGGAGACGACGAGTCCACAGACGAAGCGACGGTCAAGACGTTCCACCGCGAGCGGGACGGCCGGATTCGGCTGCAGCCCGAGAACGCGGCGCTCGAGCCGCTCTATCCCGACCACGTCGAGATCTTGGGCAGGGTCACCGGTGTCTTCAGGAGCCTCGGGTGACAGTCGCGCCCCTGAACCGCTCGCTCGACCAGGAGCTGGCTGCGCTGATCCGAGGCGTCAGCCTCGAGTGCCTCGTGTGCGGCGAGTTCGTCCTGCACGTCCGCGGCGCGCAGGCGTGCCCCGAGTGCCGCTCGATCCTGGCCGAGAGCGAGGAGCGGATCGCCCAGATCGCGTTACCATCAGTGATGCAGGCCGGGTGACCGCGGGCCTCCCACGGGAAGCTCGAGGAAAGTCCGGACACCGCAGGGCAGGACGCTGGGGCGATTCCTTCGGGATTTGGCCCAGGCGGCGAAAGCCGACGGAAAGTGGAACAGAAAGGAGACCGCCTGCCTCGGGAGACCGAGGTCGGTAAGGGTGAAACGGTGGGGTAAGAGCCCACCAGCGGTCGTGGCGACACGGCCGGCTCGCCAAACCCCGTCCGGTGCAAGGTGAAGCAGGCTCCGCTGACGCGGCCCGCCGAGGAGCCGGGTACACCGCCAAGAGAGATGGTCACCTTCGACAGAATCCGGCTTACAGGCCTGCTACCGAGAAGCCCCGCGAGAGCGGGGCTTCTCCAATCTGCGAGTTGCACTCCGGGTCGAACAGTCATCCGCCCGTGCGGCCGGGCGACCAGGCTCCGAAGAAGTTCCCGGTCCGTGAGTGGGTCAGATCTCGCAGCCCGCTTCCGTCCGCGTTCATGACGGCGACCTCGAACCCGCGCCCGCGCGTGAAGGCGATCAGGCGCCCGTCCGGAGACCACGCGTAGGCGAACCAGGGTACCGGGCGACCCCCGAGGTTCCGCTGCTCGCTTCCGTCGGCGTTCATGACGTAGAGGTCGGCCTTCCAGGCGCCGCCGCGGCGGACGCCGCGAAGGAAGGCGATCCTCCGCCCGTCCGGCGACCACTGCGGGCCGTCGTCACTCACCTCGTTTCGCGTCAGCCTTCGCTGCCCGCTCCCGTCGGCGTTCATGACGTAGATCTCGTGGAAGCGTACGGAGGAGCGAGATACCCGCTCGTCCGGAGCACCCGGGAGAGCCTTCATGAAGGCGATCTTCCGCCCGTCTGGCGACCAGACCGGGCCGCCTCCGTCGGCGAGAGTCCGTTTCCCGCTCCCGTCGGCGTTCATGACCACGATCTCGGACCGCTCCCCCGGCTCGAGCCTCCCGAACGCGATCTTCCGTCCGTCGGGGGACCACTCGGGCCTCCACTCGGTCCGCGGATCGCGCGTCAGATTTCGCAGTGCGCTTCCGTCGGCGTACATGACGTAGACCTCCCCCCAGCCACTGAATCGCGACCTTGGGCCAGCCGCGCACTTGAGGCAGGAGAGCAGGATCTTCCGCCCGTCGGGCGACCAGCGGAGGCCCGATAGCTCGCCACCTTGCGTCAGCCTCCGCTGGCCGCTCCCGTCGGCGTTCATGACGTAGACGGTGCTGTATCGGTTGATGAACGCGATCCTGCGTCCGTCCGGGGACCAGTCCCCAAAACCCAGTCCGCTGCCCGGGCCGCCTCCGCGTGCCAGCATCCGCTTTCCGCTCCCGTCGGCGTTCATGACCCAGAGCTCGCTGCGTCCATCGAGGTACCGGTCCGTGGTCTTGTGGATGTAGGCGATCTTCGAGTTGACGCGCGGGCCGGAGAGGAGGTCGCGCACGGTGCCGAATGCGGTCGCCGTTCCGACGACGACGACGACGAAAGCCGCGACGAGCACGAGGACGGCGCGCGCCGGGATGCGCCGTCGCGTGGACGGTTGAGCGATCTCGGCGACGAGATGCCGCTTGCGCTCGGCAAGCCGGTCGCCGGGCAGGTCGCGAAGCGGGGGAATCGCGTACTCGTCTCTCACGGCTCGATGGCCTCCTCGCTGATCTGCATCCTCGTCTCGTCATGTCCGAAGCCGGGATCGAGTTCCCGGAGCCGCGCGCGTGCGCGCGAGAGCCGAGAGCGAACCGTTCCCACGGGTATGTGAAGCGCGACCGCCGCGTCCTCGTAGCTGAGCTCGGACCAGGCGCAGAGAGCGAAGACCTCCTGTTCCCGCCGTGGGAGCCTTGAGAGGAGCTGGAGAGCGCGCTGCATCCATGCCTCGTCCGCGAGCCGATCGTCACTGTCCTCGGCGAAGCTCGGCTCCGGCTCCGGTGCGGGAACACGCCGCAGTGCAGCGGCGTACCGGCGCTCCGCGCGGCGGCGGTTGCGGACGACGTTGGTCGCAATCCCGAGGAGCCAGGGGAGCTCCTTGCCGGCGGGAAGCGACTTGTCCCGTCTCCGCCAGGCTTCGAGGAAGACGATCGAGACGAGATCCTCGGCGGCGTCCCAGCTGCCGACACGGCGGAAGCAGTAGTTGTAGATCGTCCGCGCGTGTCGCTCGAACAGCAGCCCAAACGCGTCGCGGTCACCCGTACGGACACGAGACCACAGAACGGAGTCGTCGAGCTCCACCGCCCGTTCATGTCCGACCACGAGAGCCCAGTTCCCGACGCGATCGTCGACACTCGTCACATCGGTTGGTTTCTACTCGCTTGGTGCCGCGGAATGGAGCCCTCCTGCGAATCCTTTATCGCGCTCGCGCGCTCACCCGCCGTACCCCGGCTCCTCGCCGTGTGGGAGGAGCGGCCCGAAGACGATCACGACGGACTCGCTCATGCTCGGGCCTGCGAGCCGATAGCTCAAGAAGAACGCGCCCCGCTTCCTGGTCAGGCCAGTACCGTCCAGCGCCTTCGCGAGTGAGCGCGCCCGCCTGGTCGTTACCTCGGCTGATGGTCCGAACCCGCTCGTACGCCAGCTCATGCCACGAAGCGCCTCCTGCGCGGCCATCGGCAACTCGGCCAGGATCTCGGCCGGCGTATGCGCGCCCTGCTGCGACCACAGACCGATCGCGAACCGCGACGGGACGAACGCCTTGAACTCCCGCTGCCTCCAGCTGCTCTCCGGCAGCCATGCAGCCGGATCGCTGAGACGCAGCTTGAGCCGCTGCAGGGCGATCGTCTGCTCGCGCGTCGCGGGCTCGGTTCTCATGATCGGCGCTCCCGGAGGCGCCTGCGCCTCACACACGGTGCTCGTCCACGTGACGCGGACGAGCTGGCCGTCGTTGCGCGCGTCGATCCAGTTGAAGCAGGGATCGCTCTCCGTCTCGAGGACCAGGTCTCGGTTGCGACTGAAGAGTCCGGTCGAAACGATCTCGGAGCGGAGCCGCTCGACGCCGGCGCGCGTGAGACGTTGCTCGACCAGGCCGCTCGACCATCGGTTGGCCGCCTCGGGAGGGCGAGGCTGGTGTGGATCGTTCTCCCGCTGCCAGACGAGACGTCCGTCCGCATACAACCAGCCCTTGACTCTCCGCGGATTCGACATCGTCTCCGGTGTCCTGACCCAGTAGGAGGCCATCAGTTTCCCGGTCGTCGGCGTGCTCGGCGGGGCGCCAGTGGGCGGCAGGCCGACGAAGCCCCTCTCGCCGAGGAACGCTCGCATGGCAACGGCAGAAGCGCTGACGACCACAACAGCCGCGACAGCCGCGAGCACCGCGAGCATTCGGCGGCGGCCCTGACCTGCACGCGCGCGGCCCAGAACGTCGTCCCAGTCCGCGGGCCCGGCGGGCGCGGAGAGAATGCGATCGAGACTCGTGCGGTCGAAGTCGGTCATGCTCGGATGCCCTCCAGTCGGGTGCGAATCGCCGCATGCGCGGCGTTGAGGGTCGCGGCGACGGTGCCGCTCGAGATCCCGAGGGCCTCGGCGATCGACGCGTATTCGAGGTCGGCGTAATAGCGCAGGAAGACTGCGGTCCGCTGACGTTCCGGCAGGCGTGCGAGCGCCATGCGTAGCTCGGCATCATCCTCAGGACGGCCGTTCGCCGACGGGAGCTCGCCGTAGCCGAGCTCCGTGACAGATCGACGTACGTCCGAGCGCGCTGCGTTGAGCACGATGCGCCAGACCCAGGCCTCGAGCGGCCCGTCGCCGCGGAACGAGCGGCGCTTCGTGACCGCTGTGGCGAAGGCCTCCTGCACGGCGTCGAGCGCTCGCTCCGGGTCGCCGGTCACGCTCGCCGCGACGCGTGCGAAGACCTCGAAGCGGCTGCGGTACAGCGCCTCGAGCTCCTCCAGCCTCGCTCCGCGGCGTCCGATCACATCTCTCTGACGCGCAGGATGAGCGTTTTCTTTAGTCGATGACGGAGGGCCGAGCGTGCGGCCCTCCGTCACATCGCGGTCGCTCTGGCTCAGCCGAGCGAGACCGCCACCTGCTCCAGCAGATCCATCGCGTCCTGCATGCCGTCCTCCATGCCCGAGTTGATGTGCGCGTCGCGACCTTCCTTGGTCGGGTGCTCGACCAGGATCGTCATGGTCGTGCGCCCGTCCACCTCCGTGAGGGTCAGGATGTCGACCGCGGCGTGCTCGTCCGCGTCGGGTATGCCCTCGTAGACCTCGGTCGACACGAGCCGCTCGTTGGGAACGATCTCTCGGAACTCGCCGTGGAAGCCGACCTCGCCGAATCCGTCGGCGACCATCACGTAGCGCCACGTGCCGCCGACCCGCAGGTCGATCTCGCAGACCGTCATCTCGCCACGGTTGGCGTGCCACCAGCGCTTGACCAGCTCGGGCGTGGTCCATGCCTTCCACACGAGGTGCCTCGGCGCGTCGAACTCCCGCGTGATGAGGATCTGCTCATCCGTGGGGAGCGTCACCGTCGCCGTCCCGCTACTCGTCACTGCCATCGTCCTCCTCCTTCTGCTCGAGTCCCTTGAGTACGGCATCCAGCTCGTCGAAGCGCTCGGACCACAGGCGCTCGTACTCGTGCACCCAGTCGTGGATGGGCTTGAGCGCTTTCCCGTTCAGGCGGTAAAGCCGCCGGCGGCCGTCTTCCCGGACGTCCACGGCACCCACCTCTCGCAGGACACGAAGGTGCTTCGAAACCTGCGGCTGAGCCAGCCCGAGCTGCGCGACGAGATCGTTCACCGGACGCTCGCCTCCGACGAGGAGATCCAGGATCTGCCGCCGCCGGGGCTCGGCCACGGCGTTGAACGCATCTGCTGTCGTCGCGGCCCGTGCCATGCGAGCAATCATATACCGATATCGGAATATGTCAAGATGCGAATTCGTCGCGGTACGATCGGCCCGTGCAGCAAGCGGTGCATGACCGCGGCGGGTGGCCGACCGACGCTCCCATCGACCGGACGGAGCACGAGCTCGCGGACTGGGAGGTGCTGATGGACGCGATCGTCGGCGCCCTGAGCCGACGCAGCGTGATGAACGTCGACGAATTGCGGCGCGGCATCGAGGGCATGGACCTCGGCGCATACGAGGCGGTGTCCTACTACGAGCGGTGGCTCTTCGCGACGGAGACGATCCTGACGGAGAAGGGCGTCCTCTCCCCCGGCGAGCTCGACGCGCGAGTCGCCTCGTGACCTTCGCACAAGGGCAGGCAGTACGGGTCTCCTCGCGCTCGCACGACGGCCATCACCGAACACCTGGCTACCTCAAGGGCATGCGAGGCACCGTGGAGCGCGTCCACTCCCGGTTCACGAACCCGGAGACCCGAGCGTACGGCGGTGACGGCACGCCCGAGCAGCGCCTCTACCTCGTGCGTTTCGACCAGACTCGGATCTGGTCGGAGTACGGCGGCGAGTCGGGCGACCGCGTACTCGCGGACGTCTCCGAGCACTGGCTGGAGGATGACCAATGAGTCACGACGACCACGATCACCCGCACGAGCCCGTCACGACCGCCGGTGAGCCGCCCGCTGCGGCTCGCGTCCGTGCGCTCGAAGAGTTGCTGCTCGAGAAAGGCGTGCTCGAGCGTGACGATGTGCGCCAACAGATCGACTGGCTCGTCTCACGCACACCCGCCGACGGCGCCCGGCTCGTTGCGCGCGCCTGGGTGGACCCGGACTTCAAGCAACGCCTCCTCGAGGACGCGCGTGCCGCCGCGCTCGAGCTCGGCCTCGACCCGGGTCCCTCACCGGTCGTCGTCGCGCTCGAGAACACGGAAGACGTGCATCACTTGGTGGTCTGCACGCTCTGCTCGTGCTATCCCAGGGCGCTGCTCGGCCCTCCACCCGACTGGTACAAGAGCCTTCCCTATCGCTCGCGCGCAGTGTCCGAGCCACGTGCAGTGCTCGACGAGTTCGG
>JAIBJO010000002.1 GCA_020029615.1 Actinomycetota bacterium
CCGGAAGGGGACTCGATCGTTCTCTGTCGCTGCGGGAGCTCGGCGAACAAGCCGTTCTGCGACAAGAGCCACCGAGAAGCCTGCTTCGTCGCCGACGACCCGGCGCCTCGCGTCTCGTCCTAGCGCGACGCTCTCGAGGAGGGCGGCGGCGACGAGAAGCGCCGCCGCCCCCAACTAGAACGTCCGGACGCGCCGGCCGCGTCTCACGCGTTCGCTGCCGCCTTCGTCTTCGACTTCGTTACCGCGTTCTTCACGATGAAGCGCTCGATCTGGTCGTGCGCTTCGTCGTCGCGGATCTGCTTCGGCGGCGACTTCATGAGATAGGCGCTCGGCGCCTCGAGCGAGCCCGAGATGCCGTTCAACAATGCGAGCTTCGCGAGCCGGACGGCATCGATGACGATGCCGGCCGAGTTCGGCGAGTCCCAGACCTCGAGCTTCAGCTCGAGGTTCAGGGGCACGTCGCCGAAGGACGAGCCTTCCATGCGGATGTACGCCCACTTGCGGTCGGTGAGCCACGGGACGTAGTCGGAGGGGCCTACATGGACGTTCTTGTCGCCGATGTCGTAGTCGAGCATCGACGTGACGGCGTTCGTCTTCGAGATCTTCTTCGACTCGAGCCGCTCGCGCTCGAGCATGTTCAGGAAGTCGGAGTTGCCGCCGACGTTGAGCTGCATCGTCTTGTCGAGATGGACGCCGCGGTCGCCGAACAGCGTCGTCAGGACGCGGTGCGTGATCGTCGCGCCGACCTGCGACTTGATGTCGTCACCGATGATCGGCACGCCGGCGTCCTCGAAGCGCTTCTGCCAGTACGGCTCGCGGGCGATGAAGACGGGCATGCAGTTCACCATCGCCACGCCGGCCTCGAGAATCTGCTCTGCGTACCACTTCGTGGCGGCCTCGGAGCCGACCGGGAGGTAATTGACCACGACGTCGGTTCCGGTGTCCCTGAGGATCTTCACCACGTCGTCCGTCTGGCCCGGCGCCTTCTCGACGACGTGTGCAAGGTACTTGCCGATGCCGTCGTGTGTCATGCCACGCGAGACCTTCACGCCGGTCTTCGGAACGTCCGCGAACTTGATCGTGTCGTTGGGATGCGCCCAGATCGCGTCGGCGAGGTCGACGCCGACCTTGCCCTTGACGACGTCGAACGCCGCTGTGAACTCGATGTCCGAGATGTGGTACCCGCCGAGGTCGACGTGCATGAGGCCGGGAACCGAGTCCTCTTGCCTTGCTTCCTTGTAGTACTCGACTCCCTGGAGAAGCGAGTTGGCGCAGTTCCCCACGCCGATGATCGCGACGCGCACCTTGTCCTTCGCGCGCGCGCCGTTCTTCGAGCCGTTCGTCGAAGCCATGAGTTCCTTTCCTGTGCGATTGCTCTGAGGGGGGACGCCGAGCCCGTCGGCGAGCGCGGCGAGGATGACGTCGTTCGCGTTTGCGCCGCGACGCGACGCCTCCGCATGAATCTCGTCCCTGAGCTCCTGCGGTACGCGGAGGAGGAGGACGGGGCTGGACCCTGCTAGCACTTTGCGGCGGCGGCCGCTGGGTGTGTACGGAACGCCGAACTCCGCGGCGATGATGCCGGCCGCCACGTCATTGACGTTTGACTTGCTGCGAGCCGTCTCGCGCACGAGCGCCGCCTTCAGCGAAGCAGGCATCCTGACGAGAATCGCTGCGCGCCTCTGTAAATTGCTAGCAGGCAAAGTGCTAGCACTCTACCAGCGGAGCTCGCGTCTGTCAGGAGGGCTGCTCGACGAGCTCGCGCAGCTGCTTGCGGACGAAGAGCATCCGCTGGACGACTGTGACCCAGGCCATGGCGGCCAGGATGTAGATAGGCCACTGAAGTAGCCCCCACGGCGCGAGTGCGAGACCGACCGAGATGAGGACCACCCGCTCGACCCGTGAGCCGAAGCCGACGTCTCCCCGGAGGCCGAGCGCCTCGGCCTTCGCCCGTGTGTACGAGACGAGGAACGAGCCGATCACGGCTCCGAAGGTCGCAACCAGGGCGATCTCGTTCCCGTCGCGCATGAACACGAGACCGATCGCTGCCAGCATCGCCGCCTCGCCGAGTCGGTCGAAGGTGGAGTCGAGAAAGGCTCCGAACACGGTGCCCTTGCTGGCTGCACGGGCCAGCGCTCCGTCGAGGATGTCGGCGATCGAGCCGACCACGAACAGGATTCCCCCGAGCCAGAAAAAGAGCTTCTCGTTGCGATCCTCGAACCCCACGAGCACCGCGCCTGCCAGGCACAGCGACACTCCGGCCAACGTCAGCATGTCCGGCGTCAGCTTCGTCTTGGCGACGCCGCGCATCGAGCGCGCGAGGATCTGCCTGGCGGCGGCCGTGTACTCCTGCTTGATGCGGTCGAGCTGGTTGACGCGCGCGGGTTCGCGGTCGGTCATGCGCGCTGCGGGCGCAGCGTGCGAGCGCGACGGAGCACGAGCCCCGTCGCAACGGCGAGGACGAACCCGGCGACGACGTCGAGCCAGTAGTGGTTGCCCGTCGAAATGACCGCGAACGAGACCCAGACGGGCCAGGCGAGCCACAGGGCCTTGGCGATCGGCGAGCGAACGAGGCCGAACATCACGATGCCGACGATCAGCGCGTCCATCGCGTGCAGGCTCGGCATCGCGGCGTAGGGGTTCGAGGCCACGGAGATCAGGCCGCTGTCGTGGTTGATCGACGAGTACTGCGCCAACGTGTCGACGAAGCCCCACTCGGGGAACATCCTCGGCGGCGCCGTCGGCATGAGGATGTAGCCGACGAGACCGACGAGGTTCGCCGCGATGAGCCAGTTGCGGAACGAGGCAAACCTCTCCTGGTGGCGGAAGTAGACCCACAGGAGCGTCACTCCCACGACGGCGAACTGGGAGAGCCAGTACGTGTAGGACGTCAGCGTCACCAGGATCGACGACGTGTCGACGACACGCTGGACCGCCGGCTCGAACAGCGTCCCGAGCTGCCGCTCGGTGCGCAGCACCCACTCGCCGTTCGAGAACGCGTTTGCCACGCTGCGATCGGCGGCGCCGCGCGCGACCTGGTAGGCGACGTAGAAGCCCATCCAGATCACGAACTGGAACGCGAGGTGCGCCCAGCCGCGAGGCAGGCGCCGGGATGTCTCGGCGACGAGGCTCGACACGACTGGCCGATTCTAGCGTTCGCCCCCGCGGTCGGACCGAGGATCGGTCGGTCGGTGACGCGTTATCAAGCCGGCTAATGAACCCACACTCGAACTCGATTTGAGCTGATGTTCTCGCAACCGGCATGCTCTCCCGCATGACGGCGCGATACGGCGTGCGAGTTTGGCTTGCCCTCGCGACCGTGTACGTCGTCTGGGGCTCCACGTTCATCGCCCTGGCCATCGTCGTTCGCGATCTTCCGCCGTTCCTCGCGATGGCGATGAGGCACCTCGCAGCCGGAGCGCTCCTCCTCGCTTTCGCGCTCCCGCGAGGCGATCGGTCGGGAGATCGCATCGGGCGTCCGCAGATCGTCGCGGCGCTCGTCTTCGGGAGCCTTCTCTTCGTCGCAGGTCACGGAGCCCTCGCCTGGGCGCAGCAGACGCTGCCTGCCGGAGTGGCCGCCCTGCTCATCGGGACGATCCCGATCTGGATGGTCCTCTTCGACCGTGCGGTGTTCGGTCGCCGGCTGCAGCGCTCGACCTACGTGGGCGTCGCGGTCGGGTTTGCCGGGCTCGCGTTTCTCTTCGACCCCTTCGGCGACGGAGCGATCGACCGTACGGCTGCGCTCGTGACCGTGCTGAGCGCGATGTGCTGGGCGGCCGGATCGGTGTACTCCCGCGGCGCCCCGCTCCCGAGGCGTCCGCTCGTCTCGGCTGGGCTGGCGTCGGTATGCGGTGGGACGTTGCTCGCAGGCTACTCGCTCCTCAGCGGGGAGGTCGGTCAGGCGCAGTGGACGAGCGAGGCGCTCCTCGCCGTCGGCTACCTCGTCGTCGTGGGCAGCCTCGTCGGCTTCACGACGTACGTCTGGCTGTTGCGCTCGGCGCCCATCTCGCTCGTGTCGACGTACGCCTACGTGAATCCGATCGTGGCCGTGGCCCTCGCCTGGGCCCTCCTCGGCGAGGCGATCACGCTACAGATGGTCGTCGCCGGAGCTGCCGTGCTCGTCTCGGTCGCGACCATCCTGCGCTCGAGCCGGACGACCGTGGAGCCGGGCAGAGGACTGTTGCGACGGCGCCCGGTCGCTGTCGTGGCGGCATCCGAGCCGACCGCCTGAGGTCGATTAGGCACTTCCGCAGGAAGTGCCTAGCCGCCGATGTAGGACATCTCGACCTTGCGCAGGCCCGACGTGTCGTCGGTGCGAAGCTCGGAGTAGCGGTCGGTCCGCCGCTCCCATACTGCTCGGATCGCGGCGTCGAGCTCGTCGTCGGTCGCGCCCGAGCGGAGGATCGCGCGCAGGTCGTGACCCCGAACGGCGAAGAGGCACGTGTAGAGCTTCCCGTCCGCAGAGAGCCGTGCGCGCGTGCAGTCGCCGCAGAAAGGCTGAGTAACGGAGGCAATGACACCGATCTCTCCCTTGCCGTCGCGATAGCGGTAGCGCTGCGCGACTTCGCCGCGGTAGGCAGCGTCGACGGGCTCGAGCGGAAACTCGGAGCCGATGGCCGCCACGATCTCCGACGCCGGAACGACGTCGTCCAGGCGCCACCCGTTCGAGGCGCCGACGTCCATGTACTCGATGAAGCGCACCGGGTGCCCGGTCCCGCGGAATCGGCGCGCGATGTCGACGACGGATTGCTCGTTGAGACCCCGCTTGACGACGACGTTCACCTTCACCGGCAAGCCGGCCTCCGCCGCGGCGTCGATCCCCGCGAGCACGCGCGCGACCGGGAAGTCCACGTCGTTCATCGCGCGAAACACCTCGTCGTCGAGCGAGTCGAGGCTGACGGTCACGCGCGTCAGGCCCGCTTCGGCTAGCGCACGGGCCTTCTGGGCGAGGAGCGCAGCATTCGTCGTCAGCGTGAGATCGAGGTCGCCGAGCGCTGCAAGTCGAGCGACGAGGTCCTCGAGGTCGCGTCGCAGCAGCGGCTCGCCGCCCGTGAGTCGGAGCTTCCGAACCCCGAGATTGACGAAAACGCCCGCTGCGCGCTCGATCTCCTCGAACGTGAGCAGCTCCCGCCGGGGAAGGAAACGGTAGTCCCGTCCGAAGACCTCGCTCGGCATGCAGTAGACGCAGCGGAAGTTGCAGCGGTCCGTGACCGAGATGCGGAGATCGTGCAGCGGCCGACCGAGTGTGTCGTGGAGGCCCATCGACGAGAGCGTAGAGAATCCGCGGCGGTGACCCGCCCCGGCCCACTTCTCGCCCTCGTCGGTGTCACGGCGATCTGGGGCGTCACGTTCGTCCAGGTCCAGGACGCCCTCGCCCTCTATCCGCTCTTCGCCTTCCTCGCCGTGCGGTTCGCGATCTCGACGCTCGCGCTCGCTCCGTTCGCGTGGCGATCGCTGCGCACGCTCCCGCGCGAGGGCTATCTCGCCGGCGTCGGCGTCGGCCTCTTGCTCGCCGCGGCCTACGGGCTCCAGACCGCCGGGCTGGAGCTGACCACGGTCGCGAGCACGGGGTTCATCACCGGGCTGTACGTCGTGTTCACGCCCCTGCTCGCGCTCGTGCTGTTCGGGACCCCGGTGCCCCGCGCGCTCTGGGGCGGTGTCGTGCTCGCGGTCATCGGGCTCTTGCTGCTGAGCGGAGTCCCGGGAGGCTCCGCCGTCGGGAACGCGCTCGTTCTCGCGAATGCGGTGTTCCAGTCGTTCCAGATCACCGCCATGGAGCGCTACGCGCCGCGATACGACCCGCGTGCCTTGACGTTCCTGCAGATGGCGACGTCGTTCGTCGGGTTCACGATCATCGCGGCGTCGCTCGGCCAGCTCGAGGTCCCCGAGGGGAGGACGGTGTGGGGGGCGCTCCTCGTCACCGGGCTTTTCGCCGGCGCGCTCGGCTACCTCATCGCGACGTGGGTACAAGCACGGACGACAGCCGCGCGGGCCGCTCTGGTCTTCACGCTCGAGGCGCCCTTCGCCGCGCTCTTCGGCGTCCTGCTGGCCGACGAGGTGCTCGGGTGGGCCGGCTGGCTCGGATGCGCGGTGATGATGGCCGGGATCGTCCTCGCGGAGCCTGCTGCGGCTCGGACGTTGCGCCGCGTGGCGAGCCGGACAGAGCGGACTTAGACGTGGACGCTGTCGTTCTTGCGCTCGCATCCGCGTTTCTGTTCGGCGCGACGACCGTCGCCATGAGAGTCGCGTTTCGCAAGGGTGCGCTCGCCGAAGGCGGCGCGCTGTTCACGGTTCTCGTGGCGATGGGCGTCGTCGCGCCATTCGCAGCTGCGCAAGGCGGACTGACGAGAGACGTGTGGCCGTTTCTCATCGCCGGACTGCTCGGTCCGGGGGTGTCACAGTTCCTGTTCACGTTCGCTGTACGCGAGGCCGGCGCCGCACGGACGTCCGTGGTCATCGGTACCGGGCCGCTGTTCTCGATCGTGATCGCGGTCGTACTCCTGGGCGAGTCGCTCGAAGCAGCGCTCGTGGCTGGCGCAATTCTGATCGTGGCCGGCGGGTTCCTGCTCGTCGGCGAGCGGGAGCGACCGGACCACGTCCGAGTGCGTGGGCTCGTGCTGGCACTCGTGGCAACCATCGTGTTCGCGTCTCGCGACAACCTGATCCGATGGCTCTCGATCGACACCGATGTGTCGCCAGGCGTAGCTGCGCTTGCCACCCTCTCTGCCGGAGCCGCTCTGATGACAGTCTTCGTGGTCGTCGGACGGGCTGCGCTCCGAGCACACGATGCGCGCGTGTTCGCGCCCG
Source organism: Actinomycetota bacterium (assembly GCA_020029615.1). GTDB lineage: Bacteria > Actinomycetota > Thermoleophilia > Gaiellales > Gaiellaceae > GMQP-bins7. The sequence goes on from JAIBJO010000002.1 coordinate 6,805, forward strand.
CAGGCGTGCTGTTCGGGCTTTCGTACGTCTGCTTGTTCGAGGCGTACTACCGCGGTCTGGTTACGGTCGTCTCCCCCCTCGTCGCGACCGAGTCGCTGTGGGGTGTGGCGCTCGCGGCCATCGTGCTGGGAAGATCCGAGCGCGTAGGCCCTCGGCTGATCGCCGGTGCGGCACTCGTCGTCGCGGGAGGTGTATTCATCGGGATCTACCGCTAGGGAAGTCCTCTCTTGACGATCTGCTACGTTAAGACTCAAGTTTTCACAGGTTCACGACTCAGAACGCAAAGGAGAGACCATGGCGAAGACCATCGGCATCGACCTCGGAACGACCAACTCCTGCATGGCCGTGCTCGAGGGCTCCGAGCCCACCGTCATCCCGAACGCCGAGGGCGGGCGCACCACACCGTCCGTCGTCGGATTCGGTCGCGACGGCCAGCGGCTCGTCGGCGCGCCCGCGCGCCGCCAGCAGGTCACAAATCCGCAGAACACGATCTTCTCGATCAAGCGCTTCATGGGCCGCAAGTTCGACGAGGTCTCGGAGGAGATGAAGATCGTCCCGTACGAGGTCGTCAAGGGCGCGAACGACGACGTGCGCGTGACGGCGGAGGGCAAGGAGTACGCCCCGCCGGAGATCTCGGCGATGATCCTGCAGAAGCTCAAGCACGACGCCGAGGCGTACCTCGGGGAGCCGGTCACGGACGCCGTCGTCACGGTCCCGGCCTACTTCAACAACGCCCAGCGAGAGGCGACCAAGGATGCCGGCAAGATCGCCGGCCTGAACGTCCTTCGCATCATCAACGAGCCCACCGCAGCAGCGCTCGCGTACGGGCTCGACAAGGAGGGTGCGGAGCAGACGATCCTGGTGTTCGACCTCGGAGGCGGCACGTTCGACGTGTCAGTCCTCGAGCTCGGCGACGGCGTCTTCGAGGTGAAGGCGACGAACGGCGACAACCATCTCGGCGGCGACAACTTCGACAAGGCGATCGTCGACTGGATGATCGCGGAGTTCAAGCGCGATCAGGGCATCGACCTGGGTCAGGATCCGATGGCGCTGCAGCGACTGTACGAGGCGTCCGAGAAGGCGAAGATCGAGCTTTCGTCGACGATGACCACACAGATCAACCTGCCCTTCGTCACCGCTACACCTGAAGGGCCGAAGCACCTCGATCTCCAGCTCACGCGGGCGAAGCTCGACGAGCTGACGCACGCGCTCCTCGAGCGCACCGTCGAGCCGACGAAGCAGGCGATCGCCGACGCAGGGCTGACGGCCGCCGACATCGAGCACGTCGTGCTCGTCGGCGGGATGACGCGCATGCCGGCCGTCCAGGAGAAGGTCAAGGGGCTGATCGGCAAGGACCCGCACAAGGGCGTGAACCCGGACGAGGTGGTCGCGGTCGGTGCCGCGATCCAGGCGGGCGTGCTCAAGGGCGAGGTCAAGGACGTGCTCCTGCTCGACGTCACTCCGTTGTCGCTCGGCATCGAGACGAAGGGCGGCGTGTTCACCAAGCTCATCGAGCGCAACACGACGATCCCGACCCGCAAGTCGGAGACGTTCACGACTGCCGAGGACAACCAGCCCTCCGTCGAGATCCACGTTGCACAGGGCGAGTCCGAGATGGTCGCGTTCAACAAGACGCTCGGGAAGTTCCAGCTCGTCGGGATCCCGCCTGCGATGCGAGGGATGCCGCAGGTCGAGGTGTCATTCGACATCGATGCCAACGGGATCATCAACGTGTCCGCCAAGGACCTCGGCACCGGCAACGAGCAGCAGATCCGCATCGAGGGTGGATCAGGCCTCTCGAGCGAGGACGTCGAGCGCATGATCAGCGACGCCGAGTCGCATGCGGAGGAGGCGCACAAGCTCCACGAGCTCGCCGACGCGCGCAATGCGGGAGAGCAGCTCGCGTACCAGACCGAGCGCACCCTCGCGGAGCACCGCGACAAGCTCGAGGAGGCGGAGGCCTCGACGATCGAAGGTCGGATCATGGAGCTGAAGCAGGCCGTCGAGGGCTCCGACGTCGGCGACATCCGGGCGAAGACGGAGGCGCTCGAGACCGCATCCCGATCGCTCGCGGACGCGATCTATGCCCAGGCGTCCGCGCAGGCTGCCTCGCAACCGTCCGGGAACGGCGCTGCGGCAGACGACGAGGTCGTCGAGGACGCCGACTTCGAGGTGATCGACGAAGAGGAAGCGGCGAAGTCGTGACCAGGCGCGTCGAACGGCGTCCAGACGCTGAAGCCGACGCGACGGTCACCGACGTTGCGATCGACGAAGGCGGGCCAAGTGACACTGTGTCACAAGGCCCGCCTGCCGACGTCGAGCGGCAACTAGCGGAAGTCGAGGAGAAGCGAGACGAGTACCTCGACCTCCTCCAGCGCGTTCAGGCGGACTTCGAGAACTATCGCAAGCGAGTCGTTCGCGAGCAGGAGCGCCTGGTCGCCCATGCGCACGAGCGGCTCGTTCGCGAGCTTCTCCCGATCCTCGACGATCTCGAGAGGGCGCTCGAGGCAGCCGAGCGGCACGAGGAGGCGCAGCTCGTCGAAGGTGTGAAGCTCGTCGAGCAGTCACTGCGAAACGCGTTGCGCAAAGAGGGTCTGCTCGAGATCGAGACCGACGGGCCCTTCGATCCGCACGTGCACGAGGCCATGCTCACCCGGCCGGGCGACAGTGCGGAGCCTGGCTCGGTGCTGGAGGTCGTACAGCGTGGCTACCGCGTCGGCGACAAGGTCGTCAGACCGGCCAGGGTGATCGTCGCCGAATGAACCGGAGCCCCTACGAGGTGCTCGGCGTCGCGAAGAACGCGTCCGACGACGAGATCAAGAAGGCGTACCGGAACCTCGCGCGCGAGTACCACCCCGACCGCAACCCGGGCGACAACGGCGCCGAAGAGCGGTTCAAGGACGTGCAGTCAGCATACGACGTGTTGTCCGATGCCGAGAAGCGCCGGGCCTACGACACGTTCGGGTCGGCTGGGACGCGAGGCTTCCCGGGTGGCGCCGATACGGGTGGCGCTCGCTTCGAGGAGTTCAACCTCGGCGACCTCGGTGATCTCCTCGGCGGTATGTTCGGCGGCGGCGGCGGCGGCGGTCGCCAGCGTGGCGGCGGTCGTGCTCCGATTCGCGGTGACGACCTCGAGACGCACGTGAGGATCTCCTTCGAGGACTCGCTCGAGGGCGTCCAGGTGCGTGTTCCCGTCGAAGCCGAGACGGCGTGCTCCGTCTGTCACGGGACGGGTGCGGAGCCCGGCACGTCTCCGGTGACCTGTCCCCAGTGCGGCGGCCGCGGAGTCGTCTCGGACTCGCAGGGCCTCTTCGCCTTCTCGCAGCCCTGCCCGCGCTGCCAGGGGAACGGCTCGATCGTCGAGAAGCCGTGCAGGCACTGTCGAGGTAGCGGGCGCGAGCGCACCATGAAGACGTATGCCGTGAAGGTCCCCGCGGGATCTCGGAGCGGGACGCGCGTCAGGCTGAAGGGCAAAGGCGAGGCTGGCCGCAACGGTGGCCCCGCCGGCGATCTCTACGTGGTCGTCGACGTCGACCCGTCGCCGCTCTTCGAGCGGCGAGGCGCCGATCTCGTCCTCGAGGTGCCAGTGACGTACGCAGAGGCCGCGCTCGGTTCCAGCGTCCAGATCCCCACTCCGGACGGGCCCGTCTCGCTCAAGGTGCCTGCGGGGACGGAGAGCGGAAAGCTCCTTCGCGTGAAGGGCCGAGGCGCGCCGCGACTGAAGGGAAGCGGTCGCGGCGATCTCCTGGCACGTGTGAAGGTGACCATCCCCAAGAAGTTGACGAAAGTCGAGCGCGAGGCGCTCGAGGGATTTCAGAAGGTGTCGCGCGAGAATCCCCGGGAACGGATGTTCACATCGTGACCGCGCGATCGCGAAGCATGTGGCCCTTCGTCTTGGCGCTCGGGGTGATCTTCGTCGCCCTCAACCTGATCCAGCTCGCGTTCCTCGACGGTGGCTGGCCTCAGATCGTCGGCATCCCGCTCGGGATAGCGCTCATCGGCATCGCAGTCGCCAGAAAGCATGGCTGGAGCGGGGTGCGGAGCTGATGCCCGACCGTCCCCGGTACATGATCTCGGTGGCTGCCGAGCTCGTCGGAATGCACCCGCAGACGCTCCGGCTCTACGAGAGCAAGGGCCTGGTCCGGCCCGGACGCACGCCGGGTGGGACGCGGTTGTACTCGGACGCGGACGTCGAGCGGCTGCAGCTCATCCAGCGGCTCACGACGGAGCTCGGCCTCAATCTCGCCGGCGTCGAGCACGTGCTTCGACTCCAGGACGAGCTCAATCGGGCCCGCGCCCGGATGGAGCGCCTCGAGCGAGACCTGAAGGCGGAGATCGCGTCCGTGCACCGGTCCTACAAGCGCGAGCTGGTCCTCTACCGGGCGTCGCAACATCCTGCGAGGAGAGCGTAGGGGCGAGGCTTGCCTCGCCCTCGACGGAGATGGACTTTCAGAAGCTGACACTCAAGAGCCAGGAGGCGGTCGCCGGCGCGCAGGAGCTGGCTCGGCGCTCGGGCAACCCCGAGCTGACGCCCGATCACCTCACGATCGCGCTGCTCGACCAGGAGCTGGCCAGAACTCTCTGTGAGCGGTCTGGCCATCAAGTCGCGAGCCTCCGCGCGGAGGCCGAGGCTCGACTCTCGACGCTGCCTCACATCCAGGGCGGAACCCAGCAGCCGACAGTCTCGGCCGCGCTCTCGCGAGTCCTCGACAGCGCGTTCGACGAGGCGAAGGCACTCGGCGACGACTATGTCTCGATCGAGCATCTTCTCCTTGCGCTCGACCTCGTCCAGCGCACCAACCTCCTCGAAGCGCTGAAAGCGGTTCGAGGAGGCCAGAAGGTCACCTCGCAGGATCCGGAGGGCTCGTACCAGGCCCTCGAGAAGTACGGCCGCGACCTCACGTCGCTCGCCGAGGCCGGGAAGCTCGATCCGGTCATCGGCCGCGACGAGGAAATCCGTCGCGTGATCCAGGTCCTCTCACGCAGGACGAAGAACAACCCGGTTCTCATCGGCGAGCCCGGCGTCGGCAAGACGGCGATCGTCGAGGGCCTCGCGCAGCGCATCGTCGCGGGCGACGTCCCCGAAGGGTTGAAGGGCAAGCGGGTGTGGGCGCTCGATCTCGGCGCGCTGCTCGCCGGGGCGAAGTACCGCGGCGAGTTCGAGGAGCGGCTCAAGGCCGTGCTCGCGGAGATCCAGAGCGCGGCCGGCGAGATCGTCCTGTTCATCGACGAGCTGCACACGATCGTCGGTGCCGGCGCCGCCGAAGGCGCGGTCGACGCGGCCAACCTTCTCAAGCCGATGCTCGCGCGCGGCGAGCTGCGCGCGGTGGGAGCGACGACGCTCGACGAGTACCGCAAGCACATCGAGAAGGACGCCGCGCTCGAGCGGCGCTTCCAGCCGGTCTTCGTCGGCCAGCCGACGGTCGCCGACACGATCGCGATCCTGCGCGGGCTCAAGGAGCGCTACGAGGCCCACCACGGTGTCGAGATCAGGGACTCCGCGCTCGTGGGTGCGGCGGTTCTCTCGGATCGGTATGTCTCCGACCGCTTCCTTCCCGACAAGGCCATCGACCTCGTCGACGAGGCGGCGTCGCGGCTGCGCATGGAGATCGACTCCTCGCCGGTCGAGCTCGACGAGGCGGAGCGCCGCGTTCGGCAGCTCGAGATCGAGCTCGCGGCGATGGCGAAAGAGGATTCCGTTACGCGGAATCCTCTCGTGAAGGAACTCGCCGATGCGAAGGCGGTGCGAGACGAGCTCGGCGCGCGCTGGTCGCGCGAGAAGGAAGGTTTGCAACGAGTCGCAGAGATCAAGCGCCAGCTCGACGAGCTACGCATGGAGGCCGAGCGGGAGGAGCGCCAGGGCAATCTCGCGCGGGTCGCCGAGATCCGCTACGGGATCCTGCCCGGGCTGGAGGCGGAGCTCGCCGAGCGCGAAGGCCGTGTGGAGTCTCCCATGATCAAGGAGGAGGTCGACGAGGACGACATCGCGGCGGTCGTCGCATCGTGGACCGGCATCCCGGTCTCCAGGTTGCTGGAAGGCGAGGTCGAGAAGCTCATCCACATGGAAGAGCGGCTGCACCAGAGGGTCGTCGGCCAGGACTCCGCTGTCGAGGCCGTATCGAATGCGCTTCGCCGGGCCCGTTCCGGGCTGCAGGACCCCAATCGGCCGATCGGCTCGTTCGTCTTCCTCGGCCCGACAGGGGTGGGGAAGACCGAGCTCGCCCGCGCGCTCGCCGAGTTCATGTTCGACGACGAGCGCGCACTCGTCAGGCTCGACATGTCCGAGTACCAGGAGCGACACACCGTCGCCCGTCTCGTCGGCGCCCCTCCCGGCTACGTCGGCTACGAAGAGGGCGGACAGCTCACCGAGGCGGTGCGGCGCCGTCCGTACGCCGTGCTCCTGCTCGACGAGATCGAGAAAGCGCACATGGAGGTCTTCGACGTCCTCCTCCAGCTTCTCGACGACGGTCGGTTGACCGACGGCCAGGGCCGCACGGTCGACTTCCGCAACACCGTGGTGATCATGACCTCGAACATCCGCTCCGCCAATGACCTGCGCGACCGCTTCCGACCGGAGTTCCTGAACCGGATCGACGAGGTCGTCACGTTCGAGGCGTTGAGCCGGGAGCAACTCGCCGACATCGTCGAGCTGCAGCTCGCCCGCCTGCGTGAGCGGCTCGCCGAACGCAAGGTCGCGCTCGAGCTGACGGACGCGGCGAAGGAGCTGATCGCAGACGTGGGCTGGGATCCCGCATACGGCGCCCGCCCGCTCAAGCGCGCGATCCAACGTCGACTCGAGAACCCGCTCGCACGCGAGCTGCTCGAGCGTCGTTTCGTCGAGGGAGACACCGTGCGTGTCGACGCCGTCGACGGTGAGCTCGCCTTCGAGCGCGCGGACGTCGCGAGCTCGGCGATTGCCTGACCATTACGGGACGTCTGCGAAGTACTCTGCCGGTCCCGTCTCGGGCGGAGCGCCGTTGATGAAGAGGACGAGCTCTTCGGTGCCCTGATTGCGCAGCTGCAGGATCGTCCCGGGCTGCACGACGACCACACCCCCACGCTCGAGCTGGTGGCGTTCGGGCGGCTCGCCGAGGTCGACGGTCAGCGTCCCCTCGAGAACGATGAAGACCTCCTCCTGAACGCTCTCGGCGTGGCGCTTGCCGCGGGCTCCGGGCGGGTAGCGCCAGATGTTGGCGCGCGAGCGCGTCATCGCGTCGGAGAGTCGCGCGATTGCCCTGCCGCTGTCGTCGCCGCGAGGCTCCCATTCGAGCTCGGAGTGCTGGAAGACGGTGTATCCCACATTGCCAGTATCCCCCATCGATCCCCGGCCGGTGGAAGTGGCTCGTGCCGAGGCATACGATCGCCGGGCCATGACGGAAATCGTCGGCCGGGACGTTGAGCTCGCCGCGTTGCAGGACTTCATCGCCGGTGTCCCGAAAGGCGCGTCGGCGCTGGCCCTCGAGGGCGAGGCCGGCATGGGGAAGACGACGCTCTGGACAGCCGGAGTCGCCGCTGGCGCCGAGCGTGGGCTCCTCGTCCTTCAGGCACGGCCATCCGAGAGCGAGACGGCGCTTTCGTTCGCCGCTCTTGGAGACCTGCTCGACCACGCGCTCGAACGAGCACTTACTCCGTTGCCCGAAGGGCAGAGGCGCGCTCTCTCTCGCGCGCTCGTCCTCGAGGAAGCAGGCGGCTCGGCGCCCGATCCACACGCCGTCGGAGTCGCGGTGCTCAACGCGCTGCGAGCGATCGCCGATGACAGCCCGATCGTGCTTGCCATCGACGATGTGCAGTGGCTCGATGCCGCATCGGCGGCCGCTCTCGTCTATGCAGCGCGCCGGTTGCGAGACGAGCCGGTGGGCATACTCCTCGCGCGACGGGTGCAGGTGGAGAGCTCGCTGGTCTCGGAGATACGGCGATCGCTGCCCCTCGGACGCTTCCACGAGGTCGACGTCGGCCCGCTCGAGCTCGGCGCTCTGCATCGCGTCGTCGACGATCACTTGGGCGTTGCGTTGCCGCGCCCGCTCCTGGCCGAAGTGCATCAAGCGTCGGGTGGGAACCCGTTCTATGCGCTCGAGATCGTCCGAACGCTTCGCCGCAACGAGACCTCGGTCGAGGCAGGAAGACCGCTTCCTGTACCCGACTCCCTCCATGACCTCGTCCATGGGCGCCTGTCCGCCTTGTCCCCCGAGAGTCAGGACTTCCTGGCTGCCGCGTCGGCACATGCCCACCCGACGATCTCGATCACCGAGGCCGCGTCCGGAGTAGGGCGCAGCGCCGGGCTGGCACCGGCGCTCGAGGCCGGCATCGTCGAGCTCGACGGAAACCGCATCCGCTTCTCGCATCCGCTGCTCGCGGCAGGTGCATACGACATCTCGGCGCCGCTGCGTCGCCGAGAGATTCACACTCGACTTGCCGAACTCCTCGAGGATCCGGAGGCACGTGCCTGGCAGCTCGCGGCGTCCGTCGACGAGCCGGACGTGAGCGTCGCCGTCGCGCTCGAGGCGGCTGCCGAGCACGCGCGAGCTCGAGGTGCGCCGCGGCCGGCTGCGCTCCTCCTCGACCGTGCGAGCGAGCTGACCCCCGGCGACCTCCCCGACGAGTCCGTCAGACGCACCGTCGAAGCCGCCTACCTGCACTACGAGTCCGGAGACTCCCGAAGCGCAGAGGCACATGTCCGAGCCGTCATCGACCCGTCAGTTGCGGGTCCGCAGAGGGCGAGGGCGCTTTGGGTACTGGCGCGCATCCGCACCTACGAAGCACCCGCTGAAGCGGTCGCCCTCTTCCTTCAGCTCGTGGACGAGGCAGAGGGCGACCGAGAGATGCTCGCGGTCGCCCACGAGGGGGTCGCGTCGGCTCTCCTCTGGCTGGCGGAGCGCTACGAGGACGTCGCCCGGCACGGGGAGGCCGCGTTCTCGCTCGCGCTCGAGCTCGGCGACGATGCGCTCGCCGGAGATGCGCTCGTGCATCAGCTCTTGGCCGAGGCGTGGCTGGGCAGGTCGAGCGCAAGCGCGACTGCCGAGAGAGCGCTCGCACTTCAGGGGGCCACGGCCGACCGCCGGCTCCTGGACCAGCCTCTGGTGGCACTCGTCCAGTACTGGTTGTGGATCGACCAGCCGGAGCTGGCCCGCGAGTCGCTGGTCGACATGCTTCGACGCGCTCGCGAACTGGGCGACGAGAGCTCGCGGCCGTACGTCCTGTACCTGCTCGCTCAGGTCGAGCACCTCATCGGCAACCTCGAGAGCGCCCTTGACTGCGCCCGCGAGGGTCAGGAAGCGGCGGAGCAGTCCGGCCAGCCGCTGTACGCCGTGTACAACCTTGCCCTCGAGAGTCTCGTCGAAGGTCGTCCGGAGCAGGCAAGAGAAGCGGCTCGCCGAGCCGCCGAGCTGATGCCCGCGGGAGGCGGCGAGTCCGGGATGCTGGCTGCCTCAGTCCTCGGCCACCTCGAGCTCGCGCTCGAGAATCCCAAGGCGGTTGTGGCGTGCCTCGACCCAAAGGTCGCGCTCGTCCTCCGGGAAGGCCTCGGCGAGCCGGCAGCGATCCGCTTCGTCGTCGACCACATCGAGGCCCTCGTCGAGCTCGGACGGGGGGCCGAGGCCGAGGGGCTCCTCGACTGGTACGAGGGTAACGCGCGACGGCTCGTGAGGGCATCGGCGCTCGCCAACTGCCTGCGATGTCGCGGGCTGCTCGCTGCCTCCGAGGGGCGGCTCGACGAAGCAGTTTCGGCCTTCGAAGAGGCTCTGACGTGGCATACGAAGGTCGAGCTGCCGCTCGACCGCGGCCGCACGCTGCTCGCGCTCGGTGCGGCGCAGCGGCGGATGAAGCGCAAACGCGAGGCGCGCGAGACGCTCGAGGAGGCGCTCGGGGTCTTCGAGCGAATCGGCGCAGCTCTCTGGGCTGAGCGTGCGCGAGCCGAGTTGCGTCGCATCAGTGGGCGCGCCGCCATACCGGGCGCCCTCACCCCGGCCGAGGAGCGCGTCGCCGCCCTCGTCGCCGAGGGAAAGACAAACCGCGAGGTGGCAGCTGCGCTCTTTCTCTCCGAGCGGACCGTCGAAGGCCATCTCTCGCACGTCTTCGGGAAGCTCGGCGTCAGGAACCGCAGCGAGCTCGCCCCCGCGCTCGCCTCCCGCCAAACACAGGGGGTCATCGCGTCAAAACCGGGGGACTCGCCCGTTTCAACAGAGCCCGTCGCTCCCTAGCCTCGTTGCAGGTGGTCAGGAAGGCCACCAGGAGCAGAAGGAGGAGGAGCGATGACCCCGAGAATCCTCACCACTACAGCACTCGTCGGTGCTGCATTCGCGCTCGTCGTCCCCGCGGCGTGGGCAAGCGGAGAGCCGGTTCGCGACCACGGCGACGCAACAGACGCGAGGCTCGCGGCCCGGCCGTCGCCGCAAGTCATCGTCCGCGACCACGGCGACGCGACGCAGGCGAAGCTCGCCGCCCGGCCGTCGGCACAAGTCATCGTCCGAGACCACGGCGACGCGACACAGGCGAAGCTCGCGGCCCGGCCGTCACCGCTCGTCGTCGTCCGCAACCACGGCGATGCCACGGATGCCAGGCTCGCAGTCCGGCCGTCGCCGCAAGTGATCATGCGCGACCACGGCGACGCGATGGCCGCGAAGCTGGTTTTCCAGTCGCAGCCCGTGGAGATCGTCCGTGACAACGGCGATGCCAACGCGGCGAGGCTGGCGCCTCAGCCGCAGGCATCGAGAGCCGTCGAGATCGTGCGCGACCACGGCGACGCTACGGCAGCGAAGCTGGGGCTGCAGTTGTCACCCGTCATCGTCCGCGACCACGGCGATGCGTCCGACGCGAAGCTCGCGCTCCAGGCGCAGCCGGAGTCGCTCCCCGTGGCGTCGTCCTCGACGACGACGGGCAGCGACATCGACTGGTCGCAGCTCGGGATCGGGTTCGGACTCGGCGTGTTCCTCGTCGCCGGCGTGATCTTCGCGTTCCGCTTCACTCGGAGCCGCACGTTGGCTCACTGATGTGGTCGCCGATCGACCCCAGCGCCGGTGGCCGCCTGGAGCGGCCATCGGCGCTGGGGTCGGTTTACTACCCGGAGATGGGGCTCTCGCCGAAGCCGTACAGGCGAAGTTACTGGCGTCGAGCCTTCAACTCGCTCGTGCGCCCGCTCGCGCGAGCGGGGCTGACGGGCCCGCGCACGCACCTCCTCACCGTGCCCGGGCGGAATACCGGGAAGCTCTGGTCGACCCCTGTCTCGATCGTGAACGAGGGAGGGGAGCGTTGGCTTGTTGCTCCGTACGGCGACCGCAACTGGGTTAGAAATGCACGCGCGGCGGGCTGGGTGGAGCTTCGACGTGGCCGCAGCCGTGAGCGCATCGCCGTCGTCGAGCTCTCCGCGGAGGAGGCCGTGCCGGTACTACGCGAGTACTACCTTCGCGGTCGCGTCACACGGCCGTTCTTCGACGTCACGCTGGGCTCCGCGGATGAGGAATGGCTTGCCGAGGCGCCACTTCATCCCGTCTTTCGCCTGATCGCATCATGATGTGGCAGTCATGCTTCTCGTTGCCGCGACCGACCTCGAGCTCTGCGGGCATCCGGGCCTGGTCTGCGGTGTCGGACCGGTCGAGGCAGCTGCTGCCGTTGCCCGTGAGCTCGCCCTGCGTCCGCCGTCGGCCGTGATTCACGTCGGGATTGCCGGCGCGCACGGGATAACACCCGGAGGGCTCGTCATCGGAAGCGAGGCCGTCTACTCCGACATCTCGGCCGAGATCCCCGTCATCGAGCGGATCGAGCCGGACAGCGAGCTTCTCGCATCGATTCGCGCGGCGCTACCCGAGGCGCTCGTGCTCCCGATCGGCACCAGTGCCTCGGTCGGAGGGTCGGCTCGAGACGTGCACCACGGCCCGCGGGTGGAGGCGATGGAGGGCTTCTCGGTTCTCCGTGCGTGTGCGCTCGCGGAGGTTCCCGCGATCGAGGTGCGGGCGATCTCGAACGAGCTCTCGGAAGGCGACCGTTCGCGCTGGAGGATCGGTCGTGCGCTCGAGGCGATCTCGGACGCGCTACCCCGGCTCCTGGCCGCCGCTCCGCAGTAGCGTTCGGCCGCATGGCCCGTGGGCGAGAGTCGAAGCGGGAGCTCCCGCCGCCGCTTCCTCCGGAGAAGCGCACGGTCGGCCAGCTCGTCGCCGAGTCGATTCGCCTGTACGGCCAGAACTTCGTTCGGGCGCTGCCTCTCGGGGTCGTCGTCGCCGTGATCAACCAGCTCACGGCCGGCGTCGCTCGGCCGTTGGTCACGGGCGTCCTGCTCGTGACGGCCCCCGTGTTCGCCTTGTCCTACGCGTACGCCGCGCGCCTCATGAGCGGCGAGGGCGTCCCGCGTCGATCGTGGCTCGTCGCCCTCGGCGCCGGCTCGTTGACGTTCCTGCCTGCGGCATTCTTCTTTCCGTGGTTCGCGCTGGTCAGCGTGTTCTGGCTCGCGCTGATCGGCCTTGCGGTGCCGGCCGCGATGATCGAGCGCACGTCGTTCTCGGACTCGCTTCGCCGGGGGGTCGAGCTCGGCCGTGCCGACTACGTCCACGCTGTGGGCTCGCTCGCGACCCTGGTAATCCTGTTCTTCCTGATGCGCTTCGGCCTTGCGCTGCTGCTCGAGTCGCAGGCCGACAACACGGTGAGGACCGCGATCTTCCTTGCGGACACGGTCCTCGCGCCGCTGCTCTTCCTCGGCAGCGCGATCCTGTACGTCGACCAGGAGGCTCGGTTACGCTCGCGCGGCCAGCAATCGAAGGAGTGACATGCCGACCTACCTGATGCTGACCACGCTCACGGAGAAGGGCGTGCAGACGCTGCACGCGAACCCCGACCGGCTCCGGGAGGTCAACCGAGACGTCGAGGAGATGGGCGCGAAGGTGCTCCACCAGTGGGCCGCGCTCGGCGAGTACGACTTCGTGAACATCGTCGAGGCGCCCGACGATATGACCATCGCACGGGTCTCGGTTGCGCTCGGGGCACGAGGGAGCGCGAAGCTCGAGTCGCTGCCGCTGATTCCCGTGGACGAGCTTCTCGACAGCTTCAAGTAAGGGCGAGGCTTGCCTCGCCTGCGAGAGTAGAACGCGCGCCGTGCTCGTCTGCACGTCGTGTGCCGAGGAGAGTCCCGACCGGGCGCGCTTCTGTCTCGCCTGCGGGGCGCCACTGGCAGCCGAGGCAGTCGCTCGACGAGGACGCTGCGCGCGAAGCCGCGGCCATCTTCGAGCGTCTTGGCGCCAGGCCCGTCCTCGCACGCGCAGCATAGGCGTGCGGCCCAGCGGCGCCCTACAGCGCGAGGAAGCCGGTCAGTACGAAGCTCGAGTCACTCCCGCTGATCCCCGCGGACCTGTTCCTGGCGACCCTGCAGTGAGAGAGGGCCCAACGACGGGGCCCTCTCGCTCACCGGAAGACCACCTCCGAGCTACACGAGCCCCTGGTTCCTCCACTTGCGGTAGATGCTCTGAGCCTTGGTCGTGAACGCCGAGATCGCCTCGGCCGGTGTGGCCTTGCCCTGTGCGACCTGGGCGAACATCTGCGGGATGAGGAAGGTGTTGTAGATCTCGTCCATCACCGGCGTCGTGTTGCCCGGGTGGCCGGGATTGGTCGTGTACTTCTCGGCGATCGTGGTCAGGATCGTGTACTTCCCCTTCGGCTTGTGCGGGTCCTGTGCGCAGAGCTGGCGGATCGTCTTGAAACCGCCCTTGATCGAGCCAGTCCACGGCGGGAAGTTGTAGTACCCGCTGCGCAGGAAGTGCTCGCGGTAGTTGATCATCTGGTCGACGACGTACTTCTGGGCCGCCTCCTTGTTCTTCGCGAACTTCCAGATCAGGTACACGCCCATCACGTGCTCGTTCCCGAGCCGCATCGCCGGGCCTCGCGGGATCGACGCGAGCCAGGTGTCGTCGGAGAGGGCGACGTTCCCCTGGTTCTCCGCCGAACGTGCAATCGAGATCGCGTTCAGCGCAACGGACAACCGGCCCGCGAGGAACGCCTGATTGTTTGACGCGGCGGTCCAGGCAAAGACCTCGTCCGACATCCCGTTCTGGTAGATGTCGCGCATCACCCGTAGGGCCTCGATCGCGCCCCTCCTGTTCGAGCCCTGACCGATGACGATGCGGTTCTCCTCGTTCTGGATGAAGCCGCCGTAGCAGTAGAGGAGGGACGTGAGGAGCATGTTCGAGTCGATCTCGTTCGACATGCCGAGGCCGACAGGATGTCCGATCGCCTTGAGCTTCGGGGCCCCTTTTCGGAGGTCCTCCCACGTGTTGAGGCTCACCCCGGTCTGCTCGAGGAAGCTCTTCCGGTACTGCACGGGATCCGGGGCGTACGTCTCGGGGAAGCCGTAGAACTGCTTCGTCTTCGGGTTGTACGTGCTCTTCCGCGCGACTCCCGTCATCGGTCCGAGCTTCTTGCCCACCTCCTGCACGAGGTCGGTCACCGGGATCGCCTGCTTCTGGAACGTGGACGGCGGTGAGATGAACCAGAACAGGTCGTGACCGCTCTGGGCCGCGACCTCAGCGGCGCCCCTGCTGTACAGCAGGGCGTTGTTGATGTGATCGACCTTGACCTGGACGTCGTTCGCCTCGCCCCACTGCTTGACGTACGTGTTGTCGAGCCACTGGTCGTAGGCCGGGACGAAGTGAGCCCACGTCATGATCGAGAGATCGCCCGCGAGCTGCTTCTTCGCGAACCGCAGCGGGCCGTAAAACCCGAGGGCCTTGTCGGTGAGGCCGCCGAACATGCTGACGGCGAACGCACCAGCCGCTCCCCTCCTGAGCAGGTCACCTCGGGTCAGTGTCGAGCTCGGTCGCACGAGCTCGTCGACTACATCTGCCACGAGTACCCTCCTTTCGACTCGATTCTCTAACGGAATGCGCCTCCTGTAAAGCCCTTGATGAAACGGTCGAGGAACGCGTTGTAGAGGAGCGCGAGCGGAATCGTCGGAATCAGCACGGCGGCCATTAGCGACTGCCAGAAGAAGACATCGCCGCGAATCAGGTCGTTCGGAATGCCCGCGGAGACCGTTCTCTGCTCTGAGCTCGAGATCAACGTGAACGCGTAGATGAACTCGTTGACACAAAGCGAGAAGGCGAAGATCACGACAGTCAGAATCCCGGGCAGCGAGATCGGCAGGACGATGAGGCCGAACGCCTTCAGCCGTGACGCACCGTCGATCAGCGCGGCGTCCTCGAGCTCCTGCGGAATCGTCTTGAAGAATCCCATCAGCAGCCAGGTCGCGAAGGGCACGGTGAAGGAGGGATAGATGAGGATCAGCGCCCAAAGAGAGTCCTCGAGGTCGAGCTGCGTGATGAGCCGCGAGAGCGGCAGGAAGAGGAGCGTCGGCGGGATGAGGTAGACCATGAAGATCGCGACGCCGGCGCCCTGGCCCCAGCGTCCTGCGAGTCGAGCGAGCGCGTAGCCCGCGGGCAGAGCGAGCAGCAGCGTGATGCCCACGACCGCCGCGCCGACGATCGCCGTGTTGAGGAGCCACCGTGGGTAGTTCGTGTCTTCGAAGAGGAAGCGCACGTGCTCCGTCGTCGCGTAGTTCCAGAAGTCCCAGTGGAAGTTGCCCTCGAGATCGTTGTAGAGGTACGGGGAGTGCTCGACGTTCGCGAGGTCGAGGTTCGTCTTGAACATCGTCACGAGCGCGAAGTAGAAGGGGAAGGCGAGGAAGATCGCGAACGGGACGACGACGGCGTACGTGAGCCCTTTCTCGCGCCGCGTCATCAGGAGACCTGGGCCCGTCGCGCGAAGAACAGCATTCCGATGCTGACGACCACGAGCAGCGGAAACAGGAACAGCGAGATCGCCGCCCCCTCCCCGAGCGAGCCGGAGTCGATTCCGATCGCGTAGGCCCATGTGGGCAGGACCTGGGTCGCGTTGAAGGGGCCGCCGTGGGTCAGGATGTACACGACCCCGAAGTCGGCCGCGGTGAAGACGATCCCGAAGAGCACAGCGACGAGCGCGATCGGAAGTTGCAGCGGGATGTCGACGTACCAGAGCTTCTTCACCCCGGTTGCGCCGTCGATCTTCGAGGCGTCCTCGACCTCGGTCGGGATGGATGCCCTGCCGGCGATGAAGATCACCACCGCGAAGGGGAGGATCCGCCACGCGTGGACGACGGTGATCGCGAGGAGCGCGAGGTTCGGGCGTCCGAGCCACTGCAGCGGAACCTGAGCACCCTCCTCGAGATTCACGGCCCCCAGCAACCAGACGAGCGCGTTGTCGAGATGGAGCCGGGCGAGCGTCCAGTTCGCGACGCTGTACAAGGAGTCGAACAGCCAGAGCCACGTGATCGTCGAGAGCACCACGGGCGCAGCCCAGGGCAGGACGACCAGGAAGCGCACGATCCACTTCCCACGGAAATCGCGGACGAGGAAGTTCGAGAGTACGGCGGCCCCGACGAGCACGATTGCCTGTGAGCCCAGCGTGAAGATGAACGTGTTCCGGAGCGCGCGCCGGAAGTTGTCGTCCTGCCAGGCGCTCGCGAAGTTGTCGAAGCCGACCCAGTTTCCGGACAGAGAGCCCCCGATCGCGTCCGTGAAGCTGAGGTAGATGGCCCAGACGAAAGGGACTCCGACGACGAGCACCATGAACACGACGGCCGGCGCGATGAGCAGGATCGCGAGGACGCGGCGGCTCTCGAGAGCGTGCCGCCAGTGACTCCCACGCGAGCCGGCCCGGGCAGCCTGTGCTTCCATCGGACCGGGCCGATGCTATTAGATTGCCCCTCCGAGAGGCATCGTGGCCGAAATCGTCCTCGAGCGACTGACGAAGGTGTACTCCGACGGCACGCGTGCTGTCACCGAGCTCGACCTTGAGGTCGGCGCGGCCGAGTTCGTCGTCTTCGTCGGCCCGTCGGGCTGCGGGAAGACGACTGCGCTGCGCATGATCGCGGGCCTCGAGACGATCACGTCGGGCGACGTCAGGATCGACGGCCGGGTCGTCAACGATCTTCCTCCGAAGGAGCGCGACATCGCGATGGTCTTTCAGAACTACGCGCTCTATCCGCATATGAGCGCGTACAAGAACATGGGCTTCGCACTGAAGATGCGCGGGGTTCCGAAGGACGAGATCGACCGTCGCGTTCGCGAGGCCGCACACATCCTGGGGCTGACGGACTCGCTGCACAAGAAGCCGCGGACGCTCTCGGGTGGCCAGCGTCAGCGTGTTGCCATGGGGCGCGCGATCGTCCGAAACCCCCAGGCGTTCCTCATGGACGAGCCGCTCTCGAACCTCGACGCCAAGCTCCGCGTGGAAATGCGCGCCGAGATCGCGCGCATCCAGAGGGATCTCGGTGTGACGACGGTGTACGTCACGCACGATCAGACCGAGGCGATGACGATGGGTGACCGCGTGGCCGTCATGCGAAACGGCCTCCTGCAGCAGATCGACGCGCCGCAGGTGCTCTACGAACGGCCTCGTAACCTCTTCGTCGCGGAGTTCATCGGCTCGCCGGCGATGAACCTCGTCGAGGCCGACCTGGTGAGGACGAACGGCGACGTCTGGGTGCGCTTCGGCGACCATCGGCTTCGCCTGTCGGATTCCACACTCGCGCGCCACCCCGGTCTCGAGCGCTTCGAGGGACGCCGGGTCGTGCTCGGCATCCGACCGGAGGACATGGAGGACGCGTCCCTGCTTGGTACAAGACCCGAGGGCGAGCGGCTGTCGGTCGTCTGCGACATCCGTGAGGACATGGGCTCGGAGGTCTACGTGCACTTCAACGTCGCGGCGCAGCCGGTTGTGACGAAGGAGGTGCTCGAGGCGCACGTGGTCGACGCGCCCGAGGACGAGGAGACCCGAATGGCCGCCGAGCAGGCACGAGGGAGCGGTGTCCGCTTCGTCGCCCGGCTCGAACGGATGACTCGGGCACGCGAGCGCGAGCCGCTCGAGCTGGTCGTCGACGTCGAGCGTCTGCACGTCTTCGATCCGGAGACGGGGCTCGGAGTCGGCTCTTCGTAATCCCTACAGCGCGAAGAAGCCGGTCTCGCGCGGCGTCACCGTGAGCGGGCTCGGGGGGAGTCCGGCCGCGGGCTCTGGCATGTTGAACCCGCCCGGCGCGACGTCGTTCGGGGTGTCGGGATGGAAGAGCGCAGCAAGGTACTGGATGTGGCCGCGGCCGACGCCGAGCTCGAACTGGCCGCCGCCGTAGGCGCCGATCCCCTGCTCCTCGCAGTAGTCGTAGGCGGCGAAGAGCCGCTGGATCGAACCGAAGCGCGACGGCTTCACGTTCACGGTCTTCGGTGGCCAGGGCAGCGCCTCGATGTCCTCCACGGAGTGGATGATCGCGTCCCAGGTGACCCGCTGTGAGACCTCCTCGAGGATCGGCCGGGTGCCGTCGTCGATCGCCGGGTCCTCGAGCCAGATGCCCGGAAGGCCGTCGATGACACGGCGGTAGAGCGCGGGATCTGCGCCCTGGTCGACGACCGTGCCCGTGTAGTGGCCTTTGAAATCGATCGAGTCGACGCAGCCGAGTGCACGAAGCTCGGCGACGAGCTCGTCGGTCCAGTCGCTCGTCGCGTCGAGCTTGAAGCGGAGGCCGGGGTAGAGGGCGAGCCAGCTCTGGATCCGGTCCAGGGTCGGCGCCTCGCCGAGGCGCATCGAAACGACGTACGTGAGCGGTCGCAGCTCGCGCCCGACCGCCTGGCCGAGGGTCATCCCGTTCTGGCGCAGCGCCAGGTCGAGCCCTGCGCTCTCGAAGCCCCAGCGGCGGTAGTCGACGTACACCGGCCGCTCGGGCGCGTTCTCGAAGAGCGGCTGGGTCTCGAGGTGCTGCGAGAATGATTCGATCGTCCACTCGCCTGTGAGCGGGAGCACCGGGCCGCGTGCGAGCTGCGCGTCGTGCTCGGTGGCCTCATAGGTGACGTCTTCGCCGAGCCCCTCGTCTCCTGTGCCTGTCAGACGGATGGTCGTCGTCTTGCGAGTGAAGCCGCTCGAGACGTCGAGCGAGCGCACCTCGAGGTCGTACTCCTCGATCGTGAGCGACAAGTCGCGGACGGAGTCGTAGAGGCTCACAGGGCGGCGAACGCTACCGACACGTCGCCGGCGAGCCGCGCGTTGGCGACGGCCAGCTTGCGGTTCACCTCGCGGGTCCGCCCGTCGGAGCGCTCGTGGAGGAACGCGAGCACGAACGGCGTCACTGCCTGCCCGGAGACGCCGTCTCGCGCAGCCTTGGCGACGGCCTCCTCGATGAGGTCGCCGACCTCGACGACCTCGGGCGGTGGGTTCGTGAGGAGAAGCCCGCAGCCCCCGAGCTCCCAGTGCGCCGCCGCCACGCGCGCGGCCGTCGTCGGGTCGTCGACTCGTTGGGTGACGGCCGGCCCGCCTTCGGCCTCGTAGAAGAGCGGAAGCGTGTCGGTCCGGTAGCCGAGGACGGGAATCCCGAGCGTCTCCAGGTGCTCCATGGTCGCCGGGATGTCGAGGAGGGACTTCGCGCCCGAGCAGGCGACGAGCACCGGAGCCGTGACGAGAGCAACGAGATCTGCGGAGACGTCCGGCCGCGCCGGATAGCCGCGATGCACGCCGCCGATTCCTCCCGTGCCCATGAACCGGATTCCGACCGTGCGCGCGACCGCGAGGACTCCGCCGACCGTGGTCGCGCCTACGTCCCCTGCGACCGCGCACGCGGCCAGGTCGCGCGGGCCGAGCTTCCTCGCGCTCGAGTCGAACCGACCGAGCTCGTCGTCGTCGAGTCCTACCCGAATCCGACCGTCGAGGACGCCGATCGTCGCCGGCGTCGCGCCCGCTCCTCGCACCGCCTCCTCCATCTGGAGGCCGACCTCGACGCCGTGGGGCGCCGGGAACCCGTGCGCGACGATGGTCGTCTCGAGGGCGACTACCGACCGACCCTCGGCGAGCGCGGCGCGAACCTCGAGTGAGACGACGACGAGCTCGTTCACACGGCAAACCTACGGCATGGCACCCAGCCGCTGGACACAACGGGACGCCGCCTCGAGCGCTAGCTCCGGGCCACCGACGATCCAACCTGCGGCGAGCGCATCTCCCGCGCCGGTCGAGTCGAGCACGTGCTCGACCGGGATCGCGGCGCGCTCGTCTCCGTCGAACGAGCAACCGCCAGCGCCGCGCTTGAGGATCCACGCCGTGTCGTCCACACGGCCGGCGACACGCTCCTCGTCTTCGTTCGCGAACACGACGTCGGGCTCGAGGCTGCGGACGGCATCGCCGAACGCCTCGACCCCGCAGTCGCGGATCGCGCTCCACGACGCCAGGTCGACGCTCACCCCTGCGCCCGATGCGCGTGCGAGCTCGACTGCCCGCCGCGCAGCGCTGCGAGCGGGCTCGCGCATCAGCGCGTATCCGGAGACGAAGAGGTGATCACAGCCCTCGAGCCATGCGGGATCGATGTCGTCGAGCTGCAGCTCCGTGGCAGCTCCCCGGTCGGCGGCCATCGACCGGGCGCCGTCGGAGGTGACGAGCGAGCAGATGATCCCGTTTGCGCCCGATACCGGTCCGACGATGTCTACTCCGAACGCTCGAAGTCGAGCGCGGGCGATCGAGCCGGCCTCGTCGTCACCGGTTCGTCCGATGAACCGAGCGGACGCGCTGAGCGAGGCCGCCCAGGCGGCGACGTTCGCCGCCTGGCCTCCCGCTGCGAGCATGATCTCGGCGTCGGTGTCGCCTCCGACTGCGATCGGCCCGGCGAATCGCACGACGACGTCGAGCGTGAGATCGCCCAGGCAGCAGATCAGCATTGCAAGCGGGATCGTAAGATCAGACGCGTGGACGGCGAGAAGCGTCGAGAACGTCTTCGCACGTTCGTGCTGGGAAGCGTCGTGGGCGCTTCGGCTGCGTTGGCCGCGATGAACCGCCGCCGTAGGGCAGAACGACGACGCGGACGCCCGCGCGGTCTTGCTGCCTTCGAGAGCGCGCCCTGCTATCTCGAACTGCTCGACGAGGAGCGTGAACGGGAGCAAACCCCGCCGTAGCGGGCGCTAGCCTTCGTAACCACGTGCCGGTGTACGAGTACCGTTGCCCGAACGGGCACACGTTCGAGATCTTCCAGCGGATGAGCGATCCGCCGTCAGAGGTCTGCGTCACCTGCGGTGCCGGGCCGGTGGAGAAGATCCTCTTCCCGGTGGCGGTGCATTTCAAGGGCTCCGGCTTCTACTCGACGGACTACGGCAAGGGGAAGAAGTCGACCAAAGACAGAGATGGGGAAACCACGGCCCCGAAGGACAAGGCCGCCGACAAGCCCGCCGAGAAGACGGCGAGCGAGCCGAAGCCGAAGCCGTCGTCCGACTCGACCTAGTGGTCTCTCCACTAGCGCCGGCGCGTGCAACCTGCGCCGTAGAGTGTTCCCTTCGGCGGGGCGACGGGCGCCGAGCGATCGAGGAACATGGAGATCACGGCGACGTTGTCCTCCGAGCCGAGAATCGTCGACTCACCGTCGATCGTGGCTGATTCACCGCCCAGACGGCAGCGCAGCGATCGCTTCGAGTCCGCACGGAAGCGCACCCAGCCGAGCTGGGCCAGCTCCCACGCCGACAGATCCGTCGCCAGCGGCGCTGCGAGCGAGTCACCGTTGAACGGCAGGCGCAGGAAGGTCCCGATGCTCGCGATCTCGTCCCCGACAGCGTCTGCGACGGCCTGCTGGCGCGTGCCGCGGCTGATGTCCGTGTCGGACGGGTCGAGCTGGTTCGTTCGGATCCTCGAATAGACGAGCGCACGACGCCCGTCCATGTGCTGCGGTCCTTTCTCGAAACGCCAGCCGTCCCAGTCGCGGCACTTCGCAGGCTTGTACGGGCAGTCGAACGGATTCGACAGGATCGGCCTCGGGACGTCGACGGTGATTCCACCCAGCGAGTCGATGAGCTCGCGGAAGCCGTCGAAGTCGACCACGACGACGTGGTCGATGGGGAGCCCGGTGAGCTCGCGAACGGTTGCGATCGTGAGCGCCGGACCACCGATCTGGTTCGCCGCGTTGATCTTCGAGGTTCCGTGACCGGGAATCTCGACGCGGAGGTCACGCGGGATCGAGAGATACGCGAGGCGGTGCTTCCCGGGGTCGGTGCGAAGCAGCAGCAACGAGTCCGACCGATTGGCATCGCCTCGGCCGGGCGCTCGGCCACCGTCGGTCCCGACGACGAGGATCGTCGCTGGGTCGGACAGGATCGAGCTGTCGCGCGTCGCCAGCTGCGCGTCGGCGCCGCGGGGGAGGCGCTGGTTCGCCTTGTCGACACCGCCCGAGAACGAGCGGTAGCCAAGGGCGCCCCAGGCCGCGACGAGGACGACGACGCCGAGCAGCGCGAGCCCGATCCAGAGACCCCAGCGACGCTGGCGCCGCTTCGTGGTGGGCGTCCGCGAGGGCTGCGTCGAGGCGTGGGTCGCGCTCTCGAGGGGGACTCTGCCCTTCTTGCGGCCGCCGCGGTACAGCCGGTAGGGCTTGGTTCCCTCGGCCATTCGGGCCGCTATGGTAGCCCGCGCGGTGGCCGCTCCTTTCGTCATCGGGCTGGACGTCGGCGGGACGAAGATCCTCTCGGGGCTCGTCGACGGAGACGGGCACATCGTCGCGCAGCACGAGATTCACAGCCCTGGCGATTCGGAGGAGGACGTTCTCGCGGCGCTCGATGCTGCTGTGGAGGAGTTGCTGGACGATCGCGTGGCCGCGATCGGTTTCGGCATCCCGTCGAACCTCGAGCGCAACACGGGCCGGGTTCTGCATGCGACGAACCTCCCTCTCGAGAACATCGATCTTGCGGCTCGCTCGCAGGAGCGCTACGGGCTTCCGGTCGGCGTCGAGAACGACGCCAGCGTCGCTGCGCTCGCCGAGTGGAAGCGGGGGGCCGGGCGGGGATCGAACAATCTCGTGATGTTCACGCTCGGAACCGGGGTCGGCGGCGGAATCGTGATCGACGGGAAGCTCTTTCGGGGCTGGGCCGAGCTCGGGCACGTCGTCGTCCAGGAAGGCGGCCCTCCGTGCGCCTGTGGAGGGCGCGGGCATCTCGAGGTGCTCGCGTCGGGACACGCGGGCGACAGAGCTGCTCGCGACCTGTACGGCCCGGACGCCGATGCGCATCTTCTCATCGACAAGGGACACTCAGGCGACGTGCGAGCGGTCGAGGCTCTCGCGCGAATCGGCGAGTCGCTCGGTGCGGCCATCGGGTCGCTCGTGAACATCTTCGACCCGGATCTCACCGTCGTGGGCGGCGGTTTCGGAGCCGCTGCGGGTGAGCTCGTTCTCGGTCCCGCGCGTGGTGCGGCCCGGAACGAGGCGATCGCGCCCGCGGACGAGACTCTCCGGGTCGTACCGGCGGAGCTCGGGGCCGAGGCAGGGTTGGTCGGAGCCGGCCTCGTCGGCTTCGAGGCGCTCGTCGAGGCGTAGCAGGGTGCCGCTCGCCGTCTGCGCCACGCCGATCGGAAACCTCGACGACGTGACCCTGCGGGTGCTGCGGGAGTTGCGAGAGGCGGATGTCGTCCTCTGCGAGGACACCCGCCGGACGCGCGTCCTGCTCGACCGCCACGGCATCGAGGCGCGTCTCGTCAGCTATTACCGGCACAACGAGGCGTCGCGGGCCACCGAGGTGTTGGAACGACTCGGGCGGGGAGAGCGGGTCGCGCTCGTCTCCGACGCGGGCCTGCCGGGTGTGAACGATCCTGGTACTCGGCTGATCCGGGCGGCGGCTGACCACGGCTTCGACGTGACGGTGCTTCCCGGCGCATCGTCCGTCGAGACCGCCCTCGTCGCCAGCGGCCTCGCGGGCGAGCTTTATCAGTTCGTGGGCTACCTGCCGCGCCGGGCGGCTGAGCTTCGTGAACTCGTTCACGACATCGTGCGCTCGCCCGGAGCTGTGGTCGCGTTCGAGTCTCCCCGACGTCTACCGGCGTCGCTGGCTGTGCTGGCCGAGGAGATGCCGGAGCGCCCGGCGGCGGTCTGCCGGGAGCTGACCAAGCGGTTCGAGGAGGTTGCAAGGGGGACGCTCGTGGAGCTCGCCGAGCGCTTCTCGGAGCCCCCGAAGGGAGAGATCACCATCGTGCTCGGGGCGTCGGCGGAGGCTCCGGGGAGGGGGGACGTCTCGGCAGACGCTCTTGCGGCCGTTGCCGACCTGGTCGCCGCCGGCGCCTCGCGCCGGAAGGCGTCGGAGGTCGTTGCCGGGCTCACCGGAGTTGCAAGAAACGCCTTGTATCGGGGCTCTCTGTAACAACTTCGTCAATCGCGTTGCACGCGCGTTGATCCATCGGCTACCGTCGAGCCATGTTCACTCGCAGGGCAACGAGATGGGCGCTCGCGGGACTGATCGCGACCGTTGTCGCGCTGGGTGTGACTCCCGTCTCGTGGGCATGGGCGTGGCCTGCCGACGGGGCGCTCCTGCGTGAGTTCTCGGTTTCCGACAACAAGTACGCGGGCGGACAGCACCGCGGCATCGACGTCGCGCTCGGCGGCGCGAACTCGGTGCGCGCGCCTGTGAGCGGGGAGGTCACGTTCGCAGGCCAGGTTCCCACGCATGGCTTGACCGTCACGATCGCAGTGGGGGACGGGCACAGGGCATCGCTGATTCACCTCGGCCAGCTGCACGTCAAGCGAGGCGCTCACGTCGAGGAGGGTGACGTCATCGCCGACCCAGGGCCGTCCGGTGAGCCCGAGCACGGCGTCGCGTATGTTCATCTCGGCGTTCGAGTCGACGACGACACGTATATCGACCCACTGTCCGTGCTTCCGCCGCGAGGTGCCACCACCCCTCCGCCGGCACCGGCGGCGCCGCCCGCCCCAGCTCCTCAGCCGGCGCCCGCACCCGCGTCTCCTCCTGAGGCGGCAACCCCACCCGCTGCCGCGTCGCCCGCTCCACCTGCCCCGTCTACGGCTGCGCCGCCGGCTCCGGCAGCGCCGCCGGTCGCAGTGCCGGCGCCGCCCAGCACAGCGCAGCCTCCGGCTCCGGCGCTGCCTCCTGCCGCGGATGCATCGGCAGCAGGCGGACCGGCCCCTTCTCCGGCAGCGGTCGAGAATCTCGCACGGACGATGCCGGATTCGGGGGGCGACGGACCGCGCGTGGTGACGACAGTGCACGCGCCGACCTTCAAGGCGCCGGCCTCGAGTGGCGGGCCATTGCCGGGGGTTGTCGACGCCAAGCGACGGGTGGATTCAGTACGCGGTGGCGGTCGGGTATCGAAGCGCGGATCGTCCCATGGAGAGCGGGCCGGGACGGACGCCGCCACCGGCCCGCATGTAAGCGCCCCCGCTGCTCCGACCGTTCGCCTCGTCCGGCCAGGCCCGTCTCCGGGCGAGTCAGCGCCGGAGCGCCCGATCTGGTTTCCCACGCACCTGGGCTTTTCCGTCCTCATAGCAGGCTCGCTCGCCGTTGGCCTTCTCCTCCTGGGCGGCCTCGGGGCGAGGAGGGGCGCCCGAATGCGACTCCCTATCATTCGCGAGCGTGTCCTACTACGTGACGACTCCGATCTACTACGTGAACTCGACGCCCCACATCGGGCATGCGTACACGACGATCGCGGCCGACATTCTCGCCCGCCACTTCCGCCAGCGTGGGGAGGAGACGTTCTTCCTCACGGGCGTGGACGAGCATGCGTCGAAGGTGGCTCGCGTCGCCGCGGAGCAGGGTCTCGCACCCAAGGAGTACGCCGATCGCATCGTGAGCTCGTGGCAGGAGGTGCCTCGGCGGCTCGACGCCACCAATGACTTCTTCATCCGCACGACGGACGATGGACACAAGGCGTTCGTCCAGGACTTCCTCCAAAGGATGTACGACGCCGGCGACGTCTACCAGGACACCTACGCCGGGCTCTATTGCGTCGGGTGCGAGGAGTTCAAGTCCGAGGCCGAGCTCGTGGACGGCAAGTGCCCGCTGCACGACATCGAGCCCGAGTGGATCGAGGAGAAGAACTGGTTCTTTCGACTTTCGGCGTACCAGGAGCGACTGCTTGCGTTGTACGACGAGCGCCGAGAGTTCGTTCTGCCGGGATTCCGCTACAACGAAGCGCGCAGCTTCATCGCCGGCGGGCTCCAGGACTTCTCGATCAGTCGCGCGGGGCAGCCGTGGGGCGTCTCGATCCCGTGGGACCCGAATCAGGTCGCATACGTCTGGGCAGACGCACTCGTCAACTATCTGAGCGCGCTGACGTACGCGCGACCCGGCGAGGACCTCCGCGAGAGGTTCTGGCCCTCCGCCCGACACCTCATCGGCAAGGACATCATCCGCTTTCACTGCGTCTACTGGCCGGCGATGCTGCTGTCGGCCGGCTACGACGTCCCACACCAGGTCTTCGTTCACGGCTTTCTCCTGCTCGACGAGCGGAAGATCTCGAAGTCGCTCGGGAACGTGGTCGACCCGTTGGACCTGATCGACCTCTACGGCGCGGACGCGGTGCGCTTCTGGAGCGCACGCGCTGTCTCGTTCGGCCAGGACGGAAGCGTCTCGATCGAGAGCCTGCACGAGCGCTACGAGCGTGAGCTCGCGAACGACCTGGGAAACCTCGTCTCACGGACGACGGCGATGATCTCGCGCTTTCTCGCCGGTGACGTCCTGGTCGGCGCGACCGACGGCTCGCCGATCCGTGCGCTTGTCGACGGCCTCGGCGGCGACCTGGCGGCGAGGTTCGACCAATACGACCTCACGGGTGCGTTAGAGCGAATCTGGGAGGTCGTCAGAGGCCTCAACCGGCACGTCGAGACACGGGCCCCGTGGAAGCTCGCCGACGACGTCGGGCGACGCGACGAGCTCGAGAGAACCCTGTACGACCTCGCGGACGGGATTCGGGTCGTCGCGGTCGCGCTCGCCTCGTACCTGCCTCAGACGTCGGCGCGGATTCTCGAGGCGCTCAACTGCGATCCGAGAGATATCGAATGGGAGCGTGTGGCGTATGGGCTCACTCCGGCTCTCACCGGGATCGCACCGGCGTCACCGCTCTTTCCACGGATCGACGCGCCAACCACGGCGGCGTGACCGACTCGCACGCGCACCTCGACGCGTGCGACGAGCCGGCCGCGACCCTCGTCGAGCGGGCGCATGCGGTCGGAGTGACTCGCGTCGTCACCATCGGCACCGGCATCGAGTCGTGCAGTGCGGCGCTCGCGCTCGCCGATGAGCACGACGGGGTCTTCGCTGCCCTCGGTATCGACCCACATCAGGCGGCGACGCCCGAGGCGCGGCGACTCGGCGAGCTTCGCGAGCTCTTGGCTCACCCGAAGGCCGTCGCCGTGGGAGAGACCGGCCTCGACACGGTCCGGAGATACGCGACGCCGAGCGAGCAGCGGCGGCTCTTCGACGAGCAGCTCATGCTGGCCGACGAGCTCGCGCTCCCCGTGGTGGTGCACAGCCGCGACGCCGCGGCGGAGACTGCCGCGGCCCTTGCCCCGTTTCACGGGACGGTCGTCCTTCACTGCTTCTCGTCCCCCGCGCTGCTCCCCGTAGCGCTCGAGCGCGGGTACTACGTGTCCTTCGCTGGTAACGCGACCTACCCGAAGGCGCACGAGTTACGGGAGGCAGCGGAGGCCATTCCTGCGAATCGCCTGCTCGTCGAGACGGACAGCCCGTACCTTGCGCCTCAACCGGTTCGCGGTCGACGAAACGAGCCCGCGAACGTCGTCCATACGATCGCCGCGCTCGCGGAAGCACGTGGCGACGAGATCGACGAGCTCGCACTGCACACCCACGAGAACGCGGCGATCGCGTTCGCCCTGCCGTGACCGTGGTCCCCAAGAAGTCCCTCGGCCAGCACTTCCTGGTCGACGAGAACATCCTGGGCGTCATCGGGCGCCTTGCGGCGCTCGAGCCCGACGACGTGGTCCTCGAGGTCGGCCCGGGCCTCGGGATCCTCACTCGTTACCTTGCCGAGCGCACGCGACTCGTGCACGCTGTCGAGATCGACCGGTCGCTCGCAGAATCGCTCTCGGCGACGGTCTCCGCGCACGAGAACGTGCGGCTCGTCTACGGCGACGCTCTCAGGCTCGATCTCGGAGCGCTCGAGCCGCCTCCGCGGAAGCTCGTGGCGAACCTCCCGTACTCGATCGCCACGCCGCTCGTGGTCGAGACGCTCGAGAGCACGCCGTCCGTCGGGCACTGGTGCGTGATGGTGCAGCGTGAGGTCGCCGACCGGTTCTTCGCCGTTCCACGCACGAAGGCATACGGGGCCGTATCCGTCCTGGTTCAGCTGACAGCGACGAAGACCGGCTTTCACCCGGTGCCACCGACCGTCTTCCGACCGCGTCCGCGGGTCGAGTCGGCGCTCGTGGCGTTCACTCGCGTCCTCGGGTCATCGCTCGCCGGCGTGCGACCCATTGTGGAGGGCGCGTTCGCCCACCGCCGGAAGACGCTCGCGAACTCGATCGCGATCGCCGGGCTCGCGTCGCGCGCACGCGTCGAAGAGGCGCTCGACGCCATCGGTCGCACCGCGCAGGCTCGCGCGGAGGAGCTCGCGCCGGGGGAGTTCGTCGCCCTCGCCGAGGAGCTCGCGTGAAACGGGGCAAGGCATACGCCAAGATCAACCTCGCCCTCGTCGTCGGCCCGCTTCGCAGCGACGGGACGCACGAGCTCGTCACCGTGCTCCAGCGGCTCGACCTCGCGGACGGTATCGAGCTCGAGCCCGCGACCGCCCTCACCGTCGAGGGCTTCGACGACGACACGCTCGTGCGTAGAGCGCTCGAGGCCCTTGCGTCGGCCGCGGGCGTCGAACCGCGGTGGCGCGTCCGCATCGACAAGCGGATTCCCGTCGCTGCCGGGATCGGCGGCGGGAGCTCGGATGCTGCCTGCGCTCTCACGCTCGCGAACGCTGAGCTCCCCGGGCCGGTGTCGGCGCCCACGCTCCACGCGATCGCCGCAGCGATCGGAGCAGACGTGCCGTTCTTCCTGCGCGAGGGAGCACAGCTCGCCACCGGCGACGGAACCGATCTCGAGGCCGTCGATCTTCCAACGGACTACGTCGTGGTGCTTGCCGTTCCCGAGAGCGAGCGGAAGGAATCCACGGGAGCCGTTTATCGCACGTTCGACGAGCGGAACGGCGCCGCGGGCTTCGACGAGCGCCGCGCCGCTCTGCTCGGTGCGCTCAATGGAGTCGAGCATGCGCGAGACTTGGCCCACCTCCCGCTGAACGACCTCGCCTCGTCTCCTCTCGCCGCTGAGCTCGACGGGCTGGGCGCGTTCCGCGCAGATGTCACGGGCGCAGGGCCGGCCGTGTACGGACTTTTCGAGCACGCCGCCGATGCGGAGCGCGCCGTCGCGGTTATGAGCCGAGCGGGGACGACGTGGCTAGCCCAGCCGGTGTGAACGGAGAAGGTCGCCGTGAGTGGCAAGATGACCACCTGCCGTGGGGCGTGGCCAAGTGGTAAGGCAACGGGTTTTGGTCCCGTGATCCCAGGTTCGAATCCTGGCGCCCCAGCCTCACACTCGCCCGACGCTCCACGCGAGCCGACTACGCTCATCGAGCGATGACCGCTTCGACCTCGGCTGCGGCAGCTACATCCGCAGCGTACGAACGCCTCCAGCAGATGATCGCGGAGGATCGGTGTGTCGTTCTCGACGGGGGTGTGGCGACGGAGCTCCAGCGCCATCGTTCGCTCGTCGAAGACGATGATCTCTGGGGGACGTGGGCTCTCTACCGCGCGCCCCGCGCGGTCCTCGAGGTTCACCGAACCTACGCGGCCACGGGCTGTCACGTGATCTCGACGGATACCTGGTCGATTCTCTCCGCTCCCGAGATCGGATCCGGGAGCGCATCACGGCTCGTCGAGGCGCAGCACTGGATGGACATCGCGCGTACGGGAGTTCGCCTTGCGCGACAGGCGGTCGACGAGGCCGGCCGTACGGGCGAATGCGCCGTCGCGTTCGCGATCGCGGAGGAGGCGAACTCCCCCGAGCGGCGCGAGACGCTCGAGTTGCTGACGCAGGTGCTCGCCGACGACCCGCCTGATCTGATCCTGATGGAGACCATGACGCTGATCCGGGAGCCCAGGACCTTCGAGACGATCGAGCTCCTTCTCGAGACCGGATTGCCCGTGTGGCTGTCCTTTCGCCGCTGCCGGCACGGGGTGTGCGGAGTGCAAGGACAGCACTGGGGCCCGCCGGAAGGCGACCTCTTCGGGCGGGCAGCGCGCCGCTTCGAGGAGATGGGAGTCGGAGCACTCCTGATCAACTGTCTTCCGGTCGAGCACGTTCCGGGGATGATCTCGTGGCTTCGCGACTTCACGAAGCTCCCGCTCGGCGTCTACCCGAACCTCGGCGACTACGGGGGGCGCGAATGGCGTTTCGACGATCTGATCGGGCCCGCTGAGTACGCGACGCTCGCACGTGGGTGGCGCGACGAGGGAGCGCAGATCATCGGTGGGTGCTGTGGCGTGACGCCCGAGCATGTCCTCGCGCTCGTCACGGACCTCGCCGAGACGAAGCCTGGGCGCCGGCGGCCGCTCATCGACGAGCGGCCGCTGGTCGAGCCGGACCGCGCAGCGGCCGAGCTGTGGCGGGACGACCGCGGTCGCTCTCTCTATCCGCTCCCGTTTCCGGACCTCGCCGTCGAAGAGGGAGTGTTCGTCCCCACGACCGGGAGCTACCTCGTCTGGAAGTCGCTCTTCACGAGCGGAGTGGGCGAGGGGCTCAGCTGCATCGACGTCGGTTGCGGCTGCGGCATTCTGGCCGTCCAGCTCGCGCTCAACGGCGCCGAGCGCGTCCATGCGATCGACATCGACCGCAACGCGGTCGCAAACACGCTTGCGAATGCGTTCCGAAACGGCGTCTCCGATCGAGTCACCGGGGAAGCGGTCAACTTCTTCCACTGGGAGCCGCGCGAGCGCTTCGACCTGGTGGTCGCGAGCCTCTACCAGATGCCCGTCGATCCCTACGAGGAGCCGACCGGCCACCGCCCGCTCGACTACTGGGGGCGTAACCTCATCGATCACTTCATCCGGCTCGTACCGAGCATGCTCGCCCCCGGAGGGACGGCGTTTCTCATGCAGCTGTCGATCATCGGCCAGGCGCAGACCGAAGCGCTGCTCGCGGAGTATGGGCTTGCCGCCCGCGTCGTCGACTACAGCTTCTTCCCTTTCGAGCCGGTCTTCGATGCGAACCGCACACAGATCGAGCGGGTCGAGCAGCTCTCAGATGCGTACCACATCGAGGTCGCGGACGAGGACGTCATGGTGGCGTACCTGCTCGAGATCACCCGCATCGAGCCCGCGGCACCACGACCTGCATGAGTGCGCCCGCGGCATGCGAGACTAAAACCATCGGGCCGCACAACCGCGCTTCCGGAGGACATCGAGCATGAATGCGAGACAGCCGAAGCTCGGCGCGGTCGTGATGGCCGCGGGGCTCGGGACGCGGATGCGCTCCGACGTCCCAAAGCACCTCCATCCCATTCTCGGTCGCCGCATGGTCGACTGGGTGCTCGAGTCGGCGAGAGCGCTGGGGGCGGACCCGATCGTCGTCGTCTGCTCGCCCGCCACGGCGGACGCCTTCGACGGGCCCGAGGTCGCTGTGCAGGAGTCTCCGCTCGGGACGGGCGACGCCGTTCGCAGTGCGCGAAGCGTGCTCGAGGGTCGGGCCGAGAACGTGCTCGTGCTCTCCGGCGACACGCCTCTCCTCACACCCGGCCTCCTCGGCGAGCTCGTCGACGCTCACGACCGCGAGGCGGCGTGGGCGACGGTGCTCTCCTTCGAGCCCGACGATCCGAAGCAGTACGGACGCGTGCTTCGTAATGCCGATGGTGGGCTCGCGGGCATCGTCGAGCATCGTGACGCCACACCCGAGCAGCGTGCCGTGCGTGAGGTCAACTCGTCCATCTACGTGTTTCGTGCGGATAAATTGTGGCCGGTGCTCGATCGGCTCTCCCCGCACAATGTGCAGGGCGAGCTCTACCTGACGGATTCGGTTGCGCTCCTCGTTGCGGACGGAGGACGAGTTGCGGTGCACAAAGGAGGAGATCCTGTGGAGACAGAGGGTGTGAACACACGCGCGGAGCTCGCAGGAGTCGCCGCCGCACTCCGCGACCGGATCAACGAGGGGCACATGCTCGCCGGCGTCACGATCGTCGATCCGCAGACCACCTGGATCGACGCGGAGTCGGTGCTCGAGCCCGACGCGGTCATCCATCCGTTCACCGTCATACGAGGGACGTCGCGAGTCGCCGCCGGCGCGGAGGTCGGCCCGCACGCTGTGCTCGTCGACGCGATCGTGGGAGAGGGTGCCGCTGTGGGGCCGTTCTGTTACCTTCGCCCTGGCACGGTGCTCGAGGCGAGGGCCAAAGCGGGCACGTTCGTAGAGATCAAGAACTCAGTCATCGGCGAGCGGACCAAAGTGCCTCATCTCACATATCTCGGTGACGCCGACGTCGGTGCCGATACCAACATTGCCGCGGGAAACATCACTGCCAACCAGGAGCACACACGGGTGAAGGAGCGCACGGTCATCGGCCGCAACGTCAGGACGGGTGTCGACAATGCCTTCGTCGCTCCTGTCTCGATCGGCGACGACGCATGGATTGCAGCCGGCTCCGTGATCACCGAGGATGTCCCCCCAGGGGCGCTCGCGATCGCGCGGGCGCAGCAGGTGAACAAGGAAGGACGCGGTGGAAACCGGGACGATTGAGCAGACCTTGCCCGGCCTCGACGTCGACATCCCGCGTAGCGAGATGACGAGCGGGCATGCGATCCCTCTGACTCCGCAGAAGCGGCTGATGGTGTTCGCTGGCCGGTCACACCCCGAGCTCGCGGGAAAGATCGCGGAGCGGCTCGGAGTCGAGCTCGGCGAGATCGAGTTGACCACGTTCGCCAACGGTGAGACGTACTGCCGCTACTGCGAGTCGATCCGAGGGGCAGATGTGTTCGTCGTCCAGACCGGCTGTCGCCCCGTCGACCAGAACATCATGGAGCTCCTCTTCATGATCCAGGCCGCGCGGCTCGCCTCGGCGAAGCGGATCACCGCCGTCATCCCCTGGTTCCCCTATTCGCGGCAGGACCGGAAGGCGAAACCGCGAGAGCCGATCTCGAGCAGGTTGCTCGCAGACATGATCCAGTCTGCTGGGGCCGACCGCCTGCTCACGATGGACCTGCATGCTGGCCAGATCCAAGGGTTCTTCACGATTCCGGTCGATCACATGACCGCGCTACCGCTGTTCGCACAGCACTTCCGCGATCTCGGACTCACCGGAGAGCGAGTCGTGTCCGTGGCTCCGGACGCGGGTCGAGCAAAGCACGCGGTTCGATTCGCAGAGATGATCGACGCGGAGTTCGCGATCATGAACAAGACGCGACCGTCGCGTGACGTGGCCTCGGTCACCGAGATCACGGGCCGCGTCGCAGGAAAGATCGCGATCGTCGGCGACGACAACATCTCGACCGGGCATACCCTGCTCCAGGGCGCGGCGGCTCTCAGGGATGCGGGGGCGGAAGCCGTCTGGGTGTTCGCGACGCACGGGCTCTTCGCCGAGGAGGCGCTCCAACGATTCGGGCAGGCGGATCTCGCGGGCATCGTGGTGACCGACACCGTTCCGGTGGACCCCGTGCGGCGGCCTGCGAACATGACGGTCCTGACCGTTTCGGGGCTCCTCGCCGAGACGATCATGAATGTCTTCGCCGACGAATCGGTGTCGGCGATCTTCGGCGGCGAGAACCAGCTCTTCTAGAGAGAACGGCTCAACCAAGCGGCTGGGCCGTTCTTTCTACGCTGAGTTTCTACTCTTGGGCAGCCGTGCCCTCATGCCTGGGTGACGACGGAAGACTCGAGCGGGCGCCTTGTGACCGAGCCTGCGACCAGCGCCGGCCGAAAGAGGGAGACGACGCCGACTGCGCAAACCCGAGTACGCCGATCGACGCAACCGCTACTTTCGCCTCGCCGTACTCGAGCGCGACAACTACACGTGCTTGGAGTGCGGTGGGTACGGCCGCAAGAGAACTTTCGGGGGGCGCCGCTGGAAACGGAATCGAGCATCATCAGGGGAATGACGACGACGTACCAGCTGTATTCGGGAGACCGGCCGATCGAGCTTCGAGAGGCGTTTACTGCCCGGCATGCGCTCTTCGACTACTTGCGCTCGCTCGGGTGCGCGGACGAGGACATCATGAAGCTCGGGACTGACTCGGTTAGCTGGCGGGGCGCGGTCTACAAGGCAGTGCCTTTGTCGAGTGGCCAGCCGAGCGACGAGCGGCCGTAAGCTTCCTGAGCGTCCAACCTCGGGCTCCCGCTTGGCGGGGCTCGTCGTAAGTCTCCGCGAAGCGTCGAAGCGCGGGCGGCGTGCCTTCAATCCGGTACCGCTCGAGCCGGCGCCGGGCAGCCCTGCTCGTACTTTGGTGATCCCTGCTCCGCGTACCGGTGGACGAGATGCAGCGCGTCCTCCAACGGCCGGCTCGGCAGAGTGTCCAGGGCTGCTCGCGGGAGCGCTCTCGGGATCACTCGAGTGAGGGCTCCGAGCTCTACCCGATCGGGCGATACCGCCTCACGCCGCCCTCGATAGGTTCGCCGGGCCGCCGGTCGTGTGTGGGTTTCGGCTCGTGACAACAAAAACCGAGGAGGGACACATGCGCCGGCTTAGGTACTACCCCGTCATCGTGGCATCGCTCGCCGTGATGGCTGTTGTTCTTGTAGCCCCGGCATCCGCGCAACACTTCGAGGACGGCAGCACCAAGGTGTGCGGCGCGCTGATCGGTGGCCAGGTGAACTGCGCTCTGTCGATCAAGATCCAGGACGATCTCGACGGCGGGGTCTTCGAGGGAGACGACATCATCGTGACGCTTGTCCCCGGCACGACTGGCGCGACATACGCCAGCGCCGCGTTCGACAGCGGGTGTGGCGGGGCGGCGGTGACCGTCGACGACGCAACACACCTGAGTGTCGACCCCACTATCAGCCCGGTCGACGACTGCACGATCGTCGTGGAGGAAGTGCTCAACGCCACGGCGAGCGGCGAGGTGTGTCAGACCCTGGACAATGACGCCAACGATCCGCCGGTAACGATCTGCGCGGATATCCTCCCGGGCCCTACCGACGCCGAGGCCGACTGCAAGAAGGGCGCCTGGGAAGCTTGGGGCGTCTTCAAAAACCAAGGCGACTGCGTGTCGTACATCGCCACGAAGGGCCGCAACGGCCCCGCCGGAGCCTGATGGAGCGCGAGTAAGAGTCACCGATGCAGAAGGGGCGGCGGTGCTGCTACCGCCGCCCCTCACTCTTTCTCGAAGCTCGAGAGGGAACGTCCTGCCGCACGCGACGCCCCATATGAGGTGGAAGGCCTCGCGTGAGCGCGGCCTTCCACGCCGTGACCCACCGGGATGAGTTGTCCGACCCTCTTCGGCATGGCGCTCGTCGCTACAATCCGCGGCCGTGTCCGGAGACAGGTTGAAGCTGGAGGTACGCGAACGCGCCGAGCTCGGCTCGCGACCGTCGCGACGGCTGCGTGCGCAGGGGCTGATTCCCGGTGTGCTCTACGGGAAGGGTCACTCCCGGGCCATCGTCGTTCCCGAGCGGGATCTGCGTACAGCGATGACAGGCCCGTCCGGGCTGCACGCGATCCTCGATGTCGTCGTAGGGGGTCAGACGACAGTGCATCCGTCGATTCTCGCTGAGTACGAGCAGGACCCGATCCGCGGCACGATCTCGCATATCGATTTGCGCGAGATCCGGCTCGATCAGACGATTCACGCCACAGTGGTCGTGCACCTAGTCGGCGAATCGGTCGGCGTCAAGTCGGGCGGTGTGCTCTCGCTCATCGCGCGCGAGCTGCAGGTCGAGGCGCTTCCCGCCAACGTGCCGGAGCACCTCGACGTCGACATCGCCGCCCTTGAGGTCGGCGACGTCCTGCGTCTCGCGGATATCCCGGCGGTCGAGGACGTGACGTTCCTCGACGACCCGCATGAGACCGTCATCGCGACGGTGTCGATGCCGCGTGGCTACGCAGAGATCGAGGAAGCCGACGCTGCGGCCGCCGAGGAAGCTGCCGAGGGCGCTGCTCCGGACGCGGAGGCCGCCGAAGACGGCGAGCCGTCCGACTCCAGCTCCGAGGAGTAGCTGTGCGCCTGTTTCGTCGAGGCGAGGCCGCCTCGACGCTCGATCTGCTCATCGCGGGTCTCGGCAATCCCGGCCAGAGACACGCGCGGGACCGGCACAACGTCGGCTGGATGGTGGTCGACGAGCTCGCGCGCCGAGGCGAGGTCACGTTCAAGTCGAAGTTCAACGGGCGATTGGGCGAGACACGAGTCGGCGACGCGAAGTTGGCGCTTCTCGAGCCCGAGACGTACATGAACGAGTCCGGCCGCTCGATCGCGGCGGCGGCGAGGTACTTCAAGGTCGCGCCCGAGGACGTGCTCGTCGTGCACGACGACGTCGATCTCGAGCTGGGCCGTCTGCAGGCGCGACCGGGTGGCGGGCTCGCCGGCCACAACGGTCTTCGGTCGATCGCGCAGTCGCTCGGTACCCCGGATTTTCTGCGCCTGCGGATTGGTGTCGGTCGTCCCGGCCGGGGGGATCCGCGCGATGTCGCCGACTACGTGCTCGCGCCCTTCGAGCCGCACGACGATCACGCTGCGATTGTCGTGCATGCGGCTGATGCGGTCGAAGTGCTCGCCACCGCGGGGATCGAGGAAGCGCAGCGCCGCTTCAACTGACCACCGGATACTGGATATGAAGCCGAGAGATGCGGACGAGAGGAGAGACGTCCAACTTCCAGGGGCGTCACCGCGAGCTCGGCTGTGCGTGTTGGCGCAGTTCTTCGACTAACTCGTTTCCCACCTGTGACCGCTCTCCCGATAGCGTTCGTAGAGGGCACGGGGGTGCCCCTGGGGGTGGTTGTCGGTAGTTGCCGACGGCTCACGGTGCTTGCGCGCCGTGCGGTCAGATAACGCATTCGACCGACTGACGGACGTATGCGCGGCGCGACGCGCGAAGGAAACGCAAGGACGAGCCCACTTCGGGTGCGGACCCGACGCTACGATGCCCCCGCGGGACGTGATTCCCGCCAGCTGTATGGACCCAGCCCGCTCTGCGCTTTCAGGTCTCGTAGCAGAGCTCGCCTCGAGCGAGCGCTTTCGTGCGTTTCTCGACGACTTTCCGAGCTCGGCGCGCGTCTCCGAGCCCGCGCTTCCGCTTCTCCTCGCCGCGCTACACGAGTCTCTCCCACGGCCGCTCGTATGCCTGCTCGCCGAGGACGAAGAGGCCCGCGATGTCGCGGAGGCCGTCGGGTGGTACGTCGATCCGACTCGCGTCGCATTGCTACCGAGCCGCGGCGTGCGGCTGGGATCGGGGCTCGAGCCGCCCGCCCATCTCGTCGGTGAGCGGGCGCGCGCGCTCCGGGTGCTCGCCGCAGGAGGATTCGTCTGCGTCTCCGCCCGCGCCCTCGCCGAGGGGATGCCGCCCGAGCACGCTCGACCCCAGGTCGTCCACATCGTCCCGGGCGACGAACCGGGTATCGACGGGCTTGTCGAAGCGCTGGCGCTCGCCGGGTACGAGCGAGTCGAGCGCGCGGAGGAACGGGGGCAGATAGCGGTACGCGGCGGCCTCGTGGACGTGTTCCCGAGCACAGGGCGCGAGCCACTTCGCATCGAGCTCTTCGGTGACGAGATCGAGAGCATCAGGGCGTTCTCGCCATTCACGCAGCGAGCGCTTCATCCGGTAGCCGACGCCGTGGTCTACCCGGCGAGTGAGCGTGTGCACGATCCCGCCGATCTCGAGGATGCCGCCAGCGGCCGCCTCGAGAGCCGCGTACCCCTGCTCGAGAGGCTGCCCGACATCGTGTGGCAGGCCGACGACGTGAGGAAGCTCTGGGATGAGGAGAGCCTCACAGCTCAGAGCCTCGACGGGGCAGCCCAGCTCGATCCCCTGCCGCGCTCACAGGCCCATGTATTCGAGGCCCAGCGGCCGGCGATAGCTGCGCGCGGGCTGGCCGAGGCCGAGAACGAGCTCGCCGGGATGGTTCGCCAGGGTCGGCGGGTCGTCGTCACGTTCCCACATCGAGGCGAAGCGCTCCGGATGCAGCGACTGCTCCGCAAGGTCGAGGCAACCGTCGGCGAGCAGGTCGAGGCGCTACCTACCGACCCGTCTCTTCGATTCGTCGTCAGCCCGGCGCGGCGAGGCTTCGTCTGGCGCGATCTCTCACTCGCCGTCCTTCCGGACTCGCAGGTCTTCCGCAAGCGACCGCCGGGCGCGGACGCGAGGCTCGGTCGAGCGTTTCAGTCGTTCGCCGACCTGCGCACGGGCGACTACGTGGTTCACGAGGACCACGGCGTGGGGAAGCTCCTGGGCTTCGAGACCAAGGAAGTCGCGGGCGTCACCCGCGACTACCTCTACCTCGCCTTCAAGGGCGAGGACCGGCTCTACGTCCCGCACGAACAGCTGGCAAAGGTGTCCCGCTATATCGGGGCGGACGCGCGTGCGCCGTCGCTGTCCAAGCTCGGTGGAAAGGCCTGGCAGAACCTGAAGAGCCGGGCGCGCGCCGCGGTGCGCGAGTTGGCCGGCGAGCTTCTTGCTCTGTACGCGAGCCGCCAGCAGGCGCCCGGTCATGCGCTCGATCTCTCAGGCGACTGGCTCGAGCGCCTCGAGAGCTCGTTCCCGTATCGCGAGACGGACGACCAGTTACAGGCCATCGAGGCCGTGAAGGAGGACCTCGAGGCCGCTCGCCCCATGGATCGGCTGGTGTGTGGGGATGTTGGCTTCGGGAAGACGGAGGTCGCTGTCCGTGCGGCTTTCGCGGCAGCGGTGAACGGCCGGCAAACGCTCGTCCTGTGCCCGACGACGATCCTCGCCGAGCAGCACTGGAACACGTTTCGCGACCGCTATCGCGACTTCCCGGTGCGGGTCGAGATGGTGTCGCGCTTCCGTTCGAAGGCCGATCAGAAGCGCGTCCTCGACGAGTTCCGCGAGGGCAAGGTCGAGGTCCTTATCGGAACCCATCGCGTCCTTTCTCGCGACGTCATACCCAAGAGCCTCGGCCTCGTGGTGCTCGACGAAGAGCAGCGGTTCGGTGTCGCGCAGAAGGAGCTTCTGCGGTCGCTCCGGCTCGAGGTCGACGTGCTCGCACTCTCGGCGACGCCGATTCCGCGCACGTTGCACATGTCGCTCTCGGGCTTGCGCGACATCTCGATCATCGAGACTCCGCCGACCGGGCGCCGCCCGGTTCGCACCACCGTCGGCGAGTACGACGACGACCTCGTGAAGACGGCGCTCGAGCGCGAGCATGCTCGCGGCGGGCAGGCGTTCTACCTCCACAACCGGGTCGAGTCGATCGAGGAGGCGGCAACGAAGCTCGAGCAGCTCTGCCCCGACCTGCGGTTCCTCGTCGCACACGGTCAGATGGCGGAGCGCGAGCTCGAGGGGCGCATGCACTCCTTCCTGGCCGGCGACGCCGACGTGCTCGTCTCGACGACCATCATCGAGTCGGGCATCGACATCCCTCAGGCGAACACGCTCGTCGTGGAGCGGGCCGATGCGCTCGGGCTAGCACAGCTCTACCAGATCCGCGGTCGCGTGGGACGGTCGGACGTCTTGGCGTATGCGTACCTGTTTTATCCGGAGGCGTCAGAGCTGACTGCCGAAGCAAGGGCGCGGTTGGCAACGCTCGCAGATCACACGGAGCTCGGTTCCGGCTTCCAGATCGCGATGCGCGATCTCGAGATCCGGGGAGCAGGCGACCTGCTCGGGCCCGAGCAGTCGGGGCACGTCGCAGCGCTCGGCTTCGAGCTGTACGTCGAGATGCTCGACGAGGCTGTCGCGGAGCTCTCGGGAAGGAGGCGCGTGGTGGCTCGGCCAGTGCGCGTCGAGGCGCGTGTGGACGCCTACGTTCCGGCCTCGTACATCGCCGCCGAGGCGTTGAAGATCGATCTGCACCGTAGGATCGCGCTGGTCGAGGGCGAGGACGAGCTTCGTGAGCTCGTCGCTGCGACCGAGGATCGGTATGGCCCGGTGCCCGAGCCCGTTGCGAACCTGCTCGCGATCCAGGAGGCGAAGTTGAAGCTGGCTCGCCTCGGCGCCGACTATCTCGTCTTTCGCGGTGGACGCGCGACGGTCGGGCCGCTCACGCTCGGCTCGGTGGAGGTGCGTGCCCTCGTCGGCTCGGAGCCGACGGCGATCTACTCGACACAGAAGCGCGAGGTCTCGCTTCGCGTCGAGACCCTGGAGCGGGCGCTGGAGCTTCCCGATGCTATCGTCCTGGCTCGCCTGGCCGCGTGAGCCGCGGCTTTTTTTGCGACGCGAGACAGATCACCTCACCTTTCGAACAGACCACAACCTGTGCCTAACAACGCCTCGGCTATAAGAGACGGGCTGTGCTGAGCCCAGTACGAATCACCCTTGCAGTCGTTGGAACGACCGCTGCTCTCGCCGCGTCGGCCTGCGGCGGGGGCGAAGCGACCGTCGCCGAGGGCTCCATCGCGACGGTGGACGGCACGGAGATCTCGAAGGCCGAGCTCGACGAGCTCCTCGACCAGGCGAAGCAGGGAGCCGAGGCGAGCAAGCAGGAGTTTCCGAAGGTCGGAACGCCCGAGTACCAGAGTCTCCAGACCCAGTACGTCGCCTACCTCGTCCAGCGCGAGGAGTTCAGGCAGGCGGCCGCCGACCTCGGAGTCGAGGTCGCCGAGAAGGACGTCGACGCGGCCGAGGACGAGCTCGTCAAGAGCCGGTTTGCCGGAGTCCGGAAGGACTACGAGAAGGCGCTCGACGAGCAAGGCCTGACTTCGGACGCCTATCGCTCGACCCTCGAGACGTCGGTCCTCACCCAGAAGCTGTACGAGGAGGTCACGAAGGACACGGCGGTCACGGACGGCGAGGCCCTCCAGTACTTCACGCAGAACACCTCACAGTACGGAACGCCCGCGTCGCGCGACGTGCGGCACATCCTGATCCAGATTCCTCGCGACGGCGCACCGGAGCCTGCTGCGGGACAGCCCTATCCGACCGATCAGATCGACTTCGCCAAGAGCAAGGCCAAGGCCGACGAGATCTACGCCCAGCTCGAAGGTGGAGCCGACTTCGCGACCCTCGCCAAGAACGAGTCCAGCGACTTCTCCAGCGCTGATGCGGGCGGCAAGCTCACGGTCCGGAAGGGCGAGACCGTCCCCGAGTTCGACAAGGTGTCGTTCGAGCTCGACGAGGCTGAGCTGTCGAAGCCCGTCAAGACGCTGTACGGGTATCACGTCATCGAGTCCCTCTCTCCCGTGCATCCGGCGAAGACGACGCCCTTCGGCAAGGTGAGGGCGTCCATTCGCGCAACGCTGCTCTCGCAGAAGAAGAACGAAGCCATGTCCGCGTGGGTCGAAGATCTCCGCACGAAGTACGAAGGCAAGGTCAGCTACGCGGCTGGCTACGAGCCGCCGGAAGTTCCCGAGGCGCCGACGGAGACCCAGTAGGGTCTCCTCTCCATGGGCCTCGCTGAGGCGCTTCTCGACCTCCAGGAGTTGACCCGGCATCTCCGTCGCGAATGCCCCTGGGACCGTGAGCAGACCGCGCGCACGATTGTCCCGCACACGGTCGAGGAGGCGTACGAAGTCGCCGATGCAGTGATGTCGGGCGACGTCGACGAGCTTCGTGGGGAGCTCGGCGACCTTCTCTTCCAGGTCTACTTCCTCGCCCTTCTTCTGGAGGAGAAGGGCCAAGGGGGCTTGGAACAGGTGGCGCGAGACGTTCACGAGAAACTCGTTCGGCGACATCCCCACGTCTTCGGAGCGGGAGAAGCCTCGAGCGCAGGCGCTGTGCGCCTGCGCTGGGAGGAGTTGAAGACCGAGCAGGAGGGGAGAGAGGGTGTCTTTCACGACGTTCCCGACGTGCTCCCCGCGTTGCTGCAGGCACGGAAGGTCCAGCGGCGGGCAGCGACGGTCGGCTTCGACTGGCCGGATGCCGCGGGACCGCTGGCGAAGGTCCGTGAGGAGATCGACGAGCTCGTCGCGGCAGTCGCCCGCGCGGGAGAGCCGCCTCCTGAGACGGAGGCCGATCCCGAGACGTTCCACGAGGTCGGCGACCTCCTCTTCACGGTGGTGAACCTCGCCCGCAGGCTCAACGTCGACCCGGAGCTGGCGCTTCGCGCGACGACACACCGCTTCACGGATCGGGTCGAGCTCGCAGCCGAGCTCGCGGCGAGGGAGGGCGTCGATTGGCGAGCGTTGGGCCTCGAGGCCCAGGACGAGTATTACGAGCGCGCGAAGGAGAGAGCCCCGTGACCGCGATCAGCCAGGTACACGCCCGGCAGCTTCTCGATTCGAGGGGCAACCCCACGCTCGAGGTCGACGTCCGCCTGGACTCCGGCGCCCTCGGGCGGGCGGCAGTCCCCTCGGGTGCGTCCACAGGAGAGCACGAGGCCGTCGAGCTTCGCGACGGCGACGCAGGCGCTTACCTGGGCAAGGGCGTTCTCACCGCCGTCGCGAACGTGAACGGAGAGATCGCGGCCGCCCTCGCCGGGGTCGACGCCGAAGGTCAGCGCCGGATCGACGAGCTTCTCGTCGAGTTGGACGGAACGGCGAACAAGAGCCGGCTCGGCGCGAACGCGATCCTCGGCTGCTCGCTTGCCGCGGCCAAGGCTGCGGCAGCCGATGCCGGAGTGCCCCTCTACCGGTGGATCGGCGGCCCCGAAGCTCGCACGCTGCCGGTGCCGATGATGAACGTGATCAACGGCGGCGCTCACGCGCAGAACCGCCTCGACCTGCAGGAGTTCATGGTCGTGCCCGCGGGCGCGCCGACGTTTTCCGAGGCGCTGCGGATCGGCGTCGAGGTGTTTCACCAACTCAAAGCCGTCCTCCACGAGCGCGGGCTCGCCACGGGCGTGGGGGACGAGGGCGGGTTCGCGCCTGACCTGGAGTCCACCGAAGCGGCGATCGCCGCTGTGCTCGAAGCCGCCGAGCGCGCCGGGCACCGCGATCGGGTCGGGATCGCGCTCGACCCCGCCGCGAGCGAAGTGTTCCACGACGGGCGCTACGAGCTGCCGGGCGAGGGCCGATCGCTCGGTTCCGGCGCTCTGATCGACTTCTACGCGTCGCTCGCCGAGCGCTTCCCGATCCTGTCCATCGAGGACGGGCTCGACGAGAACGGCTGGGACGACTGGAGGCAGCTCACCGACTCGCTCGGTGACCGGGTTCAGCTGGTGGGCGACGACCTGTTCGTGACGAACGTCGAGTTCCTGGGGCGCGGGATCCGAGAGAGAGTCGCGAACGCGATCCTTGTGAAGGTGAACCAGATCGGAACGCTGACCGAGTCCCTCGACGTGATCGAGCTGGCTCGTGCCGCAGGCTACGCGACCGTCATCTCGCATCGGTCCGGCGAAACCGAGGACACGACCATCGCCGACCTGGCGGTCGCGGTGAACGCAGGCCAGATCAAGACCGGCGCGCCGTCGCGATCGGATCGCGTCGCGAAGTACAACCAGCTCCTGCGCATCGAGGAAGAGCTTGGCTCAGACGCCGCCTATCCGGGCTGGGGCGCCTTCCCGCGCGGGCGGTAGCCTGGCGGGCATGGCCCGACACGACCGCAGGACGAAGATCGTCGCGACGATCGGTCCATCGTCGAGGGACGAGGTGACGCTCGCCCGGCTCGTAGAGGCCGGGATGGACGGCGCGAGGCTGAACTTCTCTCACGGCACGCACGACGAGCATCGGGTGAGCGCCGAGCGCGTGCGCTCGGTGCAGGCCTCGGCAGGTAGGTCACTCGCGCTCATTGCCGACTTGCAGGGTCCCAAGATACGAATCGGCGACCTCGACGCCCCCGTCGCGCTCGAGGTCGGAGACTCGGTCGTCGTGGCCGGCGAGGAGTCGGCTCGCGAGGGCGACCTGCCGGTGGCCCCCGACGTGCTCGGAGCCGTGCTCGAGCCAGACGACGACATCCTCGTCGACGACGGCCTCGTCCGACTGCGCGTCGAGCGTGTCGAAGGAGCGAGGGCCCTGTGCCGGGTGGTCACGGCGGGTGTCGTCGAGCCGCACAAGGGGGTGAACGTCCCCGGAGTCCCGCTGCCCGTCGCGTCGCTCACGGAGAAGGACCTGGCGGACCTCGAGTTCGCGCTCGAGCTGGGTGTCGACTTCGTCGCCCTGTCGTTCGTTCGGTCTCACCTGGACGTCGTGGCGCTGAAAGCGAGGATCGAAGCCGCGGGATCGCAGGCGTGGGTGATCGTGAAGATCGAGCTGAAGGAGGCCGTCACCGCGCTCGAGGCAATCCTCGACGTCGCCGACGCGGTCATGATCGCGCGCGGAGATCTCGGGGTCGAGATCGGGGCGGCGGAGGTCCCGCTCCTGCAGAAGCGGATCATCCTCGGCGCGCTCGAGCGCGGGAAGCCCGCGATAACGGCGACGCAGATGCTCGAGACCATGGTGCACCGGCCCGAGCCCACCCGCGCCGAGGCGTCGGACGTCGCAAACGCCATTCTCGACGGCTCGTCTGCGCTGATGCTCTCGGCGGAGACGGCCGTCGGCGAGTATCCCGTGGAGGCCGTCACGACAATGGCGGACATCGCGCGCGCGGTCGAGCCCAGCCTCGGCTACCGGCACCAGCTTCCGGCCGCGTCGGACGAGCCCACAGTCGGTCGTGCGATGTCGAACGCCGCATGCGACCTTGCGGAAGCTCTCGGAGCCCGGGCGATCCTCGTTCCCACGTTCACCGGACGCACCGCCTCGGCAGTCGCGCGCCTGCGTCCGCGAAGGCCGGTCGTCGCGCTCACGCACGTCGTCACGTCGCTCCAGCACATGGCGATCGAGTGGGGGGTGACCCCGCTCCAGATTCCGGAGTCGTCGGACGTCGACGATCTCTGGCGACACTCGATCGAGGCGGCGCGCGCAGCGGGAATCGTCGAAGCCGGCGATCGGGTGGTCCTGACCGCCGGCACTGCTGTGAACATCCCCGGCTCGACCAACGTCATCAAGGTCGACATCGCGTAGAGGCGAGGCGTGCCTCGCCCGCGCTCCTACGTAGGGGCGAGGCTTGCCTCGCCCGCGTCCGAGGGAAGCGGGAGGGACTCCGGACGGGGTGTGGAACGTGACGTC
Source organism: Actinomycetota bacterium (assembly GCA_020029615.1). GTDB lineage: Bacteria > Actinomycetota > Thermoleophilia > Gaiellales > Gaiellaceae > GMQP-bins7. The sequence goes on from JAIBJO010000002.1 coordinate 51,680, forward strand.
GTGGCAGGGAGGGCGACGGCGAAGGCTCCCGTGAGGAGAAAGGCGGCGCGACCGAACGTTCGGCGCCGCCGGCTTCGCCTGCTCTGGGCCGTGGTCATTCTCGGAGTCGCCGTCTACCTCTACTACCGACCGCTCGCCTCGTATCTCGAGACGAAGAACGACCTGGCCACCGAGCGTGCGGAGGTCGAGACGTTGCGCATCGCGCGCGCCGAGCTCGAGCTTCGGCTCGTCAACTCGACCAGCATCGAGGCGACCGAGCGTGAGGCGCGCCGGATCGGGTACGTCAAGCCCGGAGAGCAGCTCTTCGTGGTCAAGGGCATTCCAGCGTGGCGACAAGCACGCAGCACCGCCCGAGACCGTCGCTCGTAGTCTTCTGCGAATGGACGATCGCGCCGTGGTGGCACGGCAGCTCAAGCGGCAGCCGCGCGCGTTTCGTCGCGTCGTCGCTCGATGTCCGTACGGCCTCCCGGCCGTCACCGAGCAGGCCCCCTACGACGTGAGCGGCGAGCCGTTCCCGACGACCTACTACCTCACGTGCTCGTACCTCGTTGCAGCGCTCGCTCGACTCGAAGCCGCCGGAGGTGTCGAGCGCTGGAGTGAGGCGGCGGCGGAGGACGAAACGCTCGCGGCGTCGCTCGCGAGCGCGACCGACGACCAGAGACGGATCCGACACGAGCTCGCCGGCCAGGCGGGGGAGCCTGACGACGGGGCGTCGCTCGATCTCGGGATCGGGGGCGCCAGCGCCCCCGAGCACCTCAAGTGCCTTCACGCGCACGCTGCCTTCGCGCTCGCCCGTCCTGGGTATCTCCTCGGCGAGCGCATCCTCTCGGAGGTCCAGCCGCCCTGGCCGACGGACGAGTGCTGCTCGGAGGCACTCCTGCGCCAGCGCTGAGGCTAGTGTCCGGCCTCGTGGCGTCCGACGTCCAGATCGCGAAGCTCGAGTGGGAGGACGCATATCGTGGGCTCTTGGAAGCCGCGCGTGACCCTGCGAGGGAGGAGGCACTGCGGCGGCAGCTCGAGGCGGTCACGAGCGAGCTTCGTCGGAGGCTCGGCGGTTCGTTCACGGTGCGCGAGCTCGCAACGGAGTACGTGCGGGCGGACGCCTGGACTCGGGACGCTCTCGCTTCCACGGGTGTCCCGGGGTGGCCGCGCACGCTGGCGCTCGTCGAGGGCGCCGCATTCCATCTGTACTCCCGCGGCGCGGCGGACTACGCGCCATGAGCATGGCCGAGCGGCCGAATCGATCGCAGCGTCCGCGAGCCCGCAACCGATCGTCCGTCGTGCGCTGGCTGCTCGTCGGCATCGCGTTGGTGCTCGCCTTCTTGCTCGGGGTCGCGTTCGCGCAGACGCTCGACGAGCGACCCGAGGACGGAAGGACGGTGACGAGCGTTCGCACGCTCACGCCGCTGCCGCAAGGTGAGGTGCGCACGGTCACCGTGACCGTCACGTCGCCGTAGCGATCGGGAGCGGAGCGGGCGGCGACGCGAGCGTCGCCCTACAGCTCTTCGGAAGCCTCGAGGAGTCCGGCGAGGATGATGCCGACGGCGCAGGCGAGGCTGATCCAGATCCCGATCCCGCGACTCGCGAAGAAGAAGCTGTCGGGTATCGAGATGAGTCGAACGAGGACGAGGATCGTCGCGATCGAGCCGATGCCGATCGTCAAGAGGCTCTCCGGGACTGCCGCGGGCATCGCCACACCGACTTCGCGAAGCACGATGAGCAGGACGGCCGCGAGTCCGAGGAAGAGCACGATCTTCCCGATCGTGCCCGTGTGCCAACCGATCACCGAGACGGTCGTTCCCTGGCCCTCGCCCGTGTACCAGCCGGTCAACGCCGACACCGCGAGCAGGAGGCCCAGGAGAAACGTGAGCCGGCCGCCGAGGCCCGGCAGCCCTCCGACACGTGCGAAACCGATGCCATTGCGCCCTGCCGGACTCTCCATCGCGTGAAGGATATGGCTTCGGACCGGCTGGACAGGCCGCACGAAGCGGAAATCTGTTCCTAGAATCCCTCTGGTGGCTCGTCTCGCACACAAGACCGCACCACTCGCGGCCCCGGAGGAAGACCCTCCCATCGATCCAGAGGCGGTCGAGCGCGCGTACCGGATCCATCGCGCGCGTCGGGCGGCGAAGGCAAAGCGGCATCGGGAGAGACGCTGGGCAGGCGTTCGCTTCTGGTTCGTGCTCGCCGTCACGGCCGCCGTGGCAGCCGTGCTCGCTGCGCGAACGCTCGGTGAGATAGAGCGCGTCTTCGGGCTGTAGAGGCCTTCCAGATGCCCGCTCAGCCGGTGGAGGACAGGCCGGGAAGTCTCTCGCTCGGAGCGCTCGTCTTCGGCGCGGGGATCGGGGCGCTCGCAACCGAGATAGCAGCGTCGCGGCTACTGGCGCCGTACTTCGGTTCGTCGACGATCGTCTGGGCCAACCTCATCGGGATCGTCCTCGCCGCGCTCGCCGTTGGCTACTGGCTCGGCGGGCGGGTGGCCGACCGGCGGCCCCGACCGTCGCTCCTGGGAGCGATCGTCCTCGTCGCGGCCGTGTGTGTCGCCGCGATCCCGTTCGTCGCGAAGCCGTTCCTGGACCTCACGGTCGAGGGGCTGGACGAGGCGTCGGCGGGCGCGGTCGTCGGAAGCTTCGTCGCAGTCCTCTTGCTGTTCGCGCCGGCTGTCGTGCTCCTCGGCATGGTGTCGCCGTTCGCGATCAGGCTGGCGGTCGCATCCGTCGAGACGGCAGGCGCGGTCGCGGGACGGCTCTATGCGCTCTCGACGGCGGGCTCGCTGCTCGGCACGTTCCTGTCGGCGCTCGTGCTCATCCCGGCGCTCGGAACCCAGCGCACGTTCCTGGTCATTGCTGCGCTCCTCGCCGTGTCGTCGTCTCTCCTGCTCGGAGCCCGGTACCTCGTGGTCGCGGCTGTGCTCGCCGCTCTCGTCGCAGTGCCGCCCGGTGCGGTGAAGGCCGACGCCGGTCTTCTCCATGAGGAGACCTCGTTCCACCAGTACATCCAGGTCGTCGAAAGGCCCGACGGCCGGCGTCTCCTTTCTCTGAACGAGGGCGTTGCCGTGCACTCCGTCTGGCGGCCCGACTCGGTTCTCACAGGGGGTGTCTGGGATGCGTTCCTCGCCCTGCCCCCGCTGCTCGACCGGCCGCTCGAGCGGGTGGCGATTCTCGGTAACGCGGCCGGGACCACCGCTCGCGCGCTCGGCGTGTACTACCCCGCTGCCGACGTGGACGGCGTCGAGCTCGATCCTGCGGTCAGTCGCGTCGGGCGTCGGTACTTCGCGATGGACGAGAACCCGCGCCTGACCGTCCACGACGCGGACGCCCGGCCGTATCTGCGCTCGACCGACCAGCTCTACGACCTGATCGTCGTCGACGCCTATCACCAGCCGTACGTGCCCTTCTACCTGGCGACGCGCGAGTTCTTCCGCCTCGTTCGCGAGCGCCTAGCTCCGGGCGGCATCGTTGCGCTCAACGTGGCCACCGTCCCCGACGACGATCGGCTCGTGACGGCGGTCGGGAGCACGCTCGCAGCCGAGTTCCCGCAGGTGCTCGCCTGGCCGGCGCTTCGCTTCAACACCATCGTGCTCGGCTTCGCCGAGCCGGCGGCCGCGGGCGAGATCGAGCATCGTCTCCGGCAGGGGCCCGCCGACCTCGCATCACTCCGCGAGCTCCTCGCACGCGACGCGCACCCGCTCGCCGGTGGAGGGCGACCGTGGACCGACGACCGTGCGCCGGTCGAGTGGCTCACGGATCGCATGATCGTGTCGTACGCGGCTCAGGGGGGTCGCCTCGACGAGGACTATCTGCCGACGAGGCCCGACCCGTGATCTCGCTCGAGCGGCGCGACGGGCGTCCGCTTTGCATCGGTCATCGAGGGGCGGCCGCCCTCGCGCCGGAGAACACGCTCCGGTCCTTCCGCGCCGCGATCGAGGCGGGCGTGGATCTCGTCGAGTTCGACGTCCTCGACCTTCGTGACGGCGAGCTCGTGATCGCGCACTCGCACGACCTCGGCGAGGTGAGCCATGGCACCGCGAGCGGCACTGTGCGCGATCGCTCGCTGGTGAGCTTGCGCGAGTTTTGCCCCGATCTGCCGACGCTCACCGAGGCGTTGGAGTTCTTCGTGGGCGAGGCCGGCCAGGTCGGCCTCCACCTCGATCTCAAAGCTCACGGGCGTGAAGGCGAGGTCGTCACGGCCCTTCGTCACCACGGCCTTCTCGAGCGGAGCCTCGTGAGCTCGTTCCACTTCCGAACAGTGCGGGCCGTGGCGCGTCTCGAGCCCGACCTGCGGGCCGGCATCACCGTGCCGCGCAGCGTGCTCGGGATCACCGAAAGCGGCCGAGGCGAGCCCGTCGCCCGTCTCGCGCTCGGGGCCCTGCGTCGGGTGGCGCCGCTCGCGGTACCCCTCGCGCTCTCGACGTCGCGCGGCGCCGCGCTGGTCCTCCACCACTCGCTGGTCACGGGGGCGACGGTGCGTCAGGCGCACGCTCGCGGTGCGCCGGTCGTCGCGTGGACGGTCGACGATCCGCCAAGCCTTGCTCGCGTCGACGACGCGGGCGTCGACGCAGTGGTCACCAACGATCCGCGCATTTTCGCGTCTACACTGCCAACGTGAGGACCTGGGCTCGCGCGATCGGTGCTGCGCTTCTTACGACCTGTGCGCTCGTCGGCTTCGCTTCGGCGTTCGCGTTCGCGGGAAGCGCCGGGGCGGGCACCGAGACGACGATCACGACCACTGATCCGCCTCCGACGACGACGGAGCCCCCGCCTACCGAGCCCATCGAGCCTCCGCCTCCGCCGACACCCGCGCCCATCGCGTTCGGCGTCACCGTCGGCGGGGTCAAGGTTGGTGGCCTCATGCCCGGGCGCGCGACCGAGGTCGTGCGGCGTGCTTTCGAGCGCCCGCTTGTCCTGGTCGTCACCGAGACGCGCAAGATCCGCCTCCGAGCGGGTGCGCTCGGCGCCCGTCCGAACGTTCCGAAAGCCGTTCGCAGAGCCCGCTTTGCCCGGCCCGGAGCCACGGTCCCGCTCGACGTCGAGGTGTCGCGCGCTCGCGTCCGGGCGTACGTCGACCGGCTCGGCCGGGAGTTCGACCTGAAGCCCGTCGACGCGCGTATCGCACTCGACGGGGTGAAGCCCCGCGCGATCAAGTCGCAGGACGGACGGCGCCTCAAGCGCATCGCAAGCTCGCGGGCGGTTCGTTACGCGCTGCAGCGGAACACGCGTTCACCGATCCGTCTGGGGTTCGAAGTCCTCGAGCCGAAGGTCGATTCGGTCAACCTCGGCACGGCGGTCGTCATCCGCCGCGGCTCGAACAGGCTCCTGTACTTCGCCAAGGCCAAGCTCGTGCGCTGGTTCGGTGTCGCCACGGGTCAGTCGGCCTATCCCACACCCCTTGGCAATTACGAGATCGTGAACATGCAGCGCAATCCCTGGTGGTACCCGCCGCCTTCGACGTGGGCCGCGGAGTCGGATCCTGTGCCGCCGGGGCCGGGCAATCCGCTCGGCACCCGCTGGATGGGTATCTCGGCGCCGTACGTCGGGATCCACGGAACACCCGATGCCGCATCGATCGGCTACTCGGCGTCCCACGGGTGCATCCGCATGCGGATTTCGGACGCCGAATGGCTGTTCCGGCACGTGAAGATCGGGACTCCGGTCTTCATCGTCGCCACGTAGGAGACGGTGGCGCGACGCGCGAAGCTCGTTGCCCAGGGCGTGGCCGTCGGGCTCGTCGTGTTGCTCTTCGTACTGCTCGTCTGGACGCTTCTCGCCGACGAGGGCGGCGATCTCGCGGCAGCAGCGGCGCGGGGCGAGCGCCCCTCGGCACCTGACTTCACGCTCGAGCGCCTCGACGAGGACGGCGAGCTCACGCTGTCGTCTCTTCAGGGGAAGGCGGTCGTGCTCAACGTGTGGGCTTCGTGGTGCATTCCCTGCAAGGACGAGGCGCCGTTCCTCGAGGAGGTCTGGCAGCGGGACCGCGAGCGTGGGGTCGTCGTGGTGGGACTCGACGCCAAGGACTTCCGCGCGGACGCGCGTCGCTTCGCGAAGCGCTTCGGACTGACGTTCCCCATCGTCTACGACGGCCCGGGCGACTCGCTCGGGGGCTACGGCGTCACAGGGTTCCCCGAGACGTTCGTCATCGACCGCGAAGGCAAGGTCGTCCGGGCGTTCGCAGGTGCGGTGAACGCGAAGGAGGATCGAGCGCTCCTGCGAGCGGCCATCGAGCAGGCGCTGGGACCGTGAGGGCTCGCGTTCGACTCGTCGGGATCGGCGCGCTCGCGGCCTGCGGCGTTGCGTTCGCCGCCGGGCCCCCGAACGCCGCCGACCTGGAGGCCGAGCTCGTGTGCCCGATCTGCGAGACGACACTGGACCAGTCGACCGCTCCCGTCGCACTGCGAATGAAGGCCTTCATCCGAGAGCGCATTGCCGCCGGCGACGACGAGCAGGAGATCAAGGATGCGCTCGTCGCCGAGTTCGGGGAAGGTGTCCTCGCAACTCCGCCAAAGGGAGGCTTCGGGCTCCTCGCCTGGCTCCTCCCGCTCGCGGCTCTGCTCGTGGGAGCGATCGCGGTCGGCCTGCTGATCCGCTCGTGGAGCCGGCGGCGCGCCCCGCCGGATGACGAGCCGCCGCTCGACCTCGAGCTCGATCGCCGCGTCGACGAAGAGCTCGCCCGCTTCGATTCGTGAGATGAGCTGGACCGAGCTCCCCGTCGCGTTCCTCGCGGGCATGGTCTCGTTTCTCGCCCCGTGTGTTCTCCCGCTCGTCCCCGGATACCTGTCGGCGATCTCGGCCGTGGATGCGGAGAACCTGGGCCAGCCCGGGACTGCCCGCCGCGTGGTCGTGTCGAGCGTGCCGTTCGTGCTCGGCTTCACGGCGTTCTTCGTGCTCCTCGGCGTGGGCGCGGCGCTCATCGGTGGCCGCCTGTTCGCGGATCAGTTCCTGCTCGAGCGGATTGCCGGATTCGTGCTCGTCGTGTTCGGCCTGGCCTTCATGGGCCTTCTTCCCTGGCCCGAACGGCTCATGGGCGCCGGTCTGGTACAGGGTGCACGCAGTCGCGGGTCGCGTGTCCTGCTCGGCGGCGCTTTCGCCGTGTGTGCGGCGCCGTGCATCGGCCCTGTGCTCGCCGCGATCCTCGTTCTCGCCGGCTCGTCCGGCACGGTGCTCGAAGGAGCTGCGCTACTCGGGGTGTACTCGCTGGGGCTTGCGCTGCCGTTCGTCCTCGCGGGTGCCGTGTTCACGCGGGCGATGTCGGCTTTCCGCTGGCTTCGAGACCACTACCGCGCCATCCAGATCGGAGGCGGCGCGATCATGGTCGCGCTCGGGCTCCTTCTCTTCTTCGAGCGCTTCTACGTGCTGCGTGTGTACCTGAACCGCTTTCTCGAGTGGCTCGGCCTCGAGCCGGCGTTCTGACCGCTTCGCGGTCAGAACGCTAGAGAGTCACGCGTCTCAGCGCGAGGTCGTTCCGCGCAGCCCGCCGGCGGGCTGCGCGGACCTGCCGAAGCAGGTCGTCGACGTCGACACCACGGTGCTCCGGGCGGTACGCCTGCAGGCGCCGGTCGGCCTTCTCGAGCTGGCGCTCGCAGCCGGGATGGTTCCCGCGGCCTGCCTGATACCAGGCCACCGCGACGTGGACGAGGCCCTGCAGGAAGTCGCGCTCGGGCTCGGGTGCTGCGCGCCACTCGTCCTCGAGCTCCTCGTGAGCCTCGAAATATGCTCCGGTCCGGATCAGGTCGACGCCTCGTTCGAGTCCCACTGCCCCGATTATCCGCGTCCGCAACGGGTGCTAGGGTCGGACGCGTGGCGACGATCCTGCTCGTCGGGGTCGACCTCTTCTTCCGCGGAAAGCTGGAAGGCTTGCTCCCGGGCCATCGCCTGGTCACGAGCGACAGTGTCGACGTTCCTGATCTCGTGATCGCCGACATCGCCCGCGTCGAGCCCGACGAGGTCGTCGACGCGTGGCCGGACATCCCGATCGTCGGCTACACGAACCACACCGACAAGGCGGGCCTGCAGCGCGCGCACACGGCCGGATTCGACCAGGTCATCGTGAAGTCGGCGCTCGTCGAACGCGCCCCGGACCTCGTCGAAGAGCTCACTCGAAAGTAGCTTCGACACTCGGCTGTACGGCCAGACACTCTGGCTAGACTCGCTCTCAGTGACGTACATCATCGCCGAGCCCTGCATCGACATCAAAGACCGCTCGTGCGTCGACGTCTGCCCCGTCGACTGCATCCACGAGTTCGAGCGGATTCTCATCATCGACCCGGAGGAATGCATCGACTGCGGCGCGTGCGAACCGGAGTGCCCGGTGGAGGCGATCTTCCCCGAGGATGCGCTCCCGGACAAGTGGAACGCGTTCGTGGAGATCAACTACGCGTTCCCCGATCCCGGCACCATCAACTCGCTCACGGACAAGTACGCGCTCGAGAACGACGTCCACAACGAGCCGATCGCCTGACGCGCCGTCAGGCGGGCAGAAGGTACACGCACATGCGGCGATCGCCCGGAAGCGGCGAGGGCGCGATCTTGCTCACGAGGTAGCGGCGATCGCCGTCCTCGACCTCGGTTCCGGGTTGCGGTGGCTCGCCGGTTCGCTCGACGAGCACGTACCCCGTCGGCGCCCACGCGAAGAACAGGTTTCCGCTCCGTCCGTTGGTGTCCACCGCGCGCGATCCTACCGCCGGGCGGCTGACGGAGGAACCTCGATGCGGACCGTCGAGCCTCGCGGGTAGCGGACCTCTGAGCTGAACCGCGCGTTGAGCGTCGCGGCCCGCTCGGCGAGGGCCTCGAGCACGGCGCTTCGCCGCTCCGGCGGGCCGTCGTCGGTGACGACGAGCTCGGCGCCTCCGGTCGGCGTTGCTCGCACGGAGATCTCGATCCGGGTCGGGGCGCCTCTCCGCAGCGCCTGATCGGTCGCCTCGCGAAGGATCTGGTACAGGGCCGTCTGCGCGTTCTCTCCGAGATCGTCCGCGTGGTCGACGTCGAGGTCGATCTCCACGTCGTGCCGCGATGAGAGCCTTCGCGCGAGCGCGCCCACCGCGGCGGAGAAGCCGAGCTCTCGGAGGACCTTCGGCTCGAGGTCCTCGCAGAGCGCACGGAGATCTCGTGCCGAGTCTCGAGCGAGCGCGAGACCCCGAGCGAACGCGTCGTCGGCTCGCTGTGTCTCTCCGTCTCTGAGGCTGGCCAATCCGGCGTCGAGCATCTGGGCTATCGCCGAGAGGTGCTGGACCGGCCCGTCGTGGAGGAGCTCCGCGAGACGGCGCCGTTCTTCTTGCTCGGTGAGGATTCGCTCGGCGAGCAGCGCGCGCTCGGCGTCGTCCGAAGTCAATCGATCATCGCCTCGCGGAGCGCGATGGCGACCGCCTGCGTGCGGGTGTCCGCCTCGAGCTTCGCGAGGATGTGCCGAACGTGGCTCTTCACCGTCTCCTGGCTGATGAACAGCTTGGCGGCGACGTCCACGTTCGACATCCCGTCGGCGAGCAGCTGCAGGATCTCGCGCTCGCGGGGAGTGAGGATGTCCGCCTGACCCTGCCCCGACACGAACTCGGCCATGAGCCCGGGGTCGACGAAGGTCTCGCCGGCCGCGACCTTCTCGATCGCACGCAGCAGCGTCTCATGCGGAGTCTCCTTGAGGATGTACCCGCGTGCACCCGACTCGAGGCCGCGCTGCAGGAGCGAGCGCTCACCATACGCCGTGAAGATGAGGACGGCCGTTTCAGGCGCCTTCTGGAGAAGCGTCTCGGTCGCCTCGAGGCCGTCCATGTCGGGCATCCGTAGGTCCATGATCACGACGTCCGGCCGCCGCCTCTCCGTCAACGCGACTGCGGACGCGCCGTCGGCGGCCTCGCCGATCACCCGGATCTTCGGCGAGCGGGAGAGCGCCAGGCGCAGGCCTTCGCGGACGACCTCGTGGTCGTCGGCGATGAGACAGGTGATCTCGTCGGCCACGTTGCCGATTCTACGGCGCGGATCGGCAGGCTCCTTCTCCCAATCAGACTGCGAGAGCCAGTTGTGCAGGCTGGCGCCGAGGAAGCTGTGGGCGGCGAGGGCGCCCGCTCGAGGCCGCCGCTCGTCGAACCGGCTCGAGGATCGGTGCCGTCATGGTGGCGGCCAGATAGGCCCTGGAGCCGAACAGCGCCTCGTACCGAGCCACCTCCTCGGGCCAATCCCGGGCGAGCAGCTCGAGGAAGTGCTCGCGCACACCTGGCCGCAGGTGTACGACGCTCGCCCAGATGCCCTGAGCGCCCGCTGCGCGCGCTTCGCGTACCACGGCTTCGAGCTGCTCGGGTCGATCGGACAGGCCGGGCAGGATCGGCGCGACGCCGACGCCGACGTGGATCCCTGCGTCGGCGAGGCGTCGTAGTGCTTCGAGGCGGCTGCGTGGCGGGGCGGTCCCGGGCTCGGTCGTTCGCCAGACGCGCTCGTCGAGGGTCGGGATCGAGAGGTAGACGCTCACGTCGATGCGCGCCGACGCTTCCTGCAGAACGTCGATGTCGCGGACGACGAGCGGGCCCCGCGTGACGATCGAGAACGGCGTCCACGCTGCGGTGAGCTCTGTGAGACAGGCTCGAGTCAGGCGGAAGCGCCCCTCCGCGGGCTGGTACGGATCGGTCGCCGAGCCGAGCGAGACCTCGTCGCGCTGCCACGATCGTCGGGACAGCTCCTGCCGGAGGACGTCGGCGACATTGGTCTTGATGCGGATGGAGCGCCCGTAGGCCTGACCCGAGGGCCGCTCGGCGCGGAGCTCGAAATGTCGGACGTAACAGAACGTGCACTGGTGGACGCAGCCCATGTACGGGTTGAGCGACCACTTGAAAGGCATCCCGCGCACGGCGGTCAACGCCGACTTGCACGGCTCGATCCGGTATTCGACCCGCATCGCACGAGGATAGAACATATGTTCGATCAGGACAAGGCCGGAGGCGCCTACGGCCGCGATTGACACGATCGCGCCGTCAGTCGAAGATCCCCGCTGCGATGAAAAGCCTGCGGCTCTCGACGGTCGGCGCGGTGTGCGCGATCTTGACCCCTGTCTGTTTCATTGCGGGAGGAGTCCTCCTCGGCACGAGCTCGGGGCAGGATCTCATCCCGCAGACCGGAGCCGACGGGCTCGAGTGGATCGCGGACGTCGACGACGCCGGCGACCTCTTCTTCGTGGGCGCGTGGCTGATCGTTCTGGTGACCCTCGTGGGATCGGTCGCGCTCGTCGGCTTCTACGACGTGCTCAAGGATGCTGGCCCCGTGCTGATCCTGGCGCCGATCCTCGGAGTGGTGGGCCTCATGATGGTCACGATCTCGCATCTGATCCCGATCGCGCTCGCGTACGAGTTCGTCCCGGGCTATGTGGCGGCCGACGCATCGCAGCAGGCCTCGCTCGCGGTGACGTTCGACACGTTCGCCAACCTCAGCCTGATCCTCAACTACACGGGGAACGCGCTCGGTTGGGCGGTCGCGCTCCCACTCTACGGGGTGGCGATCTTGAAGACCGATGCGGTGCCGCGCTGGCTCGGTTGGCTCGCGCTCGTCGCAGCGGCGTTCGCGGGCTGGCTCGGGCTCCTCTCGCCAGCTTCGAGCGTGATCGAGGGCATCACGGTGATCGGCTTCCTCGGCTTCTTCGTCTTCATGATCGGGATGGGCATCGCGGTGCTCCTCCGGCAGCGCCGGGCCGCTGCCTGACCCCGAGCTAGAGTCGCGTCAGTGGACGAGCTCGAGGGTGGGATCCGCCGTGTCACGCTTCCGCTGCCCACGCGGCCGGGACACGTACATGCCTACCTCCTGCCAGGCGACGAGGGCTGGACCCTTGTCGACACGGGCGTCGGGCTCCCGGATGCGAAGGAGACGTGGTCCGCTGCGCTCGACGAGGCGGGGGGTCGTGTCGCGACGATCTTCGTCACGCACTTCCACCCCGACCACGTCGGAGCCGCCGCAGACCTTCACGAGCTGACCGGCGCGCCCGTGTGGCAGGGCGTCCTCGACTATGCGCAGTGCGAGCTCGTGTGGGGCAATCCGGCCTGGTCGGAGCGCCTGCGCGACTGGTTCCACCTCCACGGGACACCCGCCGACGTCACCGCGGAGCTCGTCGGGCAGAGCTCCGTCTATCGGCCGTTCATCCGCTACCAGCGCGACCCGATCCTCGTCGAGGCGGGCGAGCACGTGGACGGGTGGGCCCTCGTCGCCGCGCCCGGGCACGCCGACGGCCAGCTCTGCCTGCTCAAGGACGGTGTTCTGATCGCGGCCGATCACCTCCTCGGGAGGATCACTCCGACGGTCGGGCTCTGGCCGGCCAGCCGTGCCGACCCGCTCGGTGACTACCTCGCGGCGCTCGATCGGACGATCGAGCTCGCGCCGAGAGTCGCCCTTCCCGGGCACGGCGAGGTCATCGAAGACCCGACAGCCCGCGCGCGGGAGCTGCAGGAGCACCATCGACTCCGGCTCGAGGAGACCGTCGAGGCACTGGAGGCCGGGCGGAAAACGGGCTTCGAGCTCTCGTTCGACCTCTTCGGAGCGAACCTCCAGCCGGCCGGACGCCGCTTCGCCGTCGCCGAGACGCTCTCGCACGCCGAGCGGCTGGTGCACGAGGACCGAGCCTTCCGGCACGAGGACGGCGGAACCGTTACCTATACTGCGGCCTGATCATCGTGGGCGACGACTTCCCGCCGAGTACCGGCGCCCCTGACGGGGCGTGAGCGTTCTCCTTCGCATCGTGATCGTGCTCCTGCTCGTTCTGGGGAGCGCGGTGTTCGTCGCGGCCGAGTACGCGTTGATCACGGCTCGGCGAGCACGGCTCGAGGAGCGCGCCGGAAATGGCAGTCGTGGCGCCCGTGCGGCGCTGCGCTTGATGGACGAGCCGGTCCGCTTCATCTCGTCGACGCAGCTCGGGATCACGATCTTCGCGATCCTCATCGGTGCGATCGGTGAGCCGCTGATCTCGGATCTCATGGAGCCGCCGTTGTCCGCGACGGTGAGCTTCCTCATCGCGTTCGCGCTCCTGACCTACTTCTCCGTCGTGCTCGGCGAGCTCGTGCCGAAGGCGGTCGCGCTCCAGAAAGCCGAAGCGCTGGCCGTCGTGCTCGCGGTCCCGCTCGACTTCCTCGGCCGGATCGCCCATCCGATCGTATGGCTCCTGCAGGTGTCCGCGAACCTCGTCCTGCGGACCCTGCGGGTCAAGCCCGCGCCCGCCGGGATGATCGCCTACACGCGCGAGGACATCCGGCATTCGGTCGCGGCCGCCGAGGATGTCGGCGAGCTCGAGGAGGCGGAGGAGGAGATGCTCTACAAGGTCTTCGACTTCGCCTCGAAGGAGGTCTCGGCGGTGATGGTGCCGCGGCCGGAGGTCGTGGGCATCGCGGCCGACATGCCGCCGGACGAAGCCCTGCGGGCCGTGGTGGACTCCCCCTTCACCCGGTATCCGGTGTACCGGGGCTCGCTCGACGAGGTCGTCGGCGTTCTCCACGTCCGCGATCTCTTCGGCGCCATGCACGATCTCGGTCTAGCGGCGGTCGAGCTCGAGTCGATCGTCCGCCCCGCCTACGTCGTCCCGGAGACGAAGGATCTTGCGGCGCTTCTGGCCGACTTCCGACGGGAGAAGCAGCACATGGCGATCGTCGTCGACGAGTACGGGGACATGGAGGGGATCGTCACGCTCGAGGACCTGCTCGAGGAGATCGTCGGCGACATCGAGGACGAGTTCGACCTCCCGGACACCTCGATCGAGCGGATCGACGAGACGCACATCCGCATCGAGGGCACGTACACGATCGACGACTTCAACGAGGAGTTCGGCACCGAGCTCGAGCAAGAGGACTACAACACGATGGCCGGGCTCGTCTTCGGCGAGCTCGGTCGTGCGCCGGAGGTGGGCGACGAGGTGCGAACGGACGGCCTCTGCCTGAGCGTGCTCGAGATCGACGGCTCCCGAATCATGAAGATCGAGGTCGAGTTCGGCGTTGGCGACACGCCGACCGACGAGCCGGCAGCTGCGTAGCTCGCCACGGTGACCTCAGCCGGAGGATCTGCGTTCCGGCACCGCGACTTCGCGCTCTTCTGGGTGTCGCTCGTCACCGAGGCGTTCGCGCTTCAGATGGCGATCGTCGCGATCGGCTGGCAGGTCTACTCGGTTCGCGAGAACCCACTCGACCTCGGTCTCGTCGGCCTCGCCGAGTTCCTGCCGCTCTTGCTCCTCGCCCTGCCGGCCGGGCACCTTGCGGATCGAGTTCCGCGGCGAAACCTGCTCACCGTGATGGTGGCTCTGAACGTCTTCGTGTTGGGCGGCTTGCTGGCGGTCACGATCGCGGACACGGGGCGCGTCTGGCCCTTCTTCGCACTCGCGTTCGTCCAGGGAATCGGGAGTGCGATCGGCGCACCGGCGGGCCGCGCGCTCACCCCGTCGCTCGTCCCGCAGGAGATCCTCGTGAGCGCCCTCGCGCAGCGCTCGATCGCCTTCCAGCTGTCGGCCGTGGTCGGGCCGGCGGTCGGGGGGATCCTCTTCGCGATTCGGGCGGAGCTCGTCTACGTCGTTGCGATAGGGCTTTCGCTCGTCGCTCTCGGGTGTGTTCTCGCGCTTCGCAGCGGTCGCGTGCCTGCGGCCGAGGGTGTCGTCGGCATCGACGAAGTTCTGGCGGGAGTTCGGCTCATACGTCGGACGAACGTTCTGCTGGGAGCGATCTCGCTCGACCTCTTCGCGGTGCTGCTCGGTGGTGCCGTTGCGCTGCTGCCCGTCTTCGCGAAGGACATCCTCGAGGTCGGCCCGACCGGTCTCGGCTTCCTTCGCGCCTCGCCTGCCGTCGGCTCACTGCTCTGCGCGGCTGCCATCGCCCGCTACCCGATTCGTCGCCATGCAGGCCCGAAGCTCTTCGTCGTCGTTGCCGGCTTCGGCGTCTGCATGGTGGCCTTCGGCCTATCCCGTGCGATGTGGGTCTCGATGCTCGCGCTCGCGGTCGGCGCCGCGCTCGACACCGTGAGCGTCGTGTTGCGGTCGACCATCCTTCCGCTCGTGACTCCGGACGAGCTGCGGGGAAGGGTCACCGCGGTCGAGATGGTCTTCATCAGCGCGTCGAACGAGCTTGGCGCGTTCGAGTCGGGCGTCGCGGCAGCGCTTATCGGCGCAGTGCCGGCCGTCGTGGCGGGAGGGGTGGCGACTGTGGTCGTCGCCGGTGTCTGGTGGAAGCTCTTCCCGGCGCTGGGCCGCGTCGACCGCTTGGACGAGCTACGGCCCGTCGCCGTGGAGGCCTGAGCCATCGGCGCGCCAGGAGACCTTCTCGTCCATGGCGACGACCCCGCTTTCGTACGCGAGGATCACCGCCTGCACACGATCGCGTAGGCCGAGCTTGGTCAGCACGCTCGCGACGTGCGTCTTGACCGTGGCGTCGGAGACGACGAGCTCCGCGGCGATCTCTGCGTTCGACAGCCCTCTCGCGAGCAACCGGAACACGTCGCGCTCCCGCGGCGTGAGCGCATCCAGGGTGGCGTCCGCCGCTGCGCTGCGCGCGGCGCGTGCCTCGATCAAACGTCGGGTCGCCGCTGGGGCGAGCAGCGACTCGCCCGTCGCGACGAGCCGGATCGCTGCAATCAGGTGCTCTGGCTCCGTGTCCTTGAGCAAGAAGCCGCTCGCACCGCTTCGAAGGGCTTCGAACACGTACTCGTCGAGGCCGAACGTCGTCAGGACGATTACGCGGGTTCCAGGGAAGTCCTGCGCAATTCGCCTTGTCGCCTCGAGGCCGTCGAGCCGGGGCATCCGGATGTCCATCAGGACGACATCCGGCCGCGTCTCTCGCACGAGGCCGAGCGCTTCGACCCCGTCGGCCGCCTCGCCGGACACGGCGAGATCAGGCTCGGACTCGAGGAGCTTCACGAGCCCGGCGCGGATGATCGCCTGGTCGTCGGCGACGGCGATCGTGATCGTCACGCCGGCTCGGTCATGATGGGAAGGTCAGCGCGAAGGACGAAGCCGCCCTGTTTGGGCGCGAATGTCTCGATGTCGCCGCCGTAGAGAGAGGCGCGCTCGCGTAACCCCACCAGACCTGTCCCCGGAACCGTTGCGTTCGGGCTCGTTCCGTCGTCTCGCACCTCGAGCTCGAGGCGGGTGGGCGAGTACGTCACGACGACCTCCGCGCGAGCTTCTCCCGCGTGTTTGAGGACGTTCGTGAGCCCCTCCTGCACGATCCGAAAGGCCGTCAGCTGGAGAGCAGGCGACACCTCGACCGGCTCACCGTCGACACGGAGATCGACCGAGAGCCCCGCATCCCGCACGCGCTCGATGAGCCCCGGCAGGTCGTCGAGGCCGGGCTGAGGGGTGAGGGCGTCGCCGTCGTCGCTGTCCCGCAGCACACCGAGCAGGGTGCGAAGCTCGCCGAGCGCATCCCGTCCCGAGCGCTCTATCTGCTGCAGCGTACGCGCGTAGCTCGTGTTCTCGTTCGCCAGCAGGCGGCGTTCGACGGCAGCCTGCATGACCATCACGCTCACGGAGTGCGAGATCATGTCGTGGAGCTCGCGCGCGATTCGCGCGCGCTCGTGCTCGATGGCGCGACGTGCGTCCTCGGCTCGCCGCTCCTCCGCCTCGTCGGCGCGGAGGCGATGGCGCTCGGCGGTGGACTGGCGGTGATGCAGCGCCCAGCCGCCAAGCCAGGCGAGCACCGGAAACACCCACGCGGTGAGCACGTCGAACGGGTCCGTGTCCACGAGGAGTTGGCGGATGTTGATCGCTGCGAACGCCGCGGCACCGAAGAGCGTGGCGGCCGCTCGCGGTCTCCCCTCTCCGTACAGAGCGAGCGAGAACGTCATGATCAGGAATCCGAACCACGACTCACCTGGCCCGTCCGTCCCCGAGGGGTAGTAGGCGAGTATCAGAACGAGCACAGCCGTCATCGACGCGCTGAACGCCAGCTCCGGGTGCGAGCGCCTCCAGAGGGCAGGGAGCGCGATTGCCGTCATCAGGATCGCGTTTGCCCAGACGGGGCCGTTCGTATCGCCCCACGCGAGCTGGCCGAAGCCCGAGGCGAGCAATGCGGCGACGATGGCGACGTCCGCGATCCGTCCCCAGTCGAGTCCGCGTAGGTCACGCATGTGCCGAAGCTACGCGACCGCGCATACGTCTGCATCGGCCGACCGGCCGATGAACGTCCACCTCGCGGCCGAGGCGGAGTTCCTCCTCGTTGTCGACGGAGA
This sequence comes from Actinomycetota bacterium, assembly GCA_020029615.1. Taxonomy (GTDB): domain Bacteria; phylum Actinomycetota; class Thermoleophilia; order Gaiellales; family Gaiellaceae; genus GMQP-bins7. The sequence goes on from JAIBJO010000002.1 coordinate 68,839, forward strand.
TCATCTGCTCGGCCGACGATCTCCGGAGCGCGCAGCTCTACGGTCGATTCGTCATCGATCGAAGGAGAGCCCAGATGAAGCGGATGTTCGTAGGTGCCACGCTGGCGATCGCTGCATCATGCGCGGCCGTCGCGGCGGCTGTTGCAGCGCCCTCCGGTTCCGAAGGCGGCATGAAGACCCTGACCGTCGTCGGAAAGGCCACGTCGTCCACGCACGTCGACAATCCGCCGAAGAACGTGTTCGGCCAAGGAGACTACGTTGTCTACACGGGCGTCGAAACGCGCGCACGAGGCTCGGAGCCGCTCGGAACCGCAACGGGTCAATGCACGCAGCAGTCGAAGACGGGCACCAAGAAGGCGATCCTCTTCTGCATGAACACGTTCTCGCTCGCCGGGGGTCAGATCATCCTTGCCGGCGCAGCCGTCGACGAGGCGAAGCAAAACGTCGTGGCCGTCATAGGCGGAACCGGTGCGTACCGCGGTGCCCGGGGCCAGGCGGTCGAGAGCTACCTCGACGACGAGAGCTCGCGCTGGACGCTGACCTTCGAGACGAGGTAGGCGTATCAGCGCCGCGCCGTCGCCTGTAGCCTGCCCGCCGGCACTCCCCTGATCGAGGCGTCGACGAGCTCGATCGGGTGGAGTGCCGGCAGCGGCTGCTTCACCCGGTTGAGAGCGCTCGAGACCTGGACGAGGCAACCTGGGTTCGCGCTCGCGAAGGCCTGCGCGCCCGTTGCGAGGACATGCCCGGCCTTGCGGTCACCGAGCTCTCGCGCGGCCTCGGCCTGGACGACGTTGTAGATCCCGGCCGACCCGCAGCAGAGGTCCTGTTCAGAGGGCTCGACGACCTCGAGCGCCGGGATGCGAGCGAGCGATGCAAGAGACGAGAGCGGGAGCCGCTGCGCGTGGCGGAGGTGGCACGAGTCCTGGAGCGCCACTCTCATAGGCAGCGGATGCCGGGGCGCTCGGGGCGGGACATCCGCGAGGAGCTCGCCGACATCGCGAACCCTCGCCGCGAATGCCTCCGCGCTGTCGTCTCCGAGGAGCCAGCCGAGCTCCTTCAGGTGCGATCCGCACCCCGAGGAGTTCACGACGACGAGGTCGACGCCGTCGAACGCGTCGATCAGCCGGCGCGCGAAGGCCTTGCCTTCCTCGAGCCTGCCCGCGTGCACGGAAAGCGCGCCGCAGCACTCCTGCGGCGGTGCGACCACCTCGAAGCCGTCGGCGGCCAGGACTCGTGCGGTCGCGGCATTCACGTCTCCGAAGACGGCACGCTGCACGCAGCCCGTGAGCAGGCCGACGCGCGCGCGTGTGTCACCGGCCGCGGGTGTCAGCACAGGGACATCTCCCTTGCCGCGCCAGCGCGGGGCGATCTCGACGAGCGGGCGAAACCGCCCCGGCATCGGCACGAGCCGTCCGAGCGGTGCGAGGCGGAGCGCAGCTCGCATCCGGCCGGGGTAGGGAAGGAGGCGGAACAGGAGCCCGCGGACGAGCCGATCGCCGAGCGGCCGCTCGTACTCTTCCTCGACCGCCGCGCGCGTGCTCTCGATCAACCGGTCGTAGCGAACGCCCGACGGGCACGAGCTCACGCACGCCATGCACCCGAGGCAGCGGTCGAAATGAGTCGCGACCGTGGCGTTCAGCGCGATGGTTCCGTCGAGGCGGGCGTCCATCAGGTGGATACGGCCGCGCGGGGAGTCCATCTCCTCGCTCCAGAGAACGTACGTCGGGCACGTCGGCAGGCAGAAGCCGCAGTGCACGCAGTCCGACGTGTACTCGCGGATCACGCCGTCAGCACTCCGTGCGAATCGAGCCCGCGGGCGATCCGCTCGACGAGCCTCCGTCGAGCATCAGCGCGGTCGCCTTGTGACACTGTGTCACTAGGCGACTCGGCGGCCGTATAGGCGACGCCTGCGGCCGGGCGAATGATGGCCTCGTCCAGCGCCGCGAGCGCCGTCACGAGCTCTCCGGGCGCGAATCGGACACGCCCTCGGGCGGCGCCCTGACGGTCGCGCGACTCCTGCCAGACCGAGGCGTCCGCCTCCGCGCCGCCGACGAGCTCTTGCGCGGCGGCGAGCTGTGCGAGAACCGCGCGCTCCGACCCTTCGAACAGCACCGCGACGCGCCCGGGGTGCAGGACGTCGACAGCGCTCGGCTGGAGCTGCGATGCGAGCAGGCGAGCTGTGACCGGCGCTGCGTCCTCCGTCGCGACGGCGAGCGTCCGCTCTGCCTTCGGGAGAGGATGGAGGCGGAAGCTCACGCGCGCGATGAACGCGAGGCGCCCTTCGGATCCGCAGACCAGCCGCGCGAGGTCGTATCCCGCGACGTTCTTCACGACCTTGCCTCCGGAGCTCGCAATCGTCCCGTCCCCGAGCACGAGCGTCGCGCCGAGCACCAGGTCGCGTGGCGCGCCGAAGCGATGCCGCAGTGGGCCCGAGACGTTCCGCGCGAGGAGGGCGCCGATCGTCGGATCGCCGGGTGGGTCGAGCGAGAGCCGGTGACCCGACGCCGACAACGCTGCGCGTAGCTCCGAGAGCCGGACGCCCGCCTCGACCGTGCACGTGAGGTCACCCGGGTCGTGCTCGAGGATCCGGTCGAGCCCGTCGGCGGTCAGGTCGGTGCCGATCCGGAGCTTGCGCCCGGCGGCATGCGCCGCGGCCAGGAGCGCCGAGGCTTCCTCGAGGTTAGAGACGTTCGGCAACGCCGATCCGCTCGAGTGGATGGACGCGGTACGGCCCAGGCACCTCGCCGCAGAGCCGCGGTGTCGGGATCACTTTTCCGGGGTTGCAGAGTCCGGCCGGATCGAACGCGCGACGCAGCCGCTCGAACGTCTGCAGGTCTCGTTCGGAGAACATCCGCGGCATCGAGCAGGCCTTGTCCATCCCGACGCCGTGCTCGCCGGTCAACGAGCCGCCCGCGTCGAGGCAGGCGTCGAGTATGGCCTCGGCGAGCTCGCGTGCCCGCTCGGTCTCGCCTGCGTCCGAGTTGTAGAGCACGAGTGGGTGGAGGTTGCCGTCGCCTGCGTGGAAGACGTTCCCGACGCGCAGTCCGTGATGCAACGACAGCTCCTCGATCCGCCGGAGCACCTCGGGGAGGCGAGTGCGGGGAACGACGCCGTCCTGGACGTAGTAGTCGGTCGCGATCCGGCCCAT
>JAIBJO010000138.1 GCA_020029615.1 Actinomycetota bacterium
GCACGCAGCCCGCTTCGACGAGTCGATCGCCGATCTCGAGCGCCGCGAGGAGCTCCTGCGTGACTCGCGCGCGTCAGTCGAGCGCATGCTCAGGATGCGAACGTCCGACCTCGAGTCACGTGAGACCGAGCTCACGGACTTTCTCCGAGATCTCGCCGAGCGCGAGAGCGCGCTCAGCAGGGCTGAGGCCGATCTCTCACGCCGGCGAAGCGAGGTGGGCGCCGTGGAGCTCAAGCGTGCGGCTGTCGAGCGACGCGAGCGCGCAGTGGCCGAGCGAGAGGAGCGTCTCGACGAGCTCGAGGCTCGCCTGGACGACGCCCGCGCGGAGCCCGACTACGGCGGTCCAGGCGGCATTCCGCAATCGACACGGCTCGCTTTCGTGCCCGGCATCGACTACCGCCTCCTCGAAGTCGAGCGTACCGGCGTCGCTCCCGGCGACCGATTCGAGCTCGAGGGCGAGGAGTACGTTGTCGCGCGGACGGGGCCGTCGCCGCTTCCCGGGGATCGACGGCGGTGCGCCTACCTCGTTCGCGGGACGCGCGGTGAGTCGCCGTCCGGAAGCTCGTAGACCTGCGGCCGAGGCCGCTCGTCGTCGACGACGTCGACTGCTTCGAGCCGGCGCTCGGCCTGCACCGTCAGGAACTCGGCCACCGCAACGTCGTCGTCCGTGAAGGTTCGCAGGCGCATCTCGTACAGCTCGACGAGCCCCCACGGGCGGCCGGCGACTCGCAACGGGAGCAACAGGACCGCGCTCATGCCGAGCTCGCGCAGGATGAACGCTTCGGCTGGGTCGATCTCGCCCTCCGCGAACGAGATCGCCCTGGGCTTTCCGGAGCGCAGGACCTCGGCCGTGAGTGGAAAGTCGTCGATTCGGTACGCCGCTTCGGCTCCGAGCGACACTTCACGCAGCGCGTGCTCCGTCGCGTCGACGACGAAGTCGCCCACCACCCGCGACGCAGAACAGGCCGTCGCCCCGACGACGAACACCAGCGCCTTGCACAGACGGCGGCACACGGCATCGACGCTCTCCTCGAGCTCGATCGCCTTCGCTGCCGCGATCGCGTCGGCCAGCACGGAGCCGGAGCTGTCGCTACGGCCGCGGCGGCCCTCCGCCAGCGCGAGACGGCTGACGGCGGCGGACTGCGGCGCCGACGCTGCCAGCTCGCGAAACGAGGCCACGCGGTCCTTTCCACCGCTCTTCGCCGCATAGAGCGCCTGATCGGCGGCACGTAGCAGGGCGGTGGGCCCGGCTCCGTCGAAGGGGTAGGTCGAGATCCCGGCACTGATCCGAAGCGGAAAACCGGCGTCCGTGAGCCCATCGGCCAGGACGTTCCGGATCTGGCTCCCAAGCCCTTCCGCGGCATCCGCCCCTGCCTCGGGGAGCATGACGACGAACTCGTCGCCGCCGAGCCGTGCCGCCTCGGCACCCACAGGAAGCGCGCGCGCGAGGACATCGGCAACCTCGCGCAGCAGCGCATCCCCAAACTCATGCCCGGCGCGATCGTTGATGTCCTTGAAGTCGTCACAGTCGATGACGAGGAGACTGAGTGGCACTCGGCCCTCCTGCGCGACGGCAAGCGCGTGCTCCAGACGCTCTTCGAGCCCGCGCCGGTTCAAGATCCCGGTCAGCGAGTCCGTGACGGCGCTGCGACGCTCGCGTCCGAGGGCGAATGCGGCGTCGAGCGACGCGGCGACATGCGCGGCCAGCACCGCCGCAGTGTCGAGCTGAACCGGGTCGACATGCTCGTCGGTCGCGCTGATGCCGACCAGTGCGCCGAGGTCGTCCCCGTTGGCACGGAGCGGCAGCCAGACGATCGAGCGGCGCGATCGTCCACGACCGCCGAGGTCGAGCACCTGGCAGACCACCGCGGGATCGATCTGAGCGCGCGCAGCCTCGAGCTCGCTTCGAGCCAGCGGCTCGTGCACGAGGTCGGAGACCCACGCTGCAAGCTCGCTCGGCACGCCGATGTCGTCCCAGACGACGACCTGGGCCGCCGCGAGCGGCAGGACGCGCGGCAGCGAAGCCGCCGCCAGCGACGCTATTGCGTCCGGATCGCGCAGGCTGCCCAGATGGACGAAGAGGCGTGCGAGTGCCGCAAGGTCGAGGGCGCGCCGCGTGCGAAGCGCTTCTGCGAGAGGTGCGAGCGCACGGGACAGCGGCTGGATCGCCTTCGCCGCTCCGTCCGGAAGCGCTCGCTCGGACTCGACGTTGAGCACGCCTACGGTCATACGGCCGGAGCGAATCGGAACGGCGAGCTCGGACCTGATGCCCGGCAAGGCCGGGACGTAGTCGGGATCCGTCCGCACATCGGGGACGAGCTGGGCCCTCGAGAGCCGTACTGCGCGACCCGTGACCCCGCTGTCCACGGTCATCCCGTCGGGAACGACTGCGTACCCACGCTGTGCAACCAGCCAGAGCCGACCGTGCTCGAGCACGAAAACCGAGGGCATGATCCCGCGCACGCGGTCGTACAGGACCTCGATGGCCTGCTCGATCGCCGTCGCAGGCTCGCCGGTCTCGGCGAGCGCCGCTTCAGCCTCTCGCGCCGCCGTCGCCAGGAGCGCCGGGTCGACCGGGGACGAGACGCGCGCAGGCGTCGAAGCGCTTTCCATGGGTCACGAATCGGCTTTCGGCGTGCAGGCCTGAAGGGACCCGGGCTTAGATCGTGAGCTGCTTGTACCAGTCGAGTATCGCGCCGCCCCAGAAGAGGGCGACGACCCCGCCGAGCGCGAGGAACGGCCCGAGTGGAATCGCCTGCTTGCGCGCCTCGGTTCCGTGCCGGACGAGCAGCAGCGCGGCCGGCACGAACGCGACGAAGAACCCGACGAACAGCGCCGGGATCACGGACACCCCTAGGCCCGCACCGAGAAACGCCGAGAGCTTCACATCCCCCATTCCGATGCCCTTCGGATACGCGAGGACGATGAGGAAGAGGACGAGCCCTGCCGCGAGTGCGCTGAGAACCCATTCGATGCTCGGATCGTCGATCGTACGCAGGGCGAGTACCGCCACGGTCCCGGGGAGCACGATCTTGTCCGGAATGAGGCGATGCTCGAAATCGGTCCGCGTGATGACGACGAGAAGCCAGCAGAAGAGTGCCGCGACAAGCCCGTCGAGCGTGAAGCCGAAGACGAGCCCGGACGCCCCGCCGAGGAGCACGGTCGCGAGCGTGACGAGGGGCAGGCGCGGCGAGCGTGGCACGCTTCGAAGCAGCGGCTCGTGAAGCGGCGCATTCGTGGCGAGCCGATCGGCGAGCGGGCCGACGGCCGCGCCGACGAGCAGTCCGACGAGGCCCGCCGTGACGTCCACGGAGCACGATTCACGGAGAAAGCGTCGCTTCCTTCCGGGCTCGCGCACCTCCGTCACTCGGTCAGGGGATGAATCCCTCGAACTAGGGGCGATAACGCGCTCGGCCTGACTACTCTCGGAAGTACTGCGGCGGCTCCCTCGTGGAGCAAGAACGGCAACCACGAAGTGACGATCAGGTCAAGGCGGCATCTCACCAGCACCTTCGCATGGGCGCTATCCCTCGCGGCGCTCGTGCTCGTGTCGAGCCTTCTCACAGCCGTGTTGCGCGAGACGCCCGACTACGTGGTCGCCACGCTGGTCGTGTTCGCCTTCGCCGCGGCGGCATGCGGCGTCCTCCTCAACTGGCGGCTGCGGACCGCCGCGACGGAGGCTTTGCGCGACCCGCTGACCGGCCTGCCGAACCGGGTCCTCTTGGACGATCGGATCGAGCAGGCGCTCCGCCGCTCGCGGCGCTCCGGCCAGAACTTCACCCTCATCGTCGTCGACCTCGACGGGTTCAAGGACGTCAACGATGTCCGCGGCCACCGGGCGGGCGACACGGTCCTGCGCACGCTTGCCCGCCGCTTCGAGGCGATCCTGCGATCCAGCGACACAGTGGCCCGAATCGGCGGCGACGAGTTCGTCGTTCTCTCGATGGAGACCGGCAACAACGAGACCGCCGCTGCGCTCGTGAGCCGGCTCCGGCACGCTCTCCGCCGACCGTTCCGCATCGACGGGGCGTCGATCGAGATCGACGGCAGCATCGGCTGGGCGGTCTTCCCCGCGGACGGCCGCACCTCCGACGAGCTGCTCGCACGAGCGGACGGGCAGATGTACGCCACGAAACGAGACACGGTCGACGACACCTTCTTCATGCGCCGCGGTGTCGATGCCGGCGTCGTGCGCGACGTCGAGAAAGCCCTCGCCCAGAAGGAGCTCCTGGTCGTCTACCAGCCCATTCTCGATCTGGCGACCGGAGCGACGCAGTCGGCCGAGGCTCTGATCAGGCGAGTGCTTCCGGAGGGTGCGCTCGTCCCGCCGGCCGAGTTCATGCCTCATGTGGAGCGCACGCCTCTGGCGCGAGAGCTCACGTTCCTCGTCGTCGCCGACGCGCTGAGCTCGGCCGAGCTCTGGTCACGCGCCGGCCACGAGCTCGGAGTCTCGATCAACATCCCCTACCGTCTCCTCGACGATCCACAGTTCGCCGACGGCCTCGCGGACATGCTCTGCACCGTGGATCTCACGGCCACGCCGGTCACGCTCGAGGTCGTGCCGGCAGGGTCGGGCGCCGGGGCCGAGCTCGACGACGCCGTCGTCGGACGATTTGCCACCCTCGGTGTGCGTCTCTCTCTCGACGACGGCGGGCGCGCATCGTCGTTCGCAGCGCTGCGGACGCTCCCCCTCGACGAGCTGAAGATCGACGCCGGATTCGTGCACGGCCTCGGCCGCAGCGCCACGGACGCCGCGATCGTTCACGGCATGATCGACATCGGGCACGCGCTCGGCCTCCGCGTCGTGGCTGAGGGGGTCGAGACCCGGCACGCGTGGAGCGTCCTCGCCGGCTGGGGGTGCGACGCGGCGCAGGGCTTCTACGTCGCGAGCCCTCGGCCCGCACCCGAGCTCGTCGAGTGGCTCGACGGGCGCTGGCCCGCCGTGGCCTAGTCAGACGCGGACGGCCTGGACCGCGAACGACGCGGCTACGACGAGGAGCACCACGCCCAGCGTGAGCCGAAGCGTCCTCTCCGCGATCCGCCCGGTCGCGCGCGCTCCCAGCCAGCCGCCGGGGAGAGCGCCCGCGAGACCGGCCGCGAGCACGCCCCAGTCCACGCCCTCTGCAGCCGTGTACGTCGCGAACCCGGCGA